>JACQJD010000068.1 GCA_016198185.1 Deltaproteobacteria bacterium
GCCCGGAACTGCCCCTTGCGGGTCAGTTCCACCCAGCGGGCCAGACCTCCGAGATTGTCTTAAAAATATATCTTCATTTGCCAGGCTCAACTTAAGACGATCTTTCCTCACTGTTTTGCGGGCAAAAGCCATGCCCGCTCGGCCTGCGAGATGGGTTTATCATTCATTCCCCAGAGGGCTATGTCATCTTTTTCATATCAATAAATATTCATCTGCCAGAACCAAATTTAAGACGATTCTTTCCCCCACTTTTTTGAAGAGGAGCAATAACCAACAGCCTGCTGACTTATTCTGTCCGCAGTTGGTTTGGGAGCCCTTGTTTGGACTTGCCATCTGTAGGATAGTGCCTTTCTAAAATTTTTCCCACCTGATCAATGGCTTTTAAAAAGGCTTCATTCACACACCCACGCCGAAGCGCATCGGTCATCTCTCTCACAATATTTTCCCACGTACCTTTTTCAACTTTTTGATCGATCCCCATATCCGCCAACAATTGGACCCGATGTTCTAAGAAAGAAACAAAAATTAAAACACCATTGCGATGTTCTGTTGTATAAACACCATGCTCATAAAAAGCTTGAAGGGCTCTTTGAAATACTTCTTCTTCAACAATTTCTGGCATCAACAGTTTACGCTTCACCCAAGGAATTTGAATGGTTTGATAGCTTAAAAATAAAATCGGCACTTGTAAAACGAAATAAAAAGATGCAGAAAAATTTGGAAATAAACCATAGACAAACCAGGTCATTAAAAAAGTGGTCATACTGGCGCAGATCAGCGAAATCCCAAAGTAACGGTCTGACGCTTCAACCATCACAGGTACAATTTCACCCGTTGTGTTGAGTTCAACGGATCGAACCGCTTGTTCAATGTTTTGTTTCAGTTCTTGGGTTAGATATTTTTTCATCAAAGCCATATTACCATCCTCCGGAAGCACCGCCACCTGAAAAACTGCCGCCACCTCCCGACCAGCTACCACTTGAAAAACCGCCTCCTCCCAAACCACCGCCCCAAGCCCCACCCCCACTACCGCCATACGGCCACCCTCGAACGCGCCCCCACGTCGCTCCAAGCATGCCAAAACATAAAATGACAACGATCAAAACAGGAAAAAAGAAGGCTAAAAATAAATAAGTCCATTTTGAGGGACTTTGATCGGGTTGTGCCATTCGCGCCATCTCACCTTTTGAAACCAATTGCGTTTCACCCTTTAAGTGATCCATCAGGCTGACCAATCCAAATTGGATGCCACCCGAAAAATTCCCTTTTTTAAAATAAGGCGACATGGCGCGAATGATTTCCCCAGATTTAAAATCCGTCAACTGCCCTTCCAAACCACCACCCACTTCAATACGAATTTTTTTCTCCTCAATCGCCATCAGCAGCATCACACCCGTGTCTTGCTCTTTCCGACCGATCTTCCAATGCTGCGCTAACCGAATGGAAAAATCTTCTACGGCCTCTCCATCTAAAGAATTTAAAATAACGAGTTGGAGTTGAATACCGGAGGTTTGGTAAAAATGAGCCAATTCATTTGAAATCACCGAACGATCTGCTGAAGATAAAAGCCCAGCTTCATCTACCACCGGACCCGTTAGCTTTGGAAGGGATCTCGCAGCCCAAGCCGTCATCCCAATCCAAAAGCATAAGAAAATAAGTTTTTTCAAAATGTCACCGCTGGCGGCGTATCGGACTGAGGCGTCTCAGCAGCAAATTGCGGCATTTTGGAATATTTATAAAACAATGAATTTACCCAAGATTCGGGGGGCACGGTCACCTGGTTGTTAAAGTTTTCAACGGACTCAATGTACCTGCGTCTGGCAATCCCAATACGGTTTTCTGTGCCTTCCAATTGATCTTGCAAGGATAAAAAATTTTGATTGGCCTTTAAATCTGGATATTTTTCAATCACCACCATTAATCTAGAGAGCGCTGAAGAAAGCGCACTCTGAGCAGCTTGGAATTTTTGAAGAGCTTCAGGCGTCAGTTGATCAAAATTCACTTGCGTCTGCGTGGCTTTGGCTCTGGCTTCAATAACCGACTGCAAGGTTTCTTTTTCATGACGAGCGTACCCTTTCACCGTTTCCACCAAATTTGGAATTAAGTCTGAGCGTCTTTTGTATTGATTTTGAACTTCCGCCCATCCCGCCTCTACCGCGTTTTTGGATTTTGGAATGGAACGAATGCCACACCCAGAAAATACCATCACCACCACAAGTAGACCCATATAGTTATAAAATTTCATCAAAGCCTCCTTTATCGTTCAAGTGGCCCCGGCGCGAATCGAACGCACAGCCAAAGGTTTAGGAAACCTCTGCTCTATCCATTTGAGCTACGGGGCCAGAAAGATGTATTTGTAATGGATTTTTCTTCTTTTGACAAATGATTCAAAGAATGCTGAGAAGGTGAGTCGGCTATTCTTGAAGGAAGATAACCATCATTGCGTTCAATCCAAAATCTCGGACTCCCCTAAGATATCGATCCAGTCTAGCTCCATCTCCGCCTTATCCTCAAATGTAAATTTAAACGTAGGCTGCACACTAAAAACGCCTTCCCGGTCCATCAATGAAAAGGCCACTTCATATTGGGCGTCTTCTTCAAATGCGATCGGGAGCTTACTTAAATAAATCGCACCCATCCCATCTGGATAAATTCGAAAGGCTTGAAACAATTCTTTGTCATTGGCTGTTTGATATAATTTCTCTCCCCGAAACCATTTAAACCGAATGCGATGAACCTGAAGCCAAATTCCTTGAACGTTTCGATCGGCGATATTGGTCTTAAAAGAAAGAACGATGGGGTGTTTATCCGAAAGTTTCAATAATTGAATATCAGAAACGCTCGCGCGCTTTAAAGGCGCTTTTCCATCAAACCCGCGATCTTCTTCATCATAAATATGGGGACGATTGACTTCAATCACCTGCCCCCACGCTTTTTCGAGCGGCAGAACCCGCGGCCCAAAAAAATTCACGCGATAATAAGCATGCTTATTTTTGGAAAGAGACAACAAGGCCGAAAGTACTTTCCATTGGAACCCCATGTCATGATGAAATTCTGAAAACAAGGCCGCTCTCTTTTTGTGATCTTTCTCTTTTTTGATCTGAGAAAAATAATCCACAATGTCCATGGCTTGCTTCATGATTTTAATTTTTTCCATCGCCCGCTTGTTACGAATGGATAAGAGGTACGTCCCCAAAGAAACCCAGTCGTCTCGCAAAGACTCTGTTGCCCATTCTTGTGGGTCCACATGAAAAACACCTGCCAAAATTTTCCATAAATGATCTTCGTTCGCCGATAAAATGTCATCAACCGCTTCTAAATTAAAACGAATTTCAAACTGTAGAGAAATCTTTCGATAGTCTTGTTTGGAATCATATCGACCCTCTTCAAATAATCTGGGTTCTCCCACAATCGCTTCAATCATTTGAAGATGCTCACGAATTTCATATCCAAAAGCATGCCGATCGGTCGCAAAAAGCGCAATGAGCACCACCGGGTCTTTGCTCTCCAGCGTCTCAACGGGATTGTCCAAAGACATATTGGTTTCAACAAAATACTCAAATTTTTCGGCACTGCTTCTAAAAAAATTTCCGCTTTTAATGTCATTCCGACTGACAGAGGCAAAAACATGCCGCACGCCTTCTCGATCTTTAATCGTAATCAGGGAATGACTTAAATTCATCCCTTTTTTATGCTTCCAAATGAGCAGATTATAATTATTAAAAAAACCTTTACTCTCTGTTTGTGTATTCCGGTCATACTGCCATTGCACCGAGGCTCCCACCTTTGCCAATTCCTGCGTTTGAATAAAATTCCCCAAAACCGCTTTTTCATAGGCTTCTTGGGCAAAACGGTCATTCATGTCATAAGAAAAGACTTGGTCCATTTTTTCAATGTCGGCCCATTCCACCGAAACACGAAAAGGGACGAATGAAACGGAAAGATCCGATCCAAAAATGACCCCCTCTAAAATATCCCACTCCCCTTTAATTTTGGAAAAGAGGGCCTTGCTGTCAGAAGTAAGATGCGTCAGCCTAATTTTAGCATGATCTCCTCTTTGGGAACGCTCTTTGAGAATGGTAATTCTCACCGCCCCTCTTTTAAACCAATTGATTCCCACTTGCCCCGAAAAGGGTGACACGGAATAGCCACTGCTGAGCGATAGAAAAACGCCACCGGTGATCGTATAGCTAAAAATTTCGCCTGGATCCATGTTGTTAAAATCTTTGGCCGAAAGCGGCATACGAAACGGCGGGCTCACCACATTTAAAATATTTTCATACCGCGGCATAAATTCACCGGAAGGCGAACGATAGAGACCCGTTAAAAAATTAAAAGGCGCATTCACAATATCAAAAATATATCGGAATCCAAACCACCTTTCTCGAATGCCCTCCCAAAGCTCTTGATACCAAGGATCTTGATGCGTAACCATAGCGGGCGCATATCCGATTTTTAATTTATCATCGTACTGTCTGATGTGAATAAAATCGGCGCCAATTTCAGAACCAATCGCCCCATACAAAGGAACGCCCCCCACATCAAATATTTCACCAGGAGCCACCACCCCTTTAATGCCACACAGATCCAAAACACTATAGGTGCCATCTCGGTTGTTATAAACTTTTCGCTGCAAGCGACCCATGACGGTCGTGTAATCTGAAATCTCAACGCCAATATCATGGGTTGAAATGTGATCAAACAACTGTTCCGATAAATCTTGATAGGCTCGATTTCCAAATCCTAAAAGAAGCCTACCAATATCATCAATTTCAAAACGAGCGCCGGTTTGATCTTCTTGTGGATCATAAAACCCATCGGTGGTTTGGGCCAAAGGCGTAGAGAGGCCCATCCCATAGAAAGCCATGCAAAAGAACGTCAACCTTCGCCAACACATACGATGGCGCCAGTATAATAATGTTTCGCCTCATTGCAAGATTTCCTTGAGACATTGTGCGGAATCCATTGACAGATTGCGCAACACATTGGTATCCCTTTCAAACTCTAAGAATATTTGCCTCGGTGGCGGAACTGGCAGACGCGCACGACTCAAAATCGTGTGAGGGCAACCTCATGAGAGTTCGATTCTCTCCCGAGGCAATTTGTTTGACTTTCAATAAATTCGATAGTACCTACTTGGGAAAAAATAACTTTAGAATTCTAGATTTTGAATATTTTCCCTATAAACACAAATTATCCAATCGACCCGATACGCATGTCTCTCTCATCAGGGCTCAAAGTATGGATCCCGGCATCCCTAACGCTCAGGCAAACCTTGTCTGATCAGTTCAAAATTTTTCAAAATGGGATCATGCTCTAAATGTGTTAGTTTTTTACTGACATAAACCAATTGTGCATAGAGCTCTGGGGCTTGGTTTAAAAAAATCAAATTCCTTGCCAACGCAGTCGCATCTGAAATTTCACAGCCCCCCCAAACAGACTTGATCTCACTTACCACTTCTGTCCAACGCTCCATGGCGGGTCCAAAAAAAATAGGCTTCCCATGCAACAAGGCTTCAATAGGGTTATGCCCACTACAGGCCTCTCGAACAATTAAACTAGATCCAATATAAATATAATCGGCCACACCATAAAGGTATCTTAAAGAACCAAATGCATTGACCAATAAAACATCGTAGGCCTTAAAAAGAATTTCTGAATGATCTGACCACTCTACATAAGCAATGTTTTTATAACGCGCGAGCTCTTTAAAATGGTTAATATATTCCCGATATCGAGGGATAATAATAAATTTTAAATCTGGTATTTTTTCCTTTGCCAAACAATAGGCATCTAACGTCATGCTGTCTTCATCTAGATTGGTACTGCCTGCTAAAAATATTTTAGCGGTGGAAGATTTTAATCTAAAAATATTTTGAAGCTGTGAACGTATCGGCACAGGAGGTTGGCCCAAACCATATTTCATGTCACCTGTCACAGAAATTTTTTGAGCAGAAACACCTTGATGGACAAAGCGGTGAAAGTCATCATCTGATTTTACGCCTATCTGATGAAATGCCAGATAATATTTTTTGGCCATGGCACGTCGTACCCCTGGAACTTCATCAAAACGATTTCTCATCATGGCACTTAATAAAAGTGTCTTGACCCCCTTTTTCTGAGCTTGATAAAACAAGGTGGGCAATGTGGTGAAATCAATGGCCACCAATAAATCAGGCTGAATACGTTGAATCGCTCGTTTCGTTGCAGATTTTAAATCCCAGGGACTGTAAAAAACAAAACAAAACACCCCCGATTGTTTTGCAAAGCGAAAGACATCTTCACTTTCCGTAGATAAAAAAAAGAGCACATTTGGAATTTTCATTGCCAAATGTTCACAAAGATCCATCACCTGAATGATTTCACCTCCGGAACACGTGTTAAACCATATATGAATTTTTTGTTTAGAACTCTTCGGAAATGGATGAATCAGCCCCCACTTATCAAAAAAATATTGTTTTAATTGAGAATCTCGCCCTAAAACAACGCGCTTTAAAAATGTAATTGGCAAATAAGCATAGGCATGAGCAACATACTGAACTTGCTCAAACCATTGTTGGATATAAACGATACAGACCACCTTCAACTTTCATTTTTTATTTTATCTTAAATTTCATTGAAACTCAATGTCATCATTGGCATGATGACGACCGAATCTGACATGAATCGCTTTACACGTGGTGATATTTTCATCTTGGGGCTAGGTATATGCCTACTCATCCCAACCCTTGTGTTTCTCTTCCAGACATATTCATTTTACACACGTTTCGAACTTGGCAGCGAAGAACGATTTGGCATCTGGACAGCACAAGAATACTTTTTGAAGTTCGATCATCTTTCGCAAGATATGGAAAAATTTTTCGAATCTCCACAAGTTGTGCTTGGCTATCATCCTGTTGATGTCGCAACGTTGGATCACCTCTATCAATGGATTCCTGACGTTTCTCCTCAAAAAAATAATTCAGCCATTGTTCGAATGCTCCTCCAGGGAAGACAAAAGAATGGTTTTTTTTATTATCAACGCCAACGCATTGAACCCCACCAATCTGTTTCATTTCACTTTGCCACGCTGGATCATCCTTTAAGCGCCGTCATTCTGCGCCCCATCCATCCTCGAGATTTATTTGACCCCAGCAATCGTTTTCCGATACAAAGTCAAATCTTGTTTTCATCTGTACCGGAAAAAATATTACCTCAAATTAAAATGGGCGATACCATGATCAATCGAAATGGCAAAGTCATTGCTAAAATATTAAAAATTTTAACCATTGAAAAGACATCGGTACTGGCCCTTCTGGAAGTTTGGGGTGAACCTCGTCAAACGCACTTTTTTTTCCATGACACCCCCTTAACAGAAGGAGGTCTCTTGGTATTTGAAACGTTTCAATATTCACTCGAAGGAATGTGCAAAACCATAACCCCAATGCAACCATGAAGTCTTTACCTGAAACTGCTTTCCAGCAATATGGTGGATGGTTGATCGCCCTGGTTGTAACCAATGGCATCATCACTATTTTCTTAAAAATACCACTGCCGTTTTACGGCATTTTATTTCGATGCCTCCTATTGGTATTGGGATCATTGTGTGTATCAAAGCACCTTCTACAGAAACATTTTTCAAATGGTTTGTTGGGGAACTTTCTTCCCAGTGGCCGGTTACCTTATCCGACCCATTCCATTTTATTTTTAAACTACCTATGGATTTCCTTAATTTGGATTTTATCACCTGGTTTGCTGATGATTCTTTTTTTGGTAGGCCTGGTTTTCTGTCGGCTTCAACACACCCAAGACTCTTTTTTAACAAATCTCTTCACCTATAACTTCTTGTTTCGGGCCATGCTGGCAGTGCTCATTTTAAATAGCGCTATCCTTTGGAATATTAAAGAAGTTGCAGACTATTATCAAAGCCCGCTGATCCCCTTTTTTGGAGATGCCACTTACTATTCTTTACGTGGCTTTCAGCTCGCTAAATTTCATTGGGGAACGCTCACCAACTATACACGAATGATCCAATGGCATGAGTATGGAGATGGTCTTTATATTCATCTGATTGGGTGGTTTTATTATGTCTTTGGGTATTGCCCGGAAGCCATTGCACTTCTGAATTGTTTATTGGGAGCACTGTTTCCGTTCATTCTTTATAAAATAACGGCTGAGCTTGCCCCTATTCAAACAGCGCGCACGGTTGCTTTACTGACCTCGATTTGGACATCTTTACTTGTGATTTCAATTGTTACCTTAAAAGATCTTTGGGTTATTTCTTCTTTTACACTTACTTTTTTATTCTGGTTGTATTTTATGCGATCCTTCAATCCACTTTATGTCATTTTTATTCTGTTCGCCTTGCTGCTGACCACAGCTTTTCGCCACGATTTTTCAATTGCTTTTTTAATAGGCCTCGTTCTTGTAAGTAGCTGGGTGGCCCTGCCTATCAAAAGTTACAAAAAATATGGCCTCCTTGGTTTTGCACTGGTACTTCTTGTTATTTCAGATCCATTTCAACATAAGCTCAAACTTCTTTATGTCAAGCATATGCTCTATGTGAATAGTGGCGGAGAATCATATAAAATTTTGCCAAACCAGTATTATGACTACCTTAGAAAGTTGCCAGAACACACCCTCTCCTTTCAAGAACACATCCAAATTATCAGCAAAGGCGTTTATCATCTATTGGTAGAACCAAAACCTTGGGGCACCTGGACCCTAAAAACATGGCTTTTCCTACCTCAAACGCTCCTATGGTTTTTGCTGTTATCCTTGTCTATCTATGGCTTATATGATTTTTTATGCCATCGATACGGGCCTTCTTTGTTTGTGTATTTTTTACCTTTGTGCTTAGGGCTGGCCATCAGTTCTGGAAACATTGGCACCATGATTCGACACCGGGATATCCTAACGCCCCTCTTTCTCATCATGGGTGCCTTTGGATGGACGAAATTATACAATAAGGTTCTAAGATGATCCTCAAAGGCTGGCTATTTTTATTCATGATTCTGATTCTTCCGATATCTTACTATGGATATCAAACCCATCATCATTATTATAGTTTCGATCATGAAACAGAAACAAAACTGGGCTATGGCACGGCCTTAGAATATGATGTGGCGTTTGAAAATATGGATATCAAAAACTTATCCTCCCTTCGCACAGGCCTGATGGAACGCGACGCCATCGGCATTCGGCAAGCAACCTTAGACCATCTCTATGATTCCTATCCTTCAAAGACGAATGAAAAAAAATTGACCGTCATTGCACGCGTAACTTTATATGGTCGAGAAATGAGTCCATATGGCCACGACCTGGAGCGCTCGTTATTTTATTTTAAAAATAAGCAATTGCACTCAGGGGATACGCTCTCTTTTTCATTTGAATCTCTCCCCAGCCCCATAGAAGGAAGAATTTTAAGCGCTTTAACGGAACGCCCAAAAATAAAAAAAACTGCGCAAAGGGTTCCTTTCCATTGCCGCATTCAATTTTTATCTGTTTTAGAAGCTCTCATCCCTCTGTTTAAAATCGAAGACGCCATGTTGGACATTACGGGAAACCCACTGGCGCAAGTAAAACAATTTACACTGGGTCCTGCTTATCCCCAAAAATTAGAAATGGGGCCCAATCGCTGGCTCCATGCACCAGATCATGCGCAGGTCAGAAACATCATCGCCGTCCTTGAAGGAAAAGGCTCCCGAGAACAAAATGACGTGTTTTTTCTGGGAAAACCCTTAAGGGTTGGATCCACATTTGTCTTTAAAACCTGGCACTATGCACTTGAGGGAACCATCCAAGAAATTCACCTCACCCTAGGTCCAAAGTAAGACTTTTTTTTAATTGGGTTTGGAGGCAATACCGAAACGCTTGATGCCAGCTTTTTGGGCCTCGTCAAAAATGGTCACGGCTCGCCCCAATAAAGCTTTTTCATCCCCGTTTAACACAATCATCGGATCTTGATGCTTGGACTTTAATTCGGCAAACAGTGCGGCCAGTTCTTCGACCCCTACTTTGGTCTTATTAAAAAAAATATCTCCCTTTTCGGTAATCGTAATCGCCGTATAGTCATCTTGCTGACTGACCTGGGTAACGCCCGTCTGAGCGGTGGGAAGGTTCACAGCAATCCCTTGGTTTTTTACCATCGAGAGAGAAACCATAACAAACGTAGCCAGTAAAAAGAAAATAATGTCGATCAAAGGAATAATTTCAATGCGCGCTTTTCTTTTTTCGCGATGAAAAGGAATTTTCATACTACGAGGCATTTCCTTTCAACAAGAGTTCTAAATGCGTAGCAGCCATTTCAATCTCATGCCGAACTTTTTCAACCACTTGATTTAAATAATTAAAAGGAATGAGCGCAATAATGGCAATCGCCAAACCAAATCCTGTGCCAATCAAGGCCTCTGCAATCCCTCCTGTAATCACCGTCGGAGCACTGAGCTCTTTGCCTCCCAACAAATTAAAAGACTGAATCATCCCGGTCACCGTAGCAAATAATCCCAATAAGGGTGCGAGCGTAATCACCGTATCTAAGACATACAACCGTTCATTAAATCGTTTGATTTCTTGGGTCGCCCCTGTCAGCAGTACATCGGAGAATGACTTATGTTTGTGTTTTAATCCCTGAACCAAAACCCGTGCCACATAATCTCCATGCCCTTCGGCATGTGCAATGGCTTCAGAAATATTTCCTGTTTGAACTTTAGAAAAAATGGCTTGCACCAATGCAGGATTTCTTTTTCGACGCTCCAAATAGATAAAAAACAAACGCTCGATAATCACCGTAACAGAAACCAAGGAAGTGACAAGAAGGGGCCACATGACGGGACCACCTTTGTGAAATAATTCTAACATCGCTACGCTCCTTTTGATTGAATGGCTTGTTGAATTAATCTTAACGGTTACAGCACCGCTTTGTCAAATAGGAGAGCACACACTTTCCAAAGTTTATCCGACAGATGGCCGCTGGTAATGCCTTTGCTGCTCGAAAGGCAATGCCGCAACAAAGGCATTACCAGCGGCCATCTGTCGCTAATCTTTAAGTCTAGCATCTAAAGCAAAAATAATTTGCCCCCCTAATCTCAGATCTGTTCTACGGATCGCGCTGAAAACTTGATTTAAATATTCAATAGGATTTTCTTGTTCGGATAAAATCTCTTCTTGCTCTTTAAAATACTGAACCAGTTGAACCAAATTCCGATTGTTTTGAATCCAGACTTTTTCAAATACATCTAAGTGAGAAAGGTATTGCCCCCATCCTGCAAAGACAGCATTGTTCCATGTCATTCGATCGAAAGAGCGATAGCCTGGGAGCTTTAATTTGGGTTTTAGTTTTTGAAACCTACCCTTTATTTTTTCAAACTGACCCCCTCTCTGCTTTATTTTCTCTTCACGGGGTAGAGATTGCGTATAATACTTCTGTAGCGCAACACTGGATTCTTTCATGAAGTTTGAAAACAATGCCTCATCTGCTTGATCATCCAAAGCGTGTTGATAATATTTCGATTTTTTTCCAAATTTTTTTTCTAAAAAAAGCAAGGCTCCTTGGTTCCCCACAAAGGTCGCCAATCCCTCATTAAAGTCTGTCTTTCCTTTGAGATAAACCGTTTCGTGCATCAACTCATGAATAACAAGATTCACCAATTGGTCATGAGCATACCTGAGCATGGTAGAATAAATAGGATCCTCAAACCACCCCAGCGTACTATAGGCGGAAACACCCCGTACATAGACATCGTAATGATCCTCTTCATATTCTGTTTGAGTGTTCTTTGCTTTCTCTAAATTAAAAAAACCCAAATAAGAAACCTCCCCCGAAAAGGGGAAGGTCCAGGTCAACGGTTTTAGAGAATCTTGGGGACACACCACCACCGCATACACCACCGAATCACGCGAAAGCGGAACCACCTTTTGATAACTTTTAGAGGAAGGACTGGAAAGATGAAGGTCATGGATTGCAAATTCACGAACCTCCTGAATCAACTTTAGTTTTTCAATTTCATCTTTTGAAAAAATACCCTCGTCAATGGCCTCTTGAATATTGCGTCTCTCATGCATGAGAGACAATTGCCCCCAGCTCACGTGCGCCAAATAAGAAAGCGAACACCCACTGGATATCAAAACGTTCAATACCAAAGCAACTCTTACCCAAATCATTCTTTACCCTCAAACAGTCGAAACCACCGCACAGAATAAATACAAAAAGAAGCAACCACAAAAATGACGGCCCCTCCATAAAAGAAAGAAATCACCCCTTGCAAAGAGGGATACAAGCGATTCACACAAAGAAAAAAGATTAACCCCAAATTGAAGCCCGAAGAGATTTTGCCAACCATGAGCGAAGAAACAATGGCCTTTTTCTTAAAAAAGCCAAGCGCCAAAACCCCCATCAACCCAGAAATATCTCGAAAAAAAACACTCAAAACAAACCACACAGAAATCTCACGATACACTGCAAAATAAATAAGCCCAGCCATCACCAAAATTTTATCCGCAAGAGGATCCAGCAAAACCCCTAATTGTGTAACTTGCCCCAACCGCCTGGCCAAGTAACCATCTAAAAAGTCAGATACCGCCGATACCCCAAGCATCACACTGACCCAACCAAAGTGTTGCGCTCGCAATCCCCAAATCACACCCACACTTAACATCAACCTAAAAAAAGAAATAAAATTGGCAATGGTCATTTGGATATTGTAATGAGCAAACCTCCCTGTTCATATGCCGTTACGGTAAAAGGAGGAAGGCCAGAAATATTTTTGAGGGTTTGTATTTTTTCTTCAAGTTCCTCATAAGAAGCCGTGGTTTCAACCAACCATCGGACTTCCCCTCTTTTTTGATACACTTCTACCAAACGTTTATGAGAACGTAACCCTTTCGCAAAAGCATGCTTAAAGGCATCATACATTGAAAATGCATTGAGCCCAACCACGCGAATCATTTTCATTTCAAAGTTCATCTGTAAAATATGGGCCCGCACCAACGCTTCGTTCAATGCCGAAAGATTCACCGTCACCTTTAAAGCAAGTCGATGCCCCCCCCCTTCTGATGGAACGTTCCCCGTTTGGTATTGATAAATATAAAGACGCGGTTTAGACAAAATCGTTTGGCTAATTTCTGGTTTCATTTCCTCGTAACGCCCCTTCCCAAGGATTTGCTCACAGACAAGATCAATCACATGCCTAAAAGCCTCATCCAAAGCACGAGATCGATGTTGCTCGAAATCTTGAGTTTCTGCCACATAGCTGTGCTCAAAGCTGAGGGTAACCGTCTCGTCTTGCCTGGCCAACGCCTGAGATATTTCCACCCGCAGCACGGCATCCATGTCAAAACGATGTGCGACGGGTTGCGCAAAAACCATGAACAGAGGACAACTCCAAAAAATCAACACCAGAACGCCGTTATTCAAATCTCACCACCTTTCTGGAAAAAATCTTGCCTATTTCTATCATGAAGGCCTCCGATGGAACAACCTTGAAGTTTTCTCCCATGCGCAACAAAGTTGTAATGACGGATTGATTCGAACGTTCACGAACATGAACCAAAACAGGGCACTTCCCCTTGTGTTTACCCAACACCATTTTCAAGCTCTCTAAGGTATCTTGATTTAATTCATGGGACGCAAGCTCAATATGGACATGAGATGTTTTTCTTTTTTGGATTTCCGAAATAAAGTCAATCTGCTGTGCAATGATTTTAGAATGATCTTCAACCGTTTCAACCGTTCCTGTCACCAAAATAGGTTCTTCAGAATGAACCCTATCAAAAACTTTTTTATACAAATCAGAAAAAATAACCACATCTACGCTGCCCTGTAAATCTTCCACAATGGCAAATGCCATTTTATCCCCGCGCCGAGTGATGGTCTCACGCAACGATCGAACCACCCCACCCAATTTTACTTCACTTTTGGAGGGCGCTTGTCGCAATGACTCTGTTGTGCGCGTTGCCAAAGAGGTTAACTGCTCTTTCCAATGATTGAGCGGGTGGCCTGAAATATAAAGGCCCGTTGCTTCTCGTTCATAACGAAGTTTTCGCATGAAAGGCCATTCTGCCACCGACAGCGCCTCTGGAAGGTCTTTCTTTTTCGTATTTGAAAAACCGTCTATAGAAAATAAATTTTCTTGCCCAATTTCACGATCCCCTTGAATGCCACAAGCCGCTTCCATCGTCTCATCCAAGGCATCCATCAAACGTGCACGATGGGTCTGAATGGAATCCAACGCCCCTGCTTTAATCAAGCTTTCAATCACCTTACGGTTGACTTTACGCAAATCGACCGACTCACAGAAATGCGAAAACGATCGAAACTGTTTTACACGGGAACGGGCCTCTAGAATGGCTTCAATCGCAATCTGTCCAACATTTTTAATCGCCCCCAACCCAAAACGAATCTGTTGCCCCACCACTGTAAATTCATAAGCACTGGAATGAACATCTGGCGGTAAAATCTCAATACCCGCAGTTTTGCAGTCTTGAATATAGCGTGTCAGCTTATCTGTATTTTCCATTTCGGTGGTAAGCGTTTCACACATAAAGAGCACGCGATGATAACACTTTACATAGGCCGTTTGAAAAGCAATGGTGGCATAAGCTTGCGCATGTGACTTATTGAAACCATATTCTGCAAATTTTGCCATGAGATCAAATATCTCCCCTGCTTTTTTTTCATCAAGATGATTCTGTTTTGCACCTCGCATAAATCTTTCTTTTTGCTTGGCCATCTCTGTCACATTTTTCTTTCCCATCGCCCGTCTTAAAATATCGGCTTCCCCCAATGTATAATTGGCTAAGACATTTGCAATTTTCATGACTTGTTCCTGATAAACAATAATCCCGTAACTATCTTGAAGAATGCCCGCCAATTGCGGCAAAGGATAATTGACCGCCACACGACCATGGCGCCGTTCAATAAAGTTATCCAAATGCATCATGGGACCTGGACGAAAAAGCGCATTGGCAGCAATAATGTCATCGAACCGCGCCGGTTTTAATTTGCCCAGTAAATCTCGCATCCCGGAAGATTCAAACTGAAATATACCTGCCGTGTCACCCTTCGAAAAAAGTTCATACACATTTTTATCGTTAACATCGATTTCATTCAGATCAAAATGGGGGTCCAAGGTTTTTCGAATAACCTTAATAATATTGTCTAAGACCGTCAGCGTTTTTAGCCCCAAAAAATCAAATTTAATGAGCCCAATTTTTTCAACATGCTTCATGTCGAAGGACGTAACAATTTCGCCATCTTTCCCACAAAAAAGAGGCATGTACTCCACCAAGGGCCGATTCGAAATCACGATCCCCGCAGCATGAATAGACGCATGTCGCAGAGAACCCTCCAGCGCCAAAGCGGTTTTAAGCAAACTCCCCACCCGTTCATCTTTTTCATACCATTGTTTAAGTTTTGGCTCTTGCTCAATGGCTTCTTTGAGAGAAATATTAAGAACATTTGGGACCAATTTTGCAATGCGATCCACTTCTGCATAAGAAAAACCATAAGCACGCCCCACATCGCGAATCGCTGCTTTGGCTTGGAGCTTTCCAAAAGTAATAATTTGCGCCACATTCTCTTTGCCATATTTTTTCGTCACATACGCAATGACTTCATCCCGTCGATTCATACAAAAATCAATATCCATATCGGGCATGCTCACCCGCTCTGGATTTAAAAATCGCTCAAAAATCAAATGGTGGGGGATGGGATCAATGTTCGTAATATTCAGACAATACGCAACCAAAGAGCCTGCGGCCGATCCTCGCCCGGGTCCCACCGGAATCCCTTGCTGCTGCGCAAAGTTTACAAAATCTGCAACAATTAAAAAATATCCAGCAAATCCTGTTTTTTGAATAATCGCCAATTCATCTTGAAGCCTGGCTTCGTAGGTTTTTCGAACTTCATCGGTGCTGCTGTGCTTTTTGAAAATCTTTTCGAGCTTGGTCTTTAATCCCCCCTCTGCCTTCTTTGCCAAATACACATCTAAATTTTCAGAGGTCTCCAAATGAAAATCCGGTAAATAAATTTTGCTAAGCTCAAAGTTGAGCTCACAGCGTTCTGCAATTTCAAGCGTTATGTCACAGGCCTTGGGATCCTCTCGAAACGCCTCTGCCATCGCCGCAGCATCTTTAAAATAAAATTCATGAGAATCAAAATGCATACGATCGCTGTCTTGCAAGGTTTTGCCCGTTTGAATACACAACAATACTTCGTGCGCCATGGCATCTTCTTCATGGGGATAATGACAATCATTGGTGGCAACCAAGGGTATCTCATACTGCTCCCCATAGCGCTTTAAGGCACGATTTAATTTCTTTTGTTCTTCTAATTTATTTTCTTGAATTTCAAAATAGAAGCGATCTCCAAAAACCTGTTTGTACCACTCAATTAATTTTTTGGCTTTTTGTTCTTGACGCTGAGCAACATAATAACTCAATTCGCTGCTCAAACACCCAGAGAGCACCAACAGCCCTTCATGATATTCTTTTAAAATTTCTTTATCGATCCGAGGTTTATAATAAAATCCCTCAAAATTAGCCGAGGTGATCAAGCGACATAAATTTTCATAGCCCTTTTTATTCATACAGAGAACCGTCAAGTGATAATACGGATCCTCAATCCCTTTTCCTTTCGGAAGTTCTTTTTTAAGACGACTTCCAGGGGCCACATATACCTCACACCCTAGGATGGGCTTAATGTTCATGCCTTTGGCAAGGTTGTAAAATTCAATGGCTCCAAATAAGTTGCCATGATCGGTCATGGCCACGGCCGGCATTTCATATTCTTTGGCCAACCGAACCAAATCCGGAATTTTGATGGCGCCATCTAAAAGAGAATATTGCGTATGCAGATGCAAATGAACGAATGAATTTGCCATGGACTAGGCAGATGATTTTCTGGAAAAATAATTCATCGCTGATCCAGATTTAAACCACTCAATTTGTTCCGCAGTCATCGAATGTCGAAGCTTCAATCGCTCTCGGGTATTATCCTCTGAATGAAACAACTCACATTCCACAAGAGATCCGGGCTTCAACTCTTTTAACCGAAAGAGCGAAACGAAATCTTTTGAACGAATTTTGTCGTAGTCTTTGGAATCTGTAAAAACCAGTGGCAGAATCCCTTGTTTTTTTAAATTGGTTTCATGAATCCGCGCAAAACTTCGAACGATCACCACCAGACAGCCTAAGTGCCGTGGCGACATCGCAGCATGCTCCCTGGAGGATCCTTCTCCATAGTTTTCATCCCCGATCACCGCCCATCCCAAACGACGCGTCTTATACTCACGCGCAATGCCCGATAGCGGCTGATCTTTCTCCACATTCATAATGTTAATGCCCGTCCCCGGCGTAAGCGTAAAGGCATTGACAGCCCCCATAAACATGTTGTCACTGATTTTATCCAAATGTCCTCGATATTTTAACCATGGCCCCGCGGGGGAAATATGATCGGTCGTGCATTTTCCTTTGGCCTTGAGCAATACCGGAAGTTCTAGAAAATCTTTTCCATCCCAAGGGGCAAAGGGTTCCAATACTTGTAACCGCTCACTATCCGGTTTCACCACAATTTTGGGCTCTTCATGGGTAGGCGGAAAATAATGAATCACTTGATCTGAAAATCCTTTCGAGGGCAATGCTGCCGTTTTTTTAGGAATGTCAAATTTAACCCATTCCCCTTTTTCATTTTTAAGTGCATCCACCAGTGGATTAAAAGAAAGATCTCCTGCAAAGCTCATGGCCATCACTATTTCCGGGCTTGCAATAAATGCCAACGTCTGAGGATTGCCATCATTGCGTCTTGGAAAATTTCGATTGTAGGAAGTCAAAATGGTATTGGTTTGTCCCTGTTTTATTTCTTCACGCCGCCACTGACCGATACACGGGCCACAGGCATTGGCCATCACCACACCACCCACAGATTCTAAGATTTTAATAAATCCATCGCGTGCAATGGTTTCATAAATCATCTCTGATCCAGGGGTAATCATCAAATTTGATTTCACTTTAAGCCCTTTACGTCTGGCTTGTTCGGCAATATCGACCACCCGCGATAAATCTTCATACGAAGAATTGGTGCAGCTTCCAATTAAGCAAGTTGAAATTTTTTTGGGCCACTCCGCGTGCGCTTCCAACTCACTTTTTAATTTTGAAATCGATCGCGCCACATCTGGAGAATGAGGCCCCACCACATAAGGCTCTAATTCAGATAAATGAATGTCAATCACTCGATCAAAAAAAGGTTCTGGATGTTGAAACACCTCTGGGTCCGGCATTAAAAGTGTATCTTTAAATTTACTTGCTAACTCATTTAAATCACTTCTTTTTGTTGATTTTAAATAATCACCCGTTGCGGCATCGTACGGAAAGACCGATGTGGTGGCGCCCAATTCTGCCCCCATGTTGGTAATGGTTGCTTTTCCTGTCGCCGAGATGGACTGCGTTCCTGGACCAAAATATTCTAAGATGGCGTTGGTCCCACCGCTCGTCGTTAAAATCTCACACACTTTTAAAATCACATCTTTGGGAGATGCCCAGCCTTGGAGTTCCCCCGTCAAGCGAATCCCAATCAGTTTGGGATACAGCACCTCAAAATCAGATCCCGCCATAACTTCTGCGGCATCTGCACCGCCCACGCCAATCGCAACCATACACAATCCACCCGCATTGGGCGTATGCGAATCGGTCCCAATCACAAGCCCACCTGGAAAGGCATAATTTTCCAAGAAAACTTGATGAATAATGCCAGAACCTGGTCCCCAAAATCCAACCCCATGCCGGTGCGCTGCCGATTTTAAAAAATCATACACCTCTTGATTGGTTTGAATAGCAACTTCGATGTCTTTTTTGGCGCCTCGATAGGCTTGAATTAAATGATCGCAATGGATCGTTGATTTTACCGCTGCTTTTTTCCGACCTGATTGCATAAATTGCAACATGGCCATTTGTGCTGTGGCATCTTGCATACACACGCGATCTACTTTTAATTTTAAAATACTTTTCCAAGGGGATAGCTCTTGTGTCTTTGGATCACTGACATGTCCAAATAAAATTTTTTCAGCCAAGGTGAAAGGCCGCTTCAATCGCTGCCGAACCATCTTTATATTCGCTTCGCTTCTGTGATAACTTGCCTTCACCATCTCTGATGTCGTTTTGAGCGGATCTTTTTCCATACGTTCTCCTTAATAGGTTGTGTAACACTTTTCATTTTGTGTTTCAATTTGTCTCTCATCTCAATTTATCTTGACACCTGTTTTCGAAAGGAGTTAGTTGAACGGCAAATTATTAAGGAGTGTGGATGTCGAATTCTGTTGCCATTGTAGGGGTGGGTTACACCCCGACGCGAAAATTAACACCCGAGGTTTCTTATAAAGAAATGATTTATGAGGCCTGTGTGCGTGCGTATCATGATGCCAACCTTGCCTCTCACCGTGACATCGATGGTTTTATCAGTTGCGCCGAAGATTTTTTAGAAGGAACTTCCATTTTTGATGAATACACGCCAGATCAATTGGGCGGCATTCAAAAACCAATGCATACCATCAGCGGAGATACCTTGCTCGGTCTTGCAACCGCTGTCATGAACATTCGAACTGGCCTCCAGCAATTGGTGGTTGTCGAAGCACATTCCAAAGCCTCTAACATTAAAACCCTAGATGCTATTTTACACTACGCAACCGATCCCATTTTAACACGCCCACTCCATCTCAATCCTCATTTTATTGCTGGTTTAGAAATGCAACGTTTTTTAGATATCTCCAAAAATACGTTAGAACAATGCGCCGAAGTGGTTGTTAAAAACAAACGCAATGCTTTAAAAAATGACTTGAGTACCTATGGAACGCGGTTAACGACACGGGAAGTTTTAAGTTCCGAGCCAACTTCAACACCGCTCACCCAACTACAACATGCAGAGCCTACCGACGGTGCCATTGTGTTTGTCTTGGCATCCTCAAAAATTGCAAAAAAAATGAACCGAACCCCTGTTTGGATCAAAGGGTGCGGCTGGATTTCAGATGCACCTTCCCTTGAAACAAGAGATTGGAATCGCTGCGCCTACGCTGCTCTTTCAGCACAGATGGCCTATCGACAAGC
Source organism: Deltaproteobacteria bacterium (assembly GCA_016198185.1). GTDB lineage: Bacteria > Bdellovibrionota > JACOXK01 > 2-02-FULL-40-11 > 2-02-FULL-40-11 > JACQJD01. The sequence goes on from JACQJD010000068.1 coordinate 20,074, forward strand.
TGGCATTCGAAATCCTAAAAAACAAATTGATTTTTTTGAGATCGACGACACGTTTTCTTATAAAGAGCTTGAGCATTTGGAAGCCTTGGGAATTTATGAGACCGGAAAATCGGGGAAAGCTTTGCTTCAAGGAGCACTCGATCCCGATGGGAAAACGCCCACAAATGTTTCCGGTGGCAGCTTGGGCATGGGGCACGTACTCGAAGCCACAGGTGGATTTAGGACACTTGAAATTGTAAAACAATTACGGGCAGAAGCAGGCCCCAGGCAATTAGACAAAGTAAAAACGGGTCTTGCCTTTTCTTGGCGCGGACTTCCAACCACCAGTGGCGTAACCATGATTTACAGTCAAAAAGGAGCTTGAAACATGTCAGGCGGTAAAAATGAAGTTGCCATTGTAGGCGCAGGCATGACGAAATTCGTTCGCCGTGCTCAAGAAACACCGAAAGAACTGGCGTTTGAAGCAGTTCGCATGGCGCTCGATTCTGCAGAAATGACCTTAGACGATATTGATTGCGTCATTCAAGGGACCGCACCGGATGCCTTTGATGGCATTCACATGAAAGGGGAATACCTTTGCGATGGATCAGGTGGCTGGCAAAAACCTTACAGCCGTGGTTACGTCGGTGGGGGAACGGGTGTTTTTGCACCCATTCAAGGCTGGTACCATATTGCTTCTGGGATGTTCGAAACCGCTCTCGTTGTTTGCGAAGAAAAGATGTCTACCTTTCAACCACACCCGCAAGGAGCTTTTCTTACGATTTTTGACAATATGACCGAACGCCCTTTAAAACCCAATTTGCTTTGGATTTTTGCGCTTGAAATGAATCGATACATGAGCACCTACGGCCTTCAAATTAAAGACATTGCCCCTGTTTCGGTTAAAAATAAAAACAATGCCTTGAAACACCCAGCCGCACAACTGGGAAAAGAAATCACACTCGAACAAGTTTTAAATTCTGAAGTTTTGGCCTGGCCAGTCCTTCGAGAAATGGTTTCCCCAACGAGCGATGGCGCCTGCGCTGTCATTTTGGCCAATAAAAAACGCGCTAAAAAAATTACACAAAAGCCTGTCTGGATCAGTGGTGTGGGTTGGAATTTGGATACTGCCTATTGGACCAACCGCGATCTTGCGTACCCTCAATATGTCGAAAATGCCGCACGCATGGCCTACAAAATGGCGGACATTCGTGAACCCAAAAAAGAAATTAATATTGTAGAGCCCTATGATCCTTTTGCTTATAAAGAATGTCATCATTTAGAAGGATTACAATTAGCAGATCGTGGCAAAGCCCCACAGCTTGCCATAGATGGGGTCACGCTACGTACGGGAAATATGCCCTCTTGTCCTTCGGGTGGACTTTTGGGTGTGGGAAATCCCATTGCCGCAGCGGGGCTCATGAAAGTCTGTGAGCTCTTTTGGCAGTTGCGTGGAGAAGCCGGAGAACGACAAGTCCCGGGTAAACCCAAATATGGACTAGCGCAAGCCTGGGGAGATTTGATGCAAGTTGGAACCGTGCTGGTTGTTAGCAACTAAGGAGCAACAATGAGGATGAATCTAGAAGGAACCTCTCTCAAACGAGAAGACATCGATTCTAAAAGAGTTTTGACAACGCGCTTCCGATCGAATGCTTTTTATGCTTGGGATACCGGGCGTGGCATAGGTCGTTATTTACAAGGGCTCAAAGCCGGAGAAATTTGGGGAACCCATTGTGATACGTGCAATCGAACAGTCGTTCCCCCTCGTATTTTTTGCGAACGCTGTATGAAGAATCAAGTATCCTGGGTCAAATTACAAGATACGGGCATCATCAACACCTTTTCTATTTGTTATGTGAATTGGGATGCTTCTCGCGTTGAAGAACCCCACTTACCCGCAGTCATTGAAATTGATGGTGCTTCCCAAGGCCATGGCATTTTACATGTCTTGGATGAAGTCAATCCGAAAGACCTTAAAATTGGAATGAAAGTAAAAGCCGTTTGGAAAAGACCTGAAGAACGTAACGCCGATATTACAGATATCTTGTATTGGAAGCCTTATTAAGGAGCACGCCATGAATAATACTACGTCCCCATCCCATACCCCCACACCTCTAAAATCAATTGAAGGACATATGGATTTTGAAAGTCTGTATACAGCAGGGTTAGGCTATGAAACTTTTTTAAGAAAAATTAAAAACGAAGCCACGCTGGTGGCCAGCATTTGTTCCAAAACCAAAAAACGTTTCTTACCTGCCAGATTGTTTAATGAACAGAACATGAACCGCATGACCGAGATCGAACCTGTCACGGAACCTGGGACACTCACTTCTTTTACTTCCGTACACCAAGATCTGGACAGTGCCCCGCTTTCGACCCCCATTACCGTTGGATGGATCACCTGGAAAGGAATTGAAGGGGGTCTGATTCATTTTATTCAAAGCAATGGCAAAAAGCTCAAAGCCGGTCTCAAAGTCAAACCTCACTTCCGTCCTGCAGAATCTCGCACAGGATCTATTTTAGATATTGAATGTTTTAAAGTACTCTAAAGCAGCGATCGTATAGATATTTAGGCATTTCCAAAAATTGAAGAATACATCACACAACTTTCTTGGAACTATCCACTCTATTCACAATAGACGGTTTTGACAGAACCTATTTTCGAACAATCGTTACTTTTCGAAGAACCACAGGTTCTTTGGGTTTGTCGCTGGAGCCGCGGGGGACGTTTGCAATTTTGTGCACCACCTCTAAGCCTTCAACCACTTCCCCAAAGACCGCATGTTTACCATCCAAATGAGGCGTCGCGGTTTCGGTAATAAAAAATTGAGACCCATTGGTGTTGGGACCCGCATTGGCCATGGACAAGATCCCTGCTTTGGAGTGCTTTAAGGTTGGATGAAACTCGTCTGAAAATTCATACCCGGGACCTCCCATCCCATTACCCAAAGGATCCCCCCCTTGAATCATAAAACCAGGAATCACCCGATGAAAGATGAGCCCATCGTAAAAAGGGCGTTTTGTTTTCTTGCCCGTTTTGGGATCCGTAAATTCTTTGGTGCCCTCGGCAAGACTTACAAAATTATCAACGGTTTTGGGTGCCTTGTCTTGAAACAACTTAATCTTAATTTTTCCTTGGGTCGTATCCAGTTCGGCTATCATCGTTTGGGCTCCTTTGGTGGTTGGCTTTTTTGAAGGCGCTTTCGAAAACACCGTCACGCTGTGAAAAAAACACAGCATACTCACGGATACCAGTGTCACGAAATACAAAAAATATTTTTTCATACTGCGAACCCTAACAATTTAAGATCCCCAAAGTCAATGGAGATTCTTCGTCCTTCGGACCTCAGAATGTCCTGGGGAACAGCCACCGTAGCCCGAAGCATCTTCAAAAAAAAGGATATTCATTTGGTTTACCCCCCTCATTTATTTATGCTAGACTTTGCATGTGCTCTCTAAGCTTCAAAAAAAAATAGTTCATCTCTTATGTGGCTTTATGGTGATTACCGTTTTCTTTACTGTTTTTGGGAAACGGGGATTAATCAAAATTTATAGATTAAGACAAGAACTCAAACGCAGTATTTCCAAAGCAGACTTTTTTCAATATGAGAACACGAGACTTTCAGAGTATGTAGACAAACTAAAAAAGGAAAAAGTGTTTCAAGAACATTATGCACGTGAAACCCTAGGGTGGGTACAGGATGACGAAATTATTTATGAATTTTCAGATGAGTGAGGGTGGGTCATGACCCCTCCTCTTTCTCCCAGAGAACTTTACAACAAACGCACCGTCATTTACGAAATCGGGATGGGCGCCCTTCGCTATTTTTCAACCATCGAACAATTTATTCAAGCCACGGAATTTTCACTTTCCACGCCCCAACCCGCTATTTTAGATCTTGGGTGTGGTGCCGGGACCTATGTCCCTTGGCTTCAAAAGAAGTTTCCGAAGGCACACATCACGGGTTTTGATTATGCCAAAGAAATGTTGGCCCTGTACCATTCGCGCTACCCTGCGACCCCTCTCCTCTATGGAAATTATAATGACCCAAGTTCGTTCCAAACCTTTCCAGATCACAAACCCACGATGATCGCACCTCATTCTTTTGATCTTGTCATCAGCATTTGTTCTTTGAGTGAATATGGAAACTTTGATGACGTATTTGCCTGGATCAACAACATTTTAAAGCCCGGTGGCAAATTTTTTGCCATCGGCATTCGGAACAATTGGTTTGGGAAAATGAGTGGGTTGTATTGGAATTTTCGACCCAGATCACAGGCCCATTTTGTAAACAAAGCCGAAACTCATTTTTCAGAAGTAAAGACACTCCCCATTGCCTGGAAACTCTTCCCCATGAATGTTTTAAAATACGCTATTCTGTGTTCAAAGTAATCCCTGCACTATCAGGGTTTTGGCAGTTGGAATGATCTTTAAATGGTGAGGGCTTTGTAGAAAAAATACGCCCCCAGCCCAAAGAAAAAAACACCCGCCACCCTTTCCATAAACAGCATCCAAGCCCCAGAACGTGGAAAATGTTTTAAAAAGCCCGTAAAAATTCCCACTAAAAATAATAAAAGTCCCAATCCCCATGAAAAAACAAACATGAGGGTTGCACCCAAAAATAAATTTTGCTGACTGGCAACGTAAGAAAGAATCACCCCTAAAATAGGCACCGTGCATGGCGCAGCAATGAGCCCAGAAGTAACCCCCATGATAAAAATTCCAGGTCTTCGTCGCATCATGAACGGCCACTGACTTACTTTTTGTAAGACCTTCCAACGAATCCAGCCCATTTCCATCGCCCCAAATAAAAACATCACGCCAGAAACCAAAAAATAGACGATGGCATTCGTTGTCATCCAGCCAAAAACTTTTCCGGTCAGCGCTGCAAAAATTCCCAGCAGCGTATACATGCAGACCATCCCAAAAACATAAATGATGGAAAGCCGAACCGCATGCAGGTGATTTTTGGCATGCCGGGCGATGATGTTCACTGTAATAGGGATCATCGGATACACGCAAGGCGTTAAACTGGCTAAAATGCCCCCCACAAAAGCCAAAACATAAACCGTAAGACTGCCTTGGGCTAAAGAAGTTTCAAAGAGCGCTAACACCCTTTATGGATTCCTGTATAAATCATGTCGCATCTTTTGGCCCCTTTGTGCAGGCAGCCATGAAAGGAAATCAATCGTCATCCGTATATTTTTTTAAAATAACTTTTAGATCTGGACCAAATTGTGACTTTAGTTTTGCTTTAAAATCAGAGGCGGTCCCCACCATCACCATCATTACATTTTTTGGATCTGAATGCGCTTGAACAGCACGATTCACATCTGCCAACGTTACCGCTTTCAGCTTTTGTTGATAGGTCGAAAAATAATCTTGGGGTAACCCCATGAGCTCGATGGAAATCGCCTGCCCAATTAATTTTTTAGCAGTGTCCATTTTAAACGCAAATTCATTGATGAGGTTCTTTTTGGATAACTCAAATTCTACTTCGGAAATACCTTCCTTTTGATAGGTTTCGTAAAGTGAGAGAACCAAGGATAATGCGTTAAGCGCATCCTTGGCTGCCGGCATGACCACCATGTAAAATTCTCCATTTTTTTTCCTCGGACGAATGACACTTCCGGCACCATAACTCCAACCACGCTTCACCCGAACCTCCTGCATCAGCCGGGTTGCAAATCCGCCCCCCCCAAAAGCATTGTTTGCAATCATCATCGGAAAAAAATCTGGATGATGATGGTTGATCCCGTAATGCCCCACAATGACCTTGGTCTGCGTTCGTTTTGGTTTGTCCACCAACACCAGCGTCCGACCTTCCATTTTTTCAAATTCTGGAATAGAAACGATGGTTGGCTTTGACTTTTTCATCGCCGAAAAATCTCGAGACAACCTTTGAGAAAGCACCTGTGCTTTAATCTCTCCAGCCGCTGCAAAAAATGTGTTTTCTTGTGTAAATAAGGCATCATAAGAATCGATGAGCCTCTTGCGATTGATTTTTGGAATCGTTGACTCACGCCCATCGGTCAACATGCCATAAGGATGTTTGCCGTAGAGCGCTCGTTTAAAAAAGCGGCCCACCAACTCTTGGTCATCCTCACGCATTTGTTTAAAATCTGCGAGAGTTTCACGTTTTAATTTCTCGATTTCATTCTCATCAAAAATTGGATTCAAAATGATATCGCTGTAGATTTCTAAAAATTTTTCCAAATTTCGAGAGAGCGTTTTCCCCTGGACCATCATGTCTTCAGCAGACACTTCCACATGAATCTCTGCCCCCAGTTGATCTAAGGCATCTGTAATTTGAGCCCGTGTCCTGTTTTTCGTCCCTCGAAGAAGCATTTCCCCCATAAAAGAAATGGCCCCTTCTGTCGCGGGACTATCCAAAATAGATCCCGCTCGAACCAATAAATACAAATCCACCAATGGAAGTCCTGGATCTTCTGCCACAATCAACTTCTGCCCCGTGGTCAATTTTAAAATCTTACTTTCCATCTTACAACTTCCCTCTCCGAAAACCATTCCCAAGACGAAACAACCGATTAAGAAAAATCGGTAAACACCTTTCATATCATCGATGTGACTTCCTTTTAGGATACGCCAGAACACTGTTTCGATTCGAATCTTCAAAATATATTTTTGCAACCCGATGAATATCTTCCACCGTCACCCGTGCATAATTTCCAAATACCGTCAGGGCTTCTTTATAGTCACCCCGAACCACATGGTAATGACCTAAATTTCTAGCCTTGCCACTCACCGTTTCTAAGGAATGATAATACCCCATTTCATACCGGTTTTTGGCGCGCTCTAATTCAGCAGAAGACACCCCATTTTTTTTAACATTTTCAAATTCAGCAAAAATGCGATTGCTGGCTTTCTGAACCGGTTGCCCTTTGCGCATGGCCACTGAAATCTGAAACAATCCCGGATCCTTTAAATGCTCAATGCCCGCACCCAGATCTGAAACAATTTCTTCCTCAATGATCATGCGTCGGTAAAGCCTAGATCCTTCTCCATTAAACAAAATCTCGGCCAATAAATCCAATGGTGCGATGTCAGGATGGTTTTCGGAAGGCACATGAAACCCATAAAGCGCTTTTTCAACGTCTATATCCTCTCGAACAATTTTTAATTTTCGTTCTTTTCGTTGCGGTGGCTCTGTTGGAATTTCCTTTTGGAATATTTGAGACGGCGCAATGGAACCATAATACTGCTCAATCCAATCAAGCGTCTCTGTCACAGGAATATTGCCAACCAAAATGAGGGTGGCGTTGTTGGGGGCATAATAGCGCTGATAAAATTCCAAACAGTCTTGAACATTATATTTTTCAATGTCTTCCATCCAGCCAATCACAGGATGCTTGTAAGAATGCTGCTCATAAGCAAGATCGCCTAACAATTCCCCCATTTTCCCTTCCACGGAATTATCTACACGCAATCGACGTTCATTTTGAACGACCCCCATTTCCGCGGTCACTTGGGCTTCGTTAATAATCATATGTTGCATCCGATCGGATTCCAGTTTGATCGCCATTTCAATTTTAAGAAGATCGGCTGGTAACACTTCATAATAATTGGTCCAATCATTTCCCGTGCTGGCATTCGTTTGTGCACCCATTTCTTCCATGATGCGATCAAACTCGCCCTCTTTATAATTCTTGGACTCCTTAAATAACAAATGCTCAAAAAAATGAGCCAGGCCCGTTTTACCTTTTTCTTCATTGCGCGACCCCACTCGGTAGTAAGTGTAATAGGCAAAAACAGGGATCTCTTTTTGAACGGCCAACAGGACTTCCAGCCCATTTTGCAAACGATAATAATGGATCGTCACCGACCCCCAGGCTTTTACACGTTCAATTTGGGTAACCGTCTCTTTTTGTTTTTTTCCAGATGTCATCACAAATATTAAAATAAAAACAATGGCAATACCAAACACCACCACAGCGCCAATTTTCTTAAAATCTCTCACCCCGCTAGTTCACCATAGGTGTGGTGAAAACGGCAATAAAAAATCGTTTATTTTTTCTTTCTTGATTTCTTGAGAGCTTCTGCTCTTTTTTTATGACGCATTTTTTTACGCCGCTGATTGCGCCGTTGCCTCATTTTTTTCGTTCTTTTGGAATCCCCTCTGCCCATATACTTTCCTCCAAATTTCTAAACAAGTTTCGTTGGGTGATGGATGGGTTCTTTCAACCACCAGTTCCGCTTCTTTATAATAAGGCACCCTTTCCTTCAAGACATTTTCGAGATCGCTGGCTTTATGTCTTGTCAAAAGGGCGTGATTGACTTCCTTTAGCCGTCGGATGATTTCCTCAAATTCAACTTGCAAATAAATCCACACCCCCAGCGATTGTAACCGCCTCACATTGCGAGGATCGTTCAACGTTCCACCCCCCGTTGCCAGCACAAACCGGCAAGGGCGCACTCGCTGACAAAATGTCTTGAGAGACTGTAGTTCGAGTAATCTAAAATAGGACTCTTTCCCTTCACGTATCAAGGTATCAATGGAAACACGAAAATTCTCTTCAATGAGGTGGTCTAGATCAAAAAAAGGAACGGAGAGCTTTTGAGCCAATGCTTTTCCCACCGTTGTTTTCCCAGAACCTGGAAGGCCTACCAAAATATACGCCCTGCTAGATATAATCATAACCCGGAGGAAGCTCTTCATCTTTGGGAACAATTTCAAGTTGCAC
>JACQJD010000069.1 GCA_016198185.1 Deltaproteobacteria bacterium
TCAATAAGTAATGTAAGAAATGTGTTAGGAAAACGAACGGGTGGTTATTATAATTATGATATTAATCTTACATATACTGTTTACAAAGACAAAAAAACCAAATGGGAAGTTGTTTTTATTGTCGATCCCAATACCAAACGAGTTCATAGTATTCGAATCTATAAAAGGTGCTGCTCTCTTACTAAGAAAATTTTAGGTATTTTGTTTAGAATCATCGATTTGGTATCTTAATATGAATTATTCAAAACCTATTCAACACCGCGGGCCAGCCAAACTTCATAACATCAAAGGACTTCGTGTACTCCAACTTTATGGCACCGAAGAAGAAATGGTTTATCAACATGGGCCCCCCCTTCATGTTATTTTTCTGGTTGAATATTAAGCTGCAAGTGCTATAAGTTCAGTTCGAAAGCTGTCCAGTAAGGGCAGCCAATTCTCAGTTTGAGCCATTTTTGACAATGTCGAAAATGGCTTTTTCATTTCAAATTGAATAGTTAGAGCTTGTTCGGAGTTAAGCTCAAAATGGCTCAAATTGAGAAAATGACCCCGTCGATAAAAAACGATCACCGAACTGGCTCTACATATCCATGTGACTTCGCCGGATGGAGAAGCAAAATTCTGGTTAGAACCCGTAGTTGCGCTAGCTGAGCATTATGGGTTATTATCTAAGGAGATCAAAGAAATTCAAAAGATTATTGAGGAACATTATGATGAAATTAAAAAAGCTTGGAAAACCCACTTCAAGCATTAACGTTGAGGTGTCAGAACACGGCCTTTGGCTCTTTGTTGAAGGCAAAGAATATTTTTTGCCATATAAAGACTACCCTTGGTTTAAAAAAGCTAAAGTTACTGAACTCAATAATGTAAAATTTCTTTTTGGCAATCATCTTTACTGGTCAGATTTAGATGTAGATCTGGAATTAAAATCTCTCAACCAGCCAGAAAAGTATCCTCTTATTTATAAAGCAAAAAAATAGAGTCTGCTTCACAAGGAAAATTGGACTGTGAAAGGCTTGACGATTTTCAGTGCTACATGGGTAAAGAATTGAATAAGTTTTATACATTAACACCCCACCAGCGCAAAGCCCTGTTGGGTAATCTCATATCCTCATTATCTGTTTGCCCGGATAATGATCTCAAGTACAGGCTTTACATAAAAAATGGCTCCGAACCTGAAAATCCAACCGCTTGGGAAAGTGCGATCGGCGGTTCGGGTACTCTGAGGTTTGGTCGGGGTGGACGGATATGAACCGTCGACCCCTTGCTCCCAAAGCAAGTGCGCTAGCCAGGCTGCGCTACACCCCGATAAAAGACGTTAAAATAAAAAATTAAATTATCTTAATTGAATGAAAGAGGCAAGCGACTCTTTAAAAAAGAGTCTTCTGTTAATACACCCAAATTAAACTTCGATGAATCCAGTAGCGGTTGTCTGCATCATCTTTGAGTTGTGCCCAGGATTCTTGGCGTTTGACATAGATAAAGGTGGCATAATGTTCGATCGAAGGTAAAAAATGCACTTGTGGGAAATGCTCACCAGGTCCTGTTCGTAATTTTGCGCGATCTACTTTTACAACCGCACAACGATGGTCTTGGGTTAAGGCTGTGTTACGAACCCAGTGAACATCGTTATCAACATCCACGACCTGTGCCCAACCGTCTTTTTCGAACAGTCGTTTGAGTGGCATATGTTTGGGGACCACCCACGTGATTTCTTGATCTAAGGAAGGACCGGCATGCAAGTTTGCTGTTTCGGTTTGGATGCATTCTGAAAAAACAGCTCTGGTGATGAAAAAACCAAAACTGAAAGAGATGGCGACCAGTCGTTTCATGAGGTTACTGTAGCGTATTTATTCATTTTGTCAAACAGTTCTACGATTCTTTTCAAGCATCCAGAGCGTAACACAGAGGGATAAAACAAAAAGTTGAGGAAGCAATGTTTCAACGGTTGGGTAAACCCCCAGCAAATCAAAACGCCAAGAAACGGGTGTTTGTGTAATGGATAAAAGGCCTGTTTCTTGAAGGGCGTGGAACCCCTTTCCTGTGAGGATCAAAGAAAGGCCGATGAGAACCCCTGAGGACAATCCAAACAATTTTTGAAGGGGGAGCCTTTTGCTAAATTTGAGCAACACCCATGCCATGACGATGACGAATACAAAAGAAGCAGCAACCCCCATGAGCATCGACATTTTTGCAAGGCCAGCCGTTTCAAGCCAAATGGCTCGTAAAAAAAGAACTGTTTCAAAAACTTCTCTAAAAACGGCGATAAAGGAAAGGATGAAAAGTCCGATGAGATTTTTTCCATGAAGTGCTTTTTGGACCCGTTCCTGAATAAATTTTTTCCACGCATGGATGTGGCTTTGTCGATGCATCCAGAATCCCAAATACAGCAATACCAGAACAGCGATTAAAGAAACCGCACCCTCCAATACTTCTCTTTGGGCCCCACTCATGGCCATGAGCCATCCCGAAAAAATCCAGGAAAGAAATCCTAGAAAAATGGCGCTCATCCAGCCAGCGTGAACCCATCGTTGGGCTTCCGTGGCACCAGAAGCTCGGATTACAGCTAACAGTGAAATAATGACCAATAATGCTTCCAGAGCCTCTCTTAAAATGATTCCCAACGTCAGAAAAAAAGTCATACTCGAAGAAAGATGTTTTGCCTCAAGTGCCGTTTGGGCTTCGTTCAGCGTGGCTCTGGCTGTGGTGAGTGCGGCTTGAACATGGTCTTCTTCTTTTTCAGATTTCTCAAGGGCAACGCGAACAGCTTGAAAATCAACTTCCAGTTTATCGACCAGCGCTGGATCATTGGCTTTTAATTTGGGTTCAATGGGCTCAACACCATTAAGGTAGGCCAGCAGAGCTTCATTTGAAGCTTCTTGGCTTTTAGATTCTTTGAAATAGCGTTCAGCATTGCTTAAATGGGCCAGCGCAAGGATGATAAAGCGGTTCGAGGCAATCTGTTGCGTTTTTAATCTAAGCGCAGGGACTGAGAATTCTTTTGAAGAAGATTTAAGTTTTTGAGTGAGTTCTACATCTGACAATAATGAAACATCTTTGAGTAATGCTTCTTCCTCGGGTTGGACAGGTTTAAAATTTTCTTGGTCTTTACGATGTCGTAGAGATTGGACGTAGAAAGCGATATTCCATGTATCTTCATCTGATAAATCGGAAAATGCCACCATGGCCGTTTCTGGAATGCCAAGTCGTATGGTGTTAAATAATTTTAAAGAAGAAGCAGCTTCCATGCGGTCAAGATCAAAAAAATTTGTTGGCTTGGGATTTAAGGTTTGTGCCAAAGGACCATCGCCTTTTCCTGAAGGGCCATGACATTCAGTACAGCGTGCTTGATAAATTTTTTCTCCTTGAGAAAGATTGGGCCACTGTGCAGGGGTCACTTCCAAGTGAGTCTGCTGGATGACTTGCGATTGAAGTGATCGGGCAAGGGTTGAAACTTCTAGCAGTGTTCTTTTCTCGTCAATGATTTGTTTTAAGTCTCTTAGGTCTTTTTGAAATTTGGGATCAAGTTTCAGAACTTGAATGTCAAGGCTTCGGTCAATGAGGGATTGAGCAAATTCTTTCATCTCGTCATATTCATAAGGGTTGATTACTTTTCCATCTTGAATGGCTTCTTGATAATCTTGTGCAATATAGTCTAATAAATGAACCATAAACCGCTCAGGTTCTTTCTGCGGATTGTTGGCGGCTAAAAGTGCTGGGAAATAAATGAAAAAGAGA
>JACQJD010000066.1 GCA_016198185.1 Deltaproteobacteria bacterium
ACGCCTGCCTCCTTATGTATTTAAATAATAGGTTGTTTTATAACGGTTTTATAAAGAAACTGTCAAGCGACTCTTACGGCCCATCTGGTAGAAGGGTATCATTTTCGTGTAAGTCCTGATTTTATTAAGTAAAAAAAATCAAAAAATGACAAGGGGCGTGTCTCTCGAATAAAGTCGCCTTGAGAAGAATAGTAATAAGTATAAGAAGCGGGTTTATAAGACCAAATGCCAATATCGAACCCTTTAGAGGCTACTATAACCTTAATTTTATGATAACCAGAAAGATCATGCTGGAATGCGGTTAAAATTTTTACCGCATTTTCAGCACATAACGATTTAACAGCTGTAGGGTTAATCATGCTAAAATCTACAAATCCGACAACCACTATTTCTTCAGTAGAATCTTTAAAATCGATTGAAACTTGGGTCATCTGGGTTTTTTCCTCAATCTCACGTTCTATCATAAATATGAGCTTCTCTTCTAATGAACGCGGCTGATCTGTTTCTAAATCGATTTTTTCGATAAATTTTACATCTTTAGTATAATAATAGGCGCCACCAATCGTTGCAAAAAAAATAAGACCACAAATGATAAATGCTACTTTTTTTCTGAAAGGATTTTGTAGGGCTTTGATTTTTTCAACATCAAATCTTTTTTTGCGAACCACCACGCTTCCTACTAAAAAATCATGGATTCCTCGTTTTAGAGGATCCAAAGCCATTAAGATAAATAAGAACGTGAATAAAGAAAAAACGAACGCAACAGAAATGACCGAAAATGCCTCAGAATTGAATGAGGGGAAAAAAGAAAGTAACCACGTTATCAGAGAAGCACCATAAACGAATAAAGACAACACAGAATACCGCAGTCCAGATTGATATAAATTTAAATAAGAACCATCCAAATGTAAAACTTGAATTCCAAATATTCTTTTGGCCAAACTTTGACCACCCCCCAAATTGCTTTGTAAAATACCGGTATATAAAAATGCAATCCCGACTCCCACCCATATGCCATGTTCGCCTAATTGAATGAACTGACTTTTAAAAGGAATAGACAATAGGAAACCGATGCCGCCAAGAATAGCCGCATCCACCAAATCGGAAATAACCCTTAACCAAAAACCAACCACCATTTTCTTTTCTTTCATGCCCTTACCCCCTAAGCTCCCATGGCTCCGCCTAATGGCCGCCCCCCCAATAAATGCAAGTGCAAATGATAAACCATTTGCCCCCCTTCGGGGTTACAATTAAAAACGGTTCGAAAGCCTCGATCCAAAATACCATTTTCTTTGGCAAGATGAACGGCCGCCAAAAATAAAGGATTGAGAATGGTTACGTTTTTCTCATGGATTTCGGCCAAAGAGGTCAAATGTATTTTGGGAACAATTAAAATGTGAACAGGTGCTTTGGGATGAATGTCTCGAAAAGCAAAAACTTCCTTCGTTTCATACACTTTGTCAGAGGGTACCGTCCCTTCAACAATTTTACAAAAAAGACAGGATTTATTCATCATCCTTTACACTCTCTGTTGGATACGCGATAAATCCTTGCTCCTAAATTTTTTAATTTCTCTTCCAACTGCTCATATCCTCGATCCAAATGGTAAACACGAGAGATTTCCGTCCTTCCGTGAGCCACCAATCCAGCAATCACAAGAGAGGCGCTGGCTCTTAAATCTGTAGCCATCACCGGGGCACCGCTTAGTTTTTTTCCACCTTCAACCATCGCACATCGCCCATCAATTGTAATTTGAGCACCCATGCGACCCAACTCTGCCACATGATTAAACCTCTTTTCAAATATATTTTCGACAATCCGACTGGTTCCTTGGGTTTGCGTTAAAAACGCCATCATCTGCGCTTGAAGGTCCGTTGGAAAACCAGGGTAGGGCTTGGTCTCCATATTGATCTTCTCTAAAACTTTATTTGATTTAACCCAAATCGATCGTTCATCTTGTTCGATATGAACACCACACGCCATTAATTTATCTAAAACAAATCCCAAATGTTGCGGCGCACAGTGTTCCACACGAACATTGCCACCTGTGGCAGCAACAGCCAATACCAACGTTCCAGCTTCAATTCGATCTGGAATGATCTCATGTGTCGCTTGTCCCAATGTCTCTACCCCCTCAATGATCATGGTATCCGTCCCTGCCCCCGAAATGTTTGCACCCATCTTATTTAAAAAATGAGCCAAATCAACAACCTCAGGTTCTTTTGCTGCATTTTCTAAGAGGGTCACCCCTTTGGCGAGCGTGGCGGCCATCATAATATTTTGAGTCCCATTCACGGTAATGTCATCAAAACAAATCTTTGTACCGGTAAGCTTTGAAGCCTGTGCGTAAATATAGCCTTCCGAAATTTCAATCTGAGCCCCTAGCTTTTGTAGCCCCATTAAATGCAAGTTGATCGGACGCTCTCCAATCGCACAACCGCCAGGCAGAGACACTTTGGCTTTTCCAAATCTAGCCAGCAATGGCCCTAAAACCAAAATAGAAGCTCGCATGGTCTTGACCAATTCATAAGGGACATCATGCTCTGAAACAGAATCCGCGCAAACGAGCAACGCCGAATCTTCTTTTTTAACAGAAGCCCCCAAGTGGGTTAAAAGATTTAAAATGGTTCGAATGTCTCCCAAATTGGGAACATTTAAAATCTTTTGAGTCCCTTGGCCCATGAGCGTTGCCGCTAAGATGGGAAGCGCAGCATTCTTAGAGCCACTGACCTGAACACGACCAGACAAAAAATTTGGGCCTTCAATCATCAACTGGTCCATTTATGTTTTCCCTCGCTCAGCTATAAAAAGTCGATCACGATGCTCATAATCTCTTACAAATTTCCACATGGTAAAGAACGTATCCTTTTTAAATACTGCCTCAATCTGGTCACGCTGTTCCGGTGAAAATTCTACAAATAACATCCCTTCTGGTTTCAAATAGTAACGGCTGGTCTCTATGATTTTTAAGATACAATCCAATCCTTCCTCCCCAGAAAACAGCGCTTCTTTAGGTTCATGCAACTTAACTTCATCTTTTAAAGATGCCCAAAGAGGTTCTGCAAGATAAGGTGGATTTGAAATGATCACATCAAATTTTTCATGAGGTTCAATGCTAGAAAACAAATCCCCTTGTCTTAGTTCAATTTGAGAACAAGCGTGCAAACCAATGTTTTCCTTGGCATATTTTAAAGCCTCCGCTGACACGTCAACACCGACAATGGCCATATCAGGATATTTTTTAGCAATCGCCAAAGAAATAGCCCCAGTTCCAATCCCCAGTTCAAGAATCCTGGCGGTTTTCATTTCTCTTTTTTGAAAAGCCTCTAATACATTCTCGACCAACACTTCGGTCTCAAACCTGGGAATAAAAACACCTGGACCTACTTTTAGATTTAAATCCATAAACAAGTGCGTACCTAAAATATATTGAAGCGGTTCTTTCTGACTTCTTCTCTGAAGAAGTGTTTTAAAAGCGGCGAGTTCGGTTTCATTCAGTACCCGATCAGACTCTAAATATAAAGACAGTCTTTTTTTGGCCAAAACATGCGCCAATAAATATTCTACCTGAAGCCTCGATTCCTCAATGCCCTTTTCGGCTAAATACAGTTGGGACCATTGCAAGAGTTTTGACACCGTCCAGGTCATACAGATTGTTCCTTGAGCTGCAGAGACTGGAAATGCTTCTGTAAGGCTTCAATGAGATCTCCCAACTGCCCATCTAAAATACCGCTCAGATTATGCAGCGTAATTGGAATACGATGATCGGTAACCCGCGATTGTGGAAAATTATACGTTCGAATCTTTTCAGAACGATCTCCAGAACCAATTTGACTTTTTCGATGGTGGGATCGCTCTTCCATTTGCTTTTGAAGCTGCAGATCGTACAGTTTAGATCTTAAAATCTTAAGTGCCTTTGCTCTATTTTTATGTTGTGATTTTTCATCCTGGCAACTCACAACCAGCCCAGAAGGAAGATGGGTCATTCGAACCGCAGAATCCGTCGTATTGACACTTTGCCCACCAGGTCCAGACGAACGAAATACATCCACCTTTAAATCTTGGGGTTGAATTTCGACCTCCACTTCATCGGCTTCGGGAAGAACAGCCACCGTAACGGCCGAGGTGTGAATTCGACCTTGGGCCTCTGTTTGCGGAACCCGTTGTACGCGATGAACGCCACTTTCATACCTCAAATGGCTATAAACGCGATCGCCTGTAATCATCGCAATGACTTCTTTAAAACCTTTAAGACCCGTCTCGGAAAGGTTTAATAACTCTACTTTCCATCCTCGTATTTCAGCATAGCGCTGATACATTCTAAAAAGTTCAGCCGCAAATAAAGAGGCCTCTTCACCCCCCGTACCCGCTCTCACTTCTAAAATAATATTTTTTTCATCGTTGGGATCTTTTGGCGTCAGCGCCACCAATAGCTTTTTTTCTAATTCACGACAGCGCTGCTCAAGTATTTTCAAGTCTTCTTGAGCCAATTCTTTCATTTCAGGATCTTGGAGCAGCTCTTGATTGGATTGAATGGCTTCCATGACGTTCAAGTAAGCGTCGTAAGTTTCAACAAGATCTAAAAGATTCGATCGCTCTTTAGATAACTGAGCGGCTTCCTTGGGATTAGAAATAACTTTTGGATCAGATAGTTTTTTTTCTATCTCAACAAAACGTTGCTTGGCTTTCTCGAGCCTTTCGACATACGTTGCATCCATAAAAATTATAAAAACAGCCGCAAAAGCTATTTTTTGGTAGAAGCAGTTTTAGCGTATTTCTGGCGAAATCGCTCAATGCGTCCCGAAGAATCAACCAATTTTTGTTTTCCCGTAAAAAATGGATGACAAGAAGAGCAAATTTCAACCCTTATTTCTGCTCGTGTGGCTCTGGTTTCAATGACATTGCCACAGTTGCAAATAATTTTTGAATCCGTGTATTTGGGATGTATTCCATCTTTCATAATTAACGTTTTCCTATAGCATACTCATTCAATATGAGCAACACCCTGCTACGTATTCATAGAATCGATGAATTCTTTATTGGTCTTGGTTGCAGAAAGCTTATCTAACAAGAAATCCATCGCATCTACCACATTCATGGGTTGTAATACTTTTCGCAAAATCCAAATACGAGATAACATATCTTTGTCCAACAAGAGTTCTTCTTTTCTCGTTCCAGATTTGTTGATATCAATGCAAGGAAATATCCTTTTTTCCATCAATTTTCGATCCAAATGAATTTCCATATTCCCCGTACCTTTAAATTCTTCAAAGATAACTTCATCCATTCGACTTCCCGTATCCACCAATGCCGTTGCAATAATGGTCAAACTGCCTCCCCCTTCAATATTTCTGGCTGCACCAAAAAAACGTTTGGGTTTATGGAGCGCATTGGAATCCACACCCCCCGACAAAATTTTACCACTCGGTGGAACCACTTGGTTATAGGCACGCGCCAATCGGGTAATCGAATCCAATAAAATAACAACATCATAATTGTATTCGACCAATCGCTTGGCCTTTTCAATAACCATTTCTGCCACTTGAACGTGTCGTTGTGCTGGTTCATCAAAGGTAGAACTGATCACTTCACCATCCACCGACCGTTCCATGTCTGTTACTTCTTCCGGACGCTCATCAATGAGCAATACCATTAATTTAATGTCTTTAAAATTATGCGTAATGGCATTGGCGATATTTTGAAGGAGAACCGTTTTACCTGTTCGAGGCGGAGCAACAATGAGACCTCGCTGGCCTTTGCCAATCGGTGAAATCAAATTGACAATTCGCGTTGAAAAATTTTTCGGATCATATTCTAAGTTTAATAAATCCTGTGGATAGAGCGGTGTTAGATTATCAAATAAAATTCGATCCCGAACCCCTTCTGGCCCTTCGAAATTTAATTTCTCAACTTTTAAAAGTGCAAAATACCTTTCGGAGTCTTTGGGTGGACGCACATGCCCTGAAATGGTGTCACCGGTTTTAAGCTGAAATTTCCTGATTTGGGATGGAGAAACATAAATATCATCCGGCCCTGGCAAATAATTGTAATCTTCAGCTCTCAAAAAACCAAAACCATCTGGCAAAATTTCCAAAACGCCTTCAGCAAAAACAACCCCATTGTTTTCGGTATGAGCTTTGAGCAAGGTAAAAATAAGTTCCTGTTTCCGCATGGAGGTGGCGCCATCAATATTAAATTTTTTGGCAAGTTGGGCGAGTTCGCTAATTTTCATTTCTTTAAGTTCATTGAGATGAAGCACATTGCCTCGTCGCACATCTGCAACATCATTATTAGGATGAGTGCTGGCTTCATTCTCTTCGTGATTTTCTGGAGCAGGCATCTCTGGATGCTGTTTAAGATCCTTCCCCTCTTTGTTCATTCTGCGAACTGGTTTTTGATTCACCATGTCATTTCCTCCTTATTAAAATCTTTTAACTACGAACAATTTCGTCTTATTTTCTTTTTCTTGCGCTTATTTATTTTTACTTATTTATTTTTCTTGCTTGATTTTCTGGTGATTCCTCAGGGCTCATTGAAAATGCCCCTTGAAACGATGCCCCAAGTATCTGGTATTTTCATAAACTTGTCAACTGCATTTTAAATTTGTGTCATTTAAAATAATGGATGACATTGCTCAAGGCCTCTGTCCAATGAGAAAATTCATACTGAAACGTGCGTTCAAAAAAATCTGAAGACAAAACGGAATAAGGGGGTCTTTGGGCCAATCGAAGATTTTGAATTTCAGTTACAGCCCTAACCCATCGATCAAAATCTTTGCGAGAATTGATTTCAAAAACAGCTTTTCCAAACTCAACCCAAGAGCACCCTCCTCGAGCAGAAAGATGGAAAAGTCCACCCTCTCTCAATGTCATCATCCGAGGCACAACGTTGGCAATCACGCCTACAGGGGTCGGCGTTCCAACACGATCTAGAATCAAAGAATAAGGTCCCATGACCTCTCCAGTGGTGATGGTTCGAACCAGTTGACTCGCGAAATTCTTGCCATGGGCCCCATACAACCATTGAACGCGAACAATAAAACTTTGAGGTAAAATTTTTTGAACGTATTCCTCTCCTTTTAACTTACTCTTGCCGTAGATATTCACTGGCGACACCAAATCCGTTTCCACATAGGGCGACTTCTTTTTCCCATCAAAAACATAATCAGAGCTGATGTGAATAAGCCGACCCCCAATTTCTTGGAGAGGCAAACAAATATTTTTAACGCCTTCTGCATTGACTTTAAAAGCCAAATCAGGGTTTTTTTCACAAAAATCAACATCTGATAAAGCTGCACAATTGATAACGATCTCGGGCTGCAATCGCTCAATCCATACCGCCACCTCCATGCCTTTTGTAATATCAAGTTCTGCATGGGATGCTGTTTTCACAGCATAGCCGTTCGCAGTTAAAACTCTGGCCATCTCGGAACCTAAAAGCCCCTTGCCACCTAAAATTAAGATTTTTGGGAGAGAATTTTTTTCCACCATAGCGGATGTTCCTCATACCATCGGATCAAGATTTCTAAATAATCATCTAAATGAAATTGTGGTTTCCATCCAAGCTCCTGTTCAATCTTAGTAGGGTCAATGGCATACCGACGATCATGTCCAGGACGATCTTTTACATAAGACAACAGCGCGGTGGGCTTTTTTAAAATTTGCAATATCCTCTTTGCAATATCTATATTCATTTTTTCACACCTCGCACCAATATTGTAAATCTCTCCGCTGCGACCTTGTTCCAAAACCAATAGAAGCGCTTTACAGTGATCCTCTACATGAATCCAATCTCTCACATAGAGCCCATCACCATAGACCGGCAACGGTTCATTATTCAAAGCACGCAAAATAAACAAGGGAATTAATTTTTCAGGATACTGATAGGGACCAAAATTATTGGTACACCGTGTAATCACCATGGGGAGGCCAAATGTTTTAAAATAAGCACGTGCCAAAACATCACTCGCTGCTTTACTGGCAGCATAAGGGCTATTGGGGGCCAGCGGCGTCGTTTCTGTAAAAAATCCTCCCGACGATAAAGAACCATACACTTCATCCGTGGATACTTGAACAAACTTATCCACAGAGAACCTTTTTGCGTTTTCCAACAACACATGCGTCCCCACCACATTGGTCTCGATAAATGCACCACTGTCTTGAATGGACCGATCCACATGAGACTCTGCCGCAAAGTTAACAATGGTTTGAATGCTATATTGTTTCAGAAGACCAGCCATCAACTGAGCATCGGCGATATCTCCTTGAACAAATGTATAAGAATGATGGGGGGCCACTTCCTTTAAATTTTCAAGATTACCGGCGTATGTTAATTTATCTACATTGACGATCTTCCAAGCAGGGCGTTTTTGATGAAGCAAACGAATAAAAGCAGAACCAATAAATCCGGCCCCTCCTGTAACTAAAATGTTCACGTGAAAAAATTTATCCTTCTTTTAACGCCCACTGATAGGGAATGTCATTGTTGTGGGGATGCACACGAAATTCATCTGGCACTTCATAATGATATGCCTCTGAGGGACAATTAATGACGATGGCTTCTGGATGCGTAATGCCTTTAAACCCGTGATACACATAGGGCGGAATTTGAACCAACAGGGGATGATGTTCTCCGATAAAAAATTCATTAATGCTGCGATAGGTCGGTGAGTCAGGCCTGGAATCATAGAGCACCAATTTAATCATTCCTTTTACGACAGAAAAATTATCCCATTGCGATTTATGGTAATGCCACCCTTTCACCACCCCATGATAAGCAACCGTCATATAAAGCTGACCAAACTTTTTAAAAAGTGGGTCATCATTCCTCAGAATTTCCATAAGACGACCCCGTTCATCTGGAATAACCTTTAAGGTTTTTGTTTCAACGCCCGAGATGAGTTCTTTCATGTTTACTCCTTACATCAATTCAATTTTAGAATTATCTCCAACCATAAATTGATGGTTATGAATTTTTCTTTCATTTCCCAAAATATGTACATTTTTTCCAATCAAGCTATCTGAAATTCGATGACGGATGCCGATAATTCGACTGTTTCGCAATACAATACTATGTTCAATTTCAGAGCTTTCGATTTCACACGCTTCATTAATAGAAGTAAAAGGTCCCACATACGCATTGGTAATTCTCGTATCCTTGCCAATAATAGCAGGTCCACGAATCAAGCTGTTCACCACGGTGGCACCTGCTTCGATCACCACTTTAAACTCTACTTTAGAAGCTGCATCTACATGACCACTGATTTTGGTTTCCAGCGCATCGCTCATCATTCGATTGGCTTCTAATAAATCTTCTAACTTACCGGTATCTTTCCACCACCCTTGAATGATGTGAGATTGAACATGATATCCCTGATCAATCAACCATTGAATCGCATCTGTAATTTCGAGCTCTCCCCGCTTGGAATAATCAATGGATTGTACAGCTTTAAAAATATGGCTGTCGAAGAGATAAACACCCACCAATGCCAAATTACTTTTTGGAAACTGTGGTTTTTCTTCTAACTTGATAACCCTTTGCTCAACCAATTCTGCAACACCAAATTGTTCAGGGTTTGAAACTCGAACCAGTAAAATTTGGGACGTCGGGGTTGTTCTTTTAAACTCATTTACAAATGTTTGAACACCTCCTTTAATCACATTATCTCCCAAATACATAATAAAAGGAGATTCTTGAATAAAATCTTTGGCAATGAGAACGGCATGGGCCAGTCCAAGAGGTTTTTCTTGAGGGATATAGGTGATGTTGACTTCCCATCGACTTCCATCGCCTACAGCCTCTTGAATTTCTGCTTGGGTATCCCCAACCACAATGCCAATATCTTCAATGCCTGCTTCTTTTAAGGCTTCGATTCCGTAAAATAAAATAGGCTTATTGACAATGGGAACCAATTGTTTGGCACTGGTGTGGGTGATGGGACGGAGTCGGGTTCCATGTCCCCCACTTAAGATGAGTCCTTTCATAGGCTTTTGATTCATGAGGGTTCGGATAACTTACACACCGCTCGTTGTCAAAATTAAAACAAAGTATAAATAAATGGCGCTACGGCTGAACCTTCCGTGAAAACAATCAAAAAACCAAGCAACAATAGAACCACCACAATGGGGGTCATCCACCAAAGCTTGCGTTCCCTCAGAAAAATCCAAAATTCTTTGACGATGGTAAATTGGTCGAGGATGTGTGTTAATTTCATTTCAAACCCCTTTCTCAGTCTAATTCAAATTGTTTCTGCCAACTTAAATCCATTTCTCGCACTGGCATCTTCTTTTTATCGAGAATAAAATTATCTAAAACCAGGTAATCCATATGGGTACGCATAAAACATTCATAAGCATCTTGAGGCGTACAAACAATGGGTTCTCCACGAACGTTGAAAGAAGTATTGATGATCACTGGGCACCCTGTCAACTGATAGAATGCATGGATCAATCGATAAAATTTTGGGTTCTGTTTTTCTTGAAGGGTTTGAATACGCGCAGACCCATCCACATGTGTCACCGCGGGAATATGGCGATGGTCTGGTTTTACTTGTGCCACCAATAACATAAAGGGACTTGCACAATCTAACTCAAAATAATCCTGAACCTTCTCCTCTAAGATAGTCGGAGCAAAAGGACGAAAGGATTCTCTAAATTTAATTTTTAAATTCACAACATCTTGGTTCTTGGGATTCCTGGCATCGGCAAGGATAGATCGATTGCCAAGCGCCCTGGGACCAAATTCCATCCTGCCTTGAAACCATCCGATCACCTGTTGTTCATCAATTAATTTTGCAACACGCCCATAAAGATCATTTTCGCAATAGGATTCATATTCAATGTTCAACCCCTCTAGAAACGTTTGAACCTCCGAAGAAGAATAAGAAGGTCCCCAATAAGCATGTGTCCAACCAGGTTCACGAGGTGCTCCTAAAATTGCATGTTGGATATAAGCAGCGATCCCCACTGCCCCACCCGCATCTCCGGCTGCGGGTTGAATATAAATATTTTCAAAAGGTCCTTGCCTTAAAAGCCGCCCATTGGCCACACAATTAAGCGCAACACCCCCTGCCAAACACAAATTCTTTGAACCCGTTTCTCGATGAACCGTATTGGCCATGTGAAGGACCACTTCTTCCGTTACTTTTTGAATACTGGCTGCCACATCTTTGTGAAAGGGTTCTAATGTACTTTCAGGGGATCGGATCGGGTGACCCAACAAATCACAAAAAGAAGGATGAATCATTTTTAATCCATAAGGATAAGAAAAATAGTTTAAGTTAAGATGAATGCCCCCATCGGGTTTAAGATCGATCAATTCTTTTAAAATTAAATCTCGATAAATTGGCCTGCCATAAGGGGCCAATCCCATCACTTTATACTCTGCACTGTTAACTTTGAATCCCAGATAATAGGTAAATGCCGTATACAATAATCCGAGAGAATGAGGAAAACGAATTTCTTTAAAGAGCTCGATGGAACGATCTTTGCCATATCCAAAGGTTGCCGTAGACCACTCTCCAACGCCATCCAGCGTCAGGAGAGCCGCCTCTTGAAAAGGAGAAGTTAAAAAGGAACTCGCTGCATGAGAGCGGTGATGCTCAATAAAATAAATTTTCTCCTTAAAACCCAATTCCTTTCGAATGATCTGCGGTGTCCAAAGTTTTTCTTTAAGCCACACAGGAATGGCTTTTAGAAAAGAAGGATAAGACTTTGGGAAATAGGTTAACGTCGTTTTTAAAATGCGCTCAAATTTAATAAAAGGTTTTTCATAAAATCCAATATGGGTAAGGTCAGAAGCTTCAATGCCACCCTCTTTTAAACAATAGGCGATGGCTTGTTTTGGAAAAGCCGGATCATGCTTTTTTCGTGTAAAACGCTCTTCGGAAGCAGCAGCAATCAATTTACCATCCTGAATTAAACAGGCAGCCGCATCATGATAAAAAGCAGATATGCCTAAAATATTTTGACTCATGTCTAAAACTGAAAATGATGGTGCGATTGACTTGCCGTCTTCTGTTCAATGACTTGCCAATATCCCTCATCCTGTTTAGAAGAAAGTCGTTGAATGAAAGCAATCCAAGGAAGAAGTAAAAAATACAGCACGGACAATAAAAGAGTCGTATTGATATAAGCCAACACTTTGGCAAAGATCATCCAATAGTCATACAGTTTTTTAAAAAATTTCTTC
>JACQJD010000070.1 GCA_016198185.1 Deltaproteobacteria bacterium
CTCTAATTCTATATCTTTTTTCTCAAGCAGAACTCCAATTTTGGGAGAATGGCTACAGCTGACTAATATAAAAGAAAAAATAAATAAAAATATTTTCATCTTGGTTCCGCTAAAACCTTTCCAAGATGAGTCGATTTACCTGTGCCACGTGCCCCAAGCAGAAAAAAGCTTTGTGATAAGAAAATATTCACAGCCCTAGAATACATGTCTAAATTATCCATTATATTTGATATAATGTCAGCTCTATTTCAATTTTAAGATAGCCCCAAGCGGGGTTGAAAAAAAATACTCAATGATTCTCATTGCCTCGGTGGGTTCGTGTTCCGCGCGGTCGGCCGAGCCAAATCGCGCGCTACGCGAACCCAAGTTCCGCACCCGTTGGGTAGAAATATCCCAATCCATGGGTTTTTGGGGGTGGGGGAAGATATTAGATTGAAGGGCAGTTTTTCGTACATCGTCATTCTGCCCCACATTTTCAATCTGATATAATTTGATAAACTAGAAACATAAAAAAAGAGGAGGTCATTTTTTATGGATCTAGACGTATTAAAGAAAAAGATATCTACATTTCGAGGGGATGGGGGGCGCGTGAGGATCAGTGATGGGAGATTGTTAATGGAGATTTTATTGGCATGGGAGGAGTGGAAAGGGCCGAGTCAGAAGTTTTACCATGCCATTGGGGTGAGTGCAAAAGGGATGGCCTCAATTATTGGGAAGGCTAAAAAGCTCAGGAGAGAAGGACATTTTCCGGCTGAAGAGTTCAAAGAGATCAAAGTGACTGAGGAGAGTGGTTTAAAAGGGTGTGATGTAATTGAGCTGAACTGGGAGAAAGGCCGGCTGATTCGATTTGGGCAAGTAGACCAGTTGGTGGATTTTTTAAAGAAGGTGGCATGATATCGTTTAATAGACGGACGAAGATATTTGTCAGTAAAGAGCCGACAGATATGAGGGCATCCTATGACACATTATTTGCCCAGGCCAAAGGGGTTTTAAATCAGGACCCTTTTTCTGGGCATTTATTTGTATTTATTAATGCCCGCAAGACATCGATTAAATGTCTATTTTACGATGGGACGGGGTTTGTGATTATAGCCAAGCGGATGGAGCGGGGTTTATTTAGCCGAATTAATCCGATGTACAGGGGGGAAATTATATTAACGGCAGCAGAGTTTGGGTTATTTTTTGAGGGGGCAGATTTTGAGAAGAGATTTATAGATTCTCCGAAAGAAGTCAAAAAATCTTCATTTTCCGTCGAAAAAGAGTTGAAAAGTATTTCGGTATAGTTCATGCTTTGTTTATCAAATGGAGCTGATAAATCTGGGGGAAATCCCAACATCAACAAAGCTTGGAACGCTAAGTCGCCAAGAGCTAGAACAAAAGTACAAGGTATTGGAAGATGAGTTGGTTCGAGTGGTTCGAGAAAACTATGAGTTAAGAAACCAAAAAATAAGGACAGAGCAATTAGATCTGATTATAAAAGAACAGTTAGAGACTTTAGAAGATAAAGTTTTTGGTAGGAGCTCTGAACGATACAAAAAACCTGTCAAGAAAGATGGAGATGGCAGTGAACCCAAAGCACCACCGAAGCCCCGGATAAAAAAGCCATCTGAGAGATATCCAAATATTCCGATTAGAGAAGAAATTATAGACATGAATCCTCTTCCCAGTTGTCCGTGCTGCGGTGAGGTCATGATGGATTCTGGGATGACAGAGGATTCGGAGCAGCTCACCGTTATTCCCAAAAAATATGAGATTGTTGTACAAAAAAGAAAAAAGTATCGCTGTCAGTGCCAGGGAGCGCTTATCACAGCGCCGGCTCCTGCAAAAATCATTGAAGGGTCGAGCTACTCAGATGAGATGATTGAAGATGTGGCGCTTTCAAAATATTGCGATTTAATCCCCATCAATAGATATGTAGCAATGGCCCAACGAGCTGGGGTATCTGATCTCCCAGCGCATAGTTTAATTGAGACGACACATGAGTTTTCTAACTTTGTAAGCCCCGTTTACACATTGCTTAAGCAAGGCGTTTTGGATACGAGGGTTCTCAATGCCGATGAGACGCCGCACCGGATGCTGGAGGGGGATGAAAAGAAAAGTTGGTACTTATGGGGATTTTCGACGAAAGAATATTGTTTTTTGGAGTGCCACGACACACGATCTGGTGATGTGGCCAGTGAGATCCTACTCCAGTCTAAATGGGAGATTTTAATGACGGATGTCTTTTCTGGATATGGCAAGGCCATAAAAGACGCCAATAAAACCAGACTCCAAAATAACCTCCCCTTGATTCGAAGTGCACATTGTAACGCCCATGTGCGAAGATATTTTTTTAAAGCCTGGCCAAAGTATAAAGAAGCTCAATTTTATCTCGATCATTACCATGATGTTTATCAGCTCAATGCCAATACTAAGGGAAAATCACCCCCAGAGATTTTACACCTGAGAGCGCAGATGCGTCCCAGGTTTGAGGCAATGAAAAAAAAGGCTTTAGAAGAGCTGGGTTCGTATCCCAGCAAGGGAAAATACGGCAAGGCGCTCAGTTACTTTCTTAAGAATTACGCCACCCTGACCTTATTTTTAACTGACCCTGAAGTGCCGATTGACAACAATGCGCAGGAGAGAAATTTGAGAAGCCATGTGGTGGGTCGAAAAACCTGGTATGGCACCCATTCCAAACGTGGGGCTCTGACAGCTGCCATATTGTTTTCCATCGTTGAAACCTGCAAACTCAATCAGGTTAATCCACGAGAATATTTTAGCCACCTAGTTCATGATCTCTTAGTTGGCGCAAAACCTTATACCCCTAAAAACTTTAAAGAAATCTCCCCCTAACCTATCCCCACAACGGGGCAGAATGACGATGTACAGTTTTTCGCAGTCTGCTTTTTCGGTGAAAGTAGGCTATTCGATTGCCTGATTTTTCAAAAAACCAGGAGTGGTAATGGGTGATTTTATGTCCCATATTTTTTAGCATATCTGTTTAAAATCTCTCTCATCATTCTCTGGTATTTTTGGCCATGTTGAGAGGCTGTTCTTTTAAAAAAAAGAACGGTATTTTTATCGACCAAAATCGTAATTTTTTGAGCCTCACTTTTTGGAAAAAGCTCTTCTGGCGCAGGTAAAAAATCAGGAATGACGGTTAACTTTCCAATCGGTCTATCGGAGTCTATTTTTCTTTTCTTTTTCATACAGTTTCCTTCCTTTTCTCCAATATCCTGCTCCTATGAGCCGGACATAGGGAATTCGATAGGTGAATCTAATGGTGGCAACTTTGCCCGCAACAAGACCCATAAGATAAAATCTTTGTTCTTCTTGACTGTGCCTTTCATTGATCGCAATGACTCTATCTGGATCTCCAAAGGCTTCTGTTGCTTCTTTAAAAGCTAAGCAATGCAATTTTTTATTGAGCACTGACTTCTCCTCATCCCATTCGAATCTTCCCCACCGTATGGTTTTTCCCATTGGTTTTTATAATAGCACATAAGCTGAAATAAGCAATATAATAATATGTATTAAAATATGTATTATTCCGTTTTATTTTGGTAGTTGCATTATCTCACTGACCGCCTTACCATGTTTCATCCTCGCAAATACGGTGTGGTTCTATGATTCACAAAACTGGGGTCAGACGAGACAAAATAAATCTTGCAACAAGAGATATTAATGAGAGATAGCATATATTTAATGCTTACATGTTGTCTCCCAAAGAGGATTCTGTTGTTGACCACTGTTGTATTTCTCATTTCTTCCTCACAGGCACTTTCAATTCATGAATGGTGGGATTATGGTTGGAGCCCACCGCATAGGGATAACCCACACGAGATAGGTACTGTGGCCTGGCATAGGTATCAGCTCGCCATCGTTTTTCTCGAGGTTCAAAGCACACATAAACGAATTGAAGATGTAACGCTTGCTTATACAACACTCTATAGAAATAGTTATTCAAGAGAGGCACATGCACATCTTCGTTTCCGATTTTTCGATGAGACGTTTCATAGAATGTTGGGCTTAATCGAATGTTTCAAAAAGATTAAATATTTAATTGTTCAAATTCAAAGCCTTGACCAAACAACCGAGCTGGCATTAATTGAGCGTTTAAAATTCATAGCCGCTTATTCGGATATTGCTGCTCATGTGCTTGAGAGGAGAGCTCATATTTTTTTTATAGAACGACAGCGGTGGAATGCCATCGAAGCAGAAGCTTCCGGAGATTCTTTTAAAAGTTCACCTCTGGATTTAGATGGAAACCCGATCATTGATTTGTTACCAAAATATCCAGATGGATTTGTCAATCCAGTAGCAGAGCTGGATGGACTTTCAGTAGTATGTGAAACGCTTTTAGATTCAAAACAACCAGACATTGATGCAGAATTTGTTGATGTTACTCCAAATGATCTTGCCGCTCTCATTAAACGGATTTTTAAATAACAAATTATACAAATGGCTCAATGGATTTTTTGGTATAATGATTTAGATGATCCAGAAAATGCAATTCTTAGAGAAAAAAGAATCAAAGTGTGGAAGAGACAATGGAAGGTTGAATTAATAGAAAAGGGAAATAAATGTTGGGATGATTTGTACAAATCCATAATATAAAGGACAATTGTTTTCATGAAAAATATATCTAGATTTAAAAGAGTCTATTCTGGAGCACCTTGGGAAGGAAAAGTTGGATATTGTAGGGCATTAAAAGCTGGCGATCATGTCTATGTTACTGGAACAGCTCCAATTAATAACGATGGCAGCGTGTTTAAGCCCGGCAAAGCTTATGATCAAGCAAAAAGATGTTTTGAAATTATAGAAAAATCTTTATCTGATTTAAATGTTCCACTATCAAAAATAGTCCGAACCAGGATGTTTGTTACAAAAATTTCGAAATGGAAAGAGTTTGGACAAGCCCACAGGGATTTTTTTCAAAACCATCCCCCAACAACTACAATGGTTGAGGTAAGAGCATTAATTAATCCTCAAATGATGATTGAAGTTGAAGCTGACGCCTACATAGGAGATTAAGGCCGGAATAGATATCATCGCTTCTATCGAATTGTATTTTTTGGATCCCAGCTTTCGCTGGGATGACAGTCTCTTTCATCTTAACTTCAAGCTGAAGAAAAAATTGACGACAAATTCTAGGATGTCAATTTACCGTGAAAGAGAACTCTTGGTAATAAAAAAATGGGCTGCCGAGTTTACGGCAGCCCAAGGCTGTGATTATCTATCGTAAATGGTATCAAGCCACTTTTGCGTTTGAGCAGGTTGATCAAGCGGTGTCGAAAAAAAATACTCAATGATTCTCATCACCTCGGTGGGTTCGTGTTCCGCGCGGTCGGCCGAGCCAAACATCACTCTATTGTATTTTCCTGTTGTCGGAATCCATAAGGACAGTGCAAACAACCACTCTTACAACAATAGCCTCGGCGAAGATGATAACTGCGTGTAAAAACCATCAGTCCTTCTTTGTTATAATAGAAATCAGGTTCAACAGGGAAATTTGAACTATTCTTTTCTTCTATATCGGAACTCATACTACTTCAGTACACTTTTGTCTCAGATTTTCAAATCTTTACTTGTTTGTAAAGATTTGCTATTAGAAAAGGTTAAGATGCAATTAAGTCAGATCCATCCCAACGGGTTCATTTCTCTAGATGAGATTGAAAAAAACGTTGGGAATACACCTCTTCATTCTTTTAGTCGTCAATTGGATAAATCCAATGTTGAAGTATTCGCAAAACTCGAATGGAAACAAATGGGTAAAAGCGTGAAAGCTCGGACCGCTTTTTCCATTATTAAAGAGGCGCTGCTTTCAGGAAAATTGCATCAAGGAAAGGAACTTTTAGATGCAACAAGTGGAAACACAGGCATCGCTTATGCCTCAATTTGTTCAAAACTTGGGATTCAAATAACTTTATGTATCCCAGAAAATGCATCAAAAGAAAGAAAAGAAATTTTAAAGGATTTGGGAGCACATTTGATTTACACCTCAAGGTTTGAGCTAACCGAAGGGGCTCAAAAATATGCAAAAACTTTATATGAACAAAACCCTCATCGTTATTTTTATGCAGATCAATATAGCAACGATAGAAACTGGAAGGCTCATTACGATGGAACAGCACAAGAAATTTTTAAACAAACTCAAGGCAAACTCACGCATTTTGTTTCAGGACTAGGTACGACAGGAACCTTTGTGGGTACAGTCAGAAAGCTTAAAGAATTAAAACCATCCATTCAGGCCATTGCACTACAACCGGATGTTGCATTACATGGACTTGAAGGCTGGAAGCATTTAGAAAGTGCAGGAGTTCCAAAAATTTACGATTCAACTTTAGCAAATGATGTTATGGTTATAAGCACTGAAGAAGCTTATCAGCTGATACCAAAAGTTGCCGAAGCTCATGATTTATTTTTAAGTCCTTCTTCCGCAGCTAATCTTCTGGGTGCTTTGAAAGTGGCTCAAAAAATTGAAAAAGGAGTCATTGTCACTGTACTTCCGGATAATGCAGAAAAATACAGTGAACTTATGAAAATGATTTTAAGATAAGATTTTTATGTTGGTTATTATTTTAAATGAAGTAAAAAAAGTGATTTACGAACATGCACACAAAACCTATCCTCAGGAGTGCTGTGGTTTTTTATATGGAACAGAGCATCCTGACAGAACGATCATTTTGTCAAAGCCTGTCGATAATACTCAAAAAAACGAGAAAGAAAGACGCTATCAAATTTCATCTCTAGACTATATAAAAGCTGAGCAGTTTGCGATTCAAAACAATCTTGCCCTTTTAGGAGTCTATCATTCTCATCCAGATCATCCTGCAATGCCCTCTGATTTTGATACACAACATGCGCTTCCCTTCTTTTCCTATTTGATTGTCTCTATCGTGAATAAAGAAGCTAAAGAGATGAACTCTTGGAGATTAAACGATGAAAGAAAATTTGTGGAAGAAATTTTAGTAAGCAAACAAAAAACTATCCCCCAAATAACCCTAAACCAGGAGGTCCATTATGGCTAAAATCATCATTCCAACACCGCTTAGAAAATATACGCACAATCAAGCTGAAACAAGTGTTGAAGGAAAAACAATTAGTGAAATACTTGAGCGGCTTGTAACAACATTTCCAGATCTCAAAAAAAATATTTTTGAGGAAACGGGGAATCTTCGTGCTTACATCAATATCTTTGTGGGAGATGAAAACATCAGAGATTTAAAAAAAGAAAGAACAGAGCTCAAGGGTGATAGCGTTGTAAGTCTTGTCCCCGCCATTGCAGGTGGCTCTGAAGGATGCTGCGGATCAAAGAAAGAAGAAGTCGATTTTTCTCCTGAAGAGATGAGGCGGTATAGCCGGCACTTCTCAATTCCTGAATTTAATATAGAAGGTCAAAAAAAGTTAAAAGCCGCAAAAGTTTTGGTTGTGGGCGCAGGGGGGCTAGGGTGTCCTGCTCTTCTTTATTTATCTGCGGCTGGCGTAGGAACGCTTGGAATTGTTGATCATGATGTCGTAGATGAGAGCAACTTACAACGGCAGATACTTTTTGATGTGACAGATGTAGGGCAATTCAAAGTCGATATTGCAAAAAAGAAAATTTTGGCTTTGAATCCTCATGTTCAAGTAAAAACATTTAAAACGAAGCTCACTTCTCAAAATGCGTTAGGGATCATCAAAGATTTTGATATTGTTGTCGATGGCACAGATAATTTCCCGACTCGTTATCTTGTTAACGATGCATGTGTGTTCTTAAATAAACCCAATGTGTATGGCTCTGTATTTCGTTTTGAGGGGCAAGTGGCCGTTTTTAACTATACGGATAAAAATGGCACATTAGGACCCAACTATAGATGTTTGTATTCCGCACCCCCACCCGCTGGACTTGTGCCGAATTGTGCCGAAGGAGGAATTTTGGGAATTTTACCAGGTATTATTGGAAGTCTTCAAGTGAATGAAGTCATCAAGATCATCACTGGAATAGGGGAACCTCTATCTGGCAGGCTTGTTATTTTTGATGCCCTTACTTTTAAAACTCGTGTGCTTAAGGTCACCAAAGATGAAAATAATCCCTTGAATGGTAAAAATCCTACGATTACAAAATTGATCGATTATGAACAATTTTGTGGTGTTCAAACCCAGCCATCTCAAAAAGAAGATCAAATTAAGGAAGTTACGGTTCAAGAACTCAAAAGTAAGATAGATAAAAAAGAACCCTTCCAGCTGATTGATGTTCGAGAGCAATTTGAATACGATATTGTAAATCTGAGTGGAGAGTTGGTTCCTCTATCTCAAGTTGAAAATAATCCAGACCTATTGTCTTCTCGAATCGAAAAAGACAAACCTGTCATCATTCATTGTAAGATGGGGGGACGAAGTGCAAAAGCTGTCGAGTTGGTGCAGCAAAAATATGGGTATAAAAATTTATATAGTTTAAGAGGTGGCATCATAGCCTATGCAAATGAAATTGACCCGCTACTTTCGACATATTAAAGACTAGGCTTTCCCTTGTACAGCAGGGGTTCTTTGGTTAAGAAATTTTGAACGAATTGGATTCAAAAATTGAACGGACTTTAGCTTATCATGAGCGGACTAAACATCACTATTATAGATATGCTCGTGCGCCAGGATATATGGATTGGGATACGCAGCCTCATCCCTTTCGTTTTTATGAAGGAACGAAATCTCTAAAATTACCTCATATAAAGAAGGATGAAAGTACTCCGTATATTCAACTCTATGAAAGACATTGCAATTTAGTTCGTGAGTTTTCATTAGAACATATCAGTGTATTTTTAGAGCTTTCAATGGGGCTTTCAGCCTGGAAATCTATTCCGGATCACAAATGGGCGCTTCGAATAAATCCCTCAAGCGGAAATCTTCATCCAACTGAAGCTCACTTAATACTTCCTGACATGAAAGAAGAACCAGCTGGTGTTTTCCATTATGACCCCTTTCATCATGCACTAGAAAAGAGAGCTGAACACCCTCAAATAATGTGGGCTGAAATTGAACGTTATTTTGAAACCAAAGGTTTTTTTATAGCACTAAGCAGCATATATTGGCGCGAGGCTTGGAAGTATGGAGAGCGCGCTTTTCGTTATTGCCACCATGATGTTGGGCATGCATTAGCGGCATTAAATTTTTCTGCAAATCTACAAGGCTGGAAAGTTACTTATCTTAATGCACTCTCAGATGAAGAACTCAAAGCAATTCTTGGATTTAATACTGTCACATGGAAAAATCATGAAGAAGAATATCCAGATCTTTTATGCTTTGTCCATAGCCGAGAAAAATCAAAAATTCCTCTGTCCTTTCCTTCAAAAATCATTTCTTGTTTTTCTGATATTAAATTTCAAGGCATGCCTAATTCATTAAGCTCTGATCATGTAGATTGGGATGTTATCACGGATGTTTTTAAAGCAACCATAAAACCAAAAACAGAAGAAAAAAAATATGAAATGAACGAAACCTCTTATTTGTGTAAAGAATTGCCGTTATCTGCTGAACAAATCATTCGGCAAAGAAGAAGTGCTGTTGCTTTTGACGGAAAAACAGTTATTACGAAATCGCAATTTTTGGCAATGTTAGATAAAACACTTCCAAGACAACAGTGTGTGCCATTCGATGTCGGTCTTTCTGATATTTGCGTCCATCTACTCTTATTTGTTCACCGTGTCGAAGGTGTGGAGCAAGGGCTTTATTTTCTTGTTCGAGATGAAAAAGATCTAAATCAATTAAAGGAGAAGTTTCACTCACAGCATCAATGGGAAAAAATAAATGAGCCATTACCTCTATACTTATTAAAAAAGGGGGATTTTAGAAACACAGCTGCGTCTGTAAGCTGTGGCCAAGATATTGGGGGGGATAGCAGTTTTTCTCTTGGCATGATTGCAAGGTTTGATGAAGAAATCAAAAAAGCCCCCCACAATTATCGCACTCTATTTTGGGAAACAGGAATGATTGGACAAGTACTTTATCTGGAAGCGGAAGCTCATGGTGTGAGGGGGACTGGGATTGGATGTTTTTTTGACGATCCTGTCCATGAAATATTGGGACTTAATGACAACTCTTATCAGAGTCTTTATCATTTTACGATTGGCGGAGCTGTTGAAGATATTCGACTCATGACACATCCGCCTTATCATCATTTGGAGGCAATCTCATGAAAATAGCATCGTTATTGGCCAGCAACACGGAAATTGCATATGCTTTGGGGTTGGAAAATCACATTGTAGGAGTTTCACATGAGTGTGACTATCCTCACCAAGTGAATCAAAAACCCGTTTTAACTCGAAGCAAGATTGATCCTTCTAAGTCCTCTAGAGAAATTGATCAGCAAGTGAAAACACTTTTAAAAAGTGCCTTAAGTGTTTATGAAGTGGATGAAACAAAATTAAGGGAATTAAAGCCTGATGTTATTTTAACCCAGGATCAATGTGAAGTGTGTGCTGTATCGTTAAAAGATGTTGAGGAAGCAGTCAATAAATTTATTTGCCAAGCAAAAATTGTTTCTCTCAAACCAGAAACCTTTGATGATATTTTAAAGACAATAGAAATCATTGGATATGAAACTAAAAAAGAAAAAGAAGCAAA
>JACQJD010000071.1 GCA_016198185.1 Deltaproteobacteria bacterium
AAGGTCCAAAAGCATTTTCTGGGGGCAATTGCATTGACTGGCCAGCACTGCCACTGTGGGAGTATAAATTTAGGCAAACTCCGAACTTACTTTATAAATTGGAGAGCTTCTCCAGAGAAGTAGATGGGGGATCAAAACAAGTTGCATGTGAAAGACTGTTTTAGTATGGCTTTGGAGCATACACTTGAAACCAGGAGGGTGGTCATGAAACGTTTGTTTTCATTCTTTTTTCTAACCAGTTTTCTTTTTTTAACGCAGGGTGCCTTTGCACAAGTTTTAGAATCTGGAGCAGCATCAGAGGAAATTGTTTTTGATTGGACATCTGATCCAAATTCAGAAGCAGGAATTTTGGTTTTGGCTGTGGATCGAGAGCTTGTAAATCGTTACTTTGACAGTACAGTTGAAATTCCAGCTTTCATTGATATTGGACAAAACCGTGATGGTACAGCCATAAATGGAACACGTTTAATTCTGGATAAAGATAATAATATTTTGCTACAAAAACGTAAACCTTCTAAAGATACAACAGAATACCGTGTTGTTCTTAGATTTTCAAAAGGGACTGTTTTGGATTGGACGAGCGATTGTGATACGCCGCAGGCCTTTCTTTATGAAGCCTTGCGAACATTTTTTGAAGAAAGTGAAAGAGATGGCGCCGCCCCCATTGCACTTCGGCGTGATGGACCCAATCTTCTACTTTTCTGTCGGAATGGAAAGCTACTGTTTTTATCGGCACAGGCAAAAGGTGTCGTTACTGTTCAACAGTATTTTCTAGAGCTTCGATTGGCGCCAACAGTTTCAGAAAGAGCACCTGAAGTGCTTCCATCAGTAGAGGCCGTACCTTTCCTTGCAGCAGGGCATCCCCAGAAGGTTGCTGATGCGCCTGGAGAAGTCGGATCAGAGCCAAATCCAAGGCCTTCAGTAGCAGAGTTAGAGAGAGATCCTGAACTGATCGCAGCCATGGATGAATTAGACACTGTTTTGGCGCGTTTAAAGATCAACATTTTAGGTTCGGGGTTTACGGTCGATGCAGCATCACGGCGCAAAGCACTTAGGGTATTTGTAAATTCAGCAAATCAAGTAACCAGCATTCCGGGAGAGGTTCGGGGCGTGCTTGTTTTGGTTGAGATAGATAGTAGTACGTGGGCTGCCAATCGTTCTTCCGGAGGAGCGGAGAGCTTGGCCGTTGCTGGATCGAGTGCACCGGAAGGGGTGCTGCGATTTCATGAAATTCCAGGAAGATCAAGAATTCCGACAAGTTCTTTTTGGAGGCAGATTTTAAGACATAGGCCGCAGTCTTTAGAAGCTGCGGTTGTTTCCCACGGGCCCAATGAAGGCGACAAAGTTACTCGAATGATTTATGGAATGGATTGGGCTACGGAACCAGAGGCAGCACCCACCATTTTATGGGATGCGCTTACGGCATTTTTCAGAGAAACGTATAAAGGCTGGCCTGTCCCGCCAACGGTTCTTAGAACCGAAAATGAAATTACGATTGAATGGGGAGATTCGGGACTCATTGTAGAAAGAGATTTATCGCAAGGAGGAGCACCACGCTATCGAGCGGTCTTGAGAGGTGTGCTTGTAACTACTGGTGACGCAGCACACTCGGACCTGGATTTGTCTACCACCCCCTGGTCCTTACAAGGGTTACTCTATCAGGCTTTGGATGCTTATCTTGAAAAGTTGGCTTTGGGTAGAAGACTTTCAGCACAACTCAGCCCAGGATCTACTTTGGTCAGATATGGACATGTGATTGCTTTATTTACCCGCGTGGGGTTAATGGTGATTCCTCGTTTTAATGTGAGGAGGACGAACGAATATGGGCTGGTGCTTCATCCGATAGGCAGCCCGGAATTTCAATTATGTCTTAGAACAGTAGATGGCATGCAGCAGGATGCACTTTCAGAGGAAAAGGCAGTGGCTGTTCAAGATCCGCCACCACCCCCCTCCATGTCTGATTTTGCGAAAGCAATCTCTGATCTATTAGAGCGATCAGACGAGGATCCTTTAGCGATTCCATTAAATTTAAATGGCAACCTTAGAACTGGTTTTGAAGCAATGGGTTATGGTGTTACCAAAGAGAACCTATTGCTATTAAATCACGCATTGGTGGGCTTGAGAGATAGAACTGTTCCCTCGGGATTCAACGCTTCGCTCTTACCCCATGTGGAAGGCGTGCTTAGCTCTATGCTTCCGTATCTTTCGAAAGTAAAATAATTTTTTGGGGTGGGCTCGAAGAATCTTATTACTTCCGATGGAGAGATCCTTCACTTCGTTCAGGATGACAATATTTTCGTTCAGGATGAAATCGGCCTTTGGCCGATTTCACTTCGAGCGCCGAAGGCACGAAGAAGTCCCCCTGGCTTAGAGCAATGAAGTTCAGGATTGACAGGCTTTTGGGCAGTCAGAAACTATTTTAACAGCTCTTCTAAAACTTTCTCAGGTAAAGATTCTTTGGGTTTTTCTGAGGATTCTTCTTTTGACTTTGATTTGGGGGATAGAATTTCTTCAAACACGCCTTGTACGGTGTTTTGAAGGACGCGACCCACATCTAAGAGCGGAACGGGTTTGGAGATAGACCCCGTAACAGAAAATGGAATTTCACGTTTAAAATCGGCAGTCTTAGCAAGATAATAACTACCTCGATAATGGAGTGCACCCGTAAAATCGATGGCTCCCGAAGCTTTTAACAGGTGATGTTTGCCTTGAAGAAAAATATTGGGGGTCGTAAGCTTTTCGTTTTTGACTTCCAACGAAGATTTTAAAAATTCAAATTCATCGCTGAGTTCTACGGAAGGGGCAATTTGGGGTAGTACCGGAATGGCAGATAATTTTTCTGTGAGATTAAAGAGTTTAAAATAGCCATTCGTTAACTCAAACCCCCCTTTGGCGGTTAGACTTTTTTGAATCTCTGGCCACTGGGTTCCTTGTAATGACAGATCTGCTTCCAAGAGCAATGTGCCAGAAATTTTTTCATGCAATTTGCTTCCTTGTGATTTTAAAAAAATGGCCAAATCAAAATTTTGAAGGCGGGCTTTGATGTCATGACGCGGGATGGAATGTTTAAAATCCAACAGAGCAGACGTATTGAAATGCCCTTGATAAAGATCGAAGTTTAAGGTCTCTAACGTTAGTTCGCGATCGGTATAATGCGCCAATGCTTTCAAGTTCGAAAAAGCGTAGGTCTTGTATAATAGTTTATCAATGGTGCAAGTCGCCTTTGTAAATAAGCGGCTCGGCTTTGGTGAGGACTCTTTTTGAGAAGATGAAAGATCTTGCTCCAGTGCTGTGTCTGCCCCCTTTTTTTCAGCTGAGACGGGTGTGACCATTCGTAATTCTTTGGATTTTAGATTGAACGTCGAATAAATTTTTTCCTTGGGGTCGTGAAGTTTTCCTGCAATTTGTCCATCCACTTCAAGGTCCCCTTCCAGAAGTTGCGGGCTTTTTGGGAAATAAGACTTTAAATTTTGGAACAAAAAAGGTTCCGTTGAAAAACGAAACTCGTAATGAGGGTTTTGAGAAAGACTCCTCATTTTTCCACTGCCTTTTAATTTAAAGCGATCCAGGGAAACCTCTAACGTCTCGATTTGCGCGGTGTTTCTAGAAGAGGCGATTTTTGTGGTGAGCATGAATGGAACATCCGCTGGCTTTGAAAAAACATTTTCTTTGAAAAGGTGCATTCTCGATAAATCGAGTTGGGCAGCCAGATTCAATGCTTCAATGGCTTGAGATTTCATGGAAATGTCACTGATCAAATTTACTTTAAAAGGTCCCTCGAGCGTTAAGGTCTTTGCAGCAATGAGTTTCGGTGGAATTTCCCCGGAAACATTTTTGAGTTCAATCTTGCTATCCATTGAAAATTGTTTTGAATTGGAAAATGGCCAATGGAGTTTTAGGGCGTGAACTTGAGCTTCCCCTTCAAAAGGTTTTTGAATCGATGGAAAAAAGGTGTTCCAACTGTTGAGTGTGAACTTGGAAGAGTGAAGAAAGAGATCAAGGGTC
This sequence comes from Deltaproteobacteria bacterium, assembly GCA_016198185.1. GTDB lineage: Bacteria > Bdellovibrionota > JACOXK01 > 2-02-FULL-40-11 > 2-02-FULL-40-11 > JACQJD01. Next base: position 4,006 of record JACQJD010000071.1, read on the forward strand.
CGATTTTTCTTTGAAAAAAAATGATCTAAGCTGCCATTGAGTTTTGCTTCAAGATTGTGAAAAATCAGATCACCTTGACTTAGGGTCAATTTGTTGTTTTTTAAATTGGTTTTGACTTCAACTTTGAAAGAAGTTCCCGCGGGTTTTTGAAATGCGCGCTCCAGCTCTAGCGCAGCCTTTGAAAAATCAGCTTTGGCATCTACATTGAAAGACATTAACTTTTTTTGTTTCAGCAAAAAAGAAGAAGCGAGCGATAGATCAATGGGCCCCGTACTTTTCCATTTTTGGTTTTTAAAGAAGCTTTCATTAAATTGGATTTGATTTTTGGGGGCCAGAAATTCACCTTCTACGGTAAGTGCAGAGAAGTCTTTCAAGGGGCCTTGGATCTGTAATTTGGGGACCTGAATGTTTCCTGTCAGTTCAAAGGGCAATTTTTGTGTCCAGGGACGAACGATCTCTGCTGGAAAGGCAATGGTCTCGGCTTCTAGGTCCAAAGAGACTTCCGGCCAAATCTGTAACAGACCCCGAAGGTGTGCGGTCAGTTTTTTCCATTGAAGTTCCGTTTTTTCTAACTGTAACGTTCCTCCAGCCTCATTTCTTTCAAATGTTCCTTTTCCATGCAATAGCAGTGGGTCATTCTTTGGTTTTTGAAAGGCGTTTCCAATTTGAAGTTCTGTTTGTGTGAAATCAAAGGTGCTCTCTGAAATGGTGAATTTAAATTGGTGGAGGGTGTTCCATTCAAATTGATTTTGAAATTTTAAAACAAGTGGGCCTGTGATGGAGATGTTTTTGGTTTTTAAAGGTTGGCGGAGTTTTAAGAGAGGACTTATTTTTTCAGTGTCTACAATAAGATTGGAGGTGGTGAACGTTCCTTGGGTGGATTTAATCAAATAGGGTTTTAACTGCCCAGCGGTCGTGAGATGAATTTTTGCAGCTCCGGAGAGTGGAAATAGGGACGTGAGCTGTTGTGTTTTTAAAAAATCGGCGTCCAACTCTAGCGTTGCTTGGAAAGGCATGACCTCTTTCGGATTGAAAGAACCTTTTGCATGTAAAGATCCCAAAGGGTTTTGGGAATGGAGCTCGAAATCAAAGGCCGAGGAGGGCTCTTGATGTACAGAAAGGTTGAGGCGGAAGGGCATGTTGGCATCTTTTGTAAAGAATGTGTGAGAAAGGATGAGCTTATCTAGATTGAAAGCAGCGGTCAAATGAAGTGGTTTTTTTTCAAAGAGGGGAGAGCTGGAAATGGTCATTTCAAATGGGCCTTGGGCTAAAAAATTTTGTTTCGAACATTGCGTGCATTCGGCTTCTAATTTGGCTCGGATGGGGGACGTTACGTGCAGTGCGGCGGTTGATAAATGAATTTTGGAAAGGGTGTTCGAAACCCCTTTAGCATCTTGTACGTGGAGGGTCCCATTTTGAAGTTCCACAGCTACCTTGGTGCGAGTTATCAAAAAACCGAAGATGCTTTGTTTTGAGTTGTGAGCTGGAGCCTGTTTTCGAAGGGCAGGGTCATTTTTTGTGTTCTCGGAAGCACGTAAGTTTGAGAAATTCCAGGGGCCTTCGGGGTGTTGTTGTAAAAAAAGTGTTGGATTTTTGAGCGTGACATCTATTTCTGGTTTTCCCAAAAGCATTTTAAAAAGATTTAATGAAAGTTGAATGGTCTCAATCGAACACAAAGGTTTGTCAGATATCACATTCGGTGGATTTGAAATCGTTAGGTGGTGGAGGTTGGCGCGAACCCCGCCCATCAAGGAAAGATCCATGGAAGAAAGTTGGACCTTGGCATTTATGTTTTTTTCTAAGAGGGTTATGATTTTGGGTTTAAAGGTATTGCCATCGATCAAAAAAGGAATGCTGGCCAAAAGCACAAAAAACAGAAGAATCCCCCCTAGAAAGATGTATAAAATTTTCTTTTTCATACCGGTTTCGTATCGGAAGAATCGAGGTGGGGCTTGACTGATTTTATGGGAGCGGTGGTCAGAAGCGATCTGCTATGGCGTTTGATATGTTCGACCGCTGGTTGGTCAAAAGGATTAATGTCGTAAAAATAACCACATGCCACGGTGGCCAATTCAAAAAACATAAAGAGAGCTCCAAGACTTTTTTCATCCAAATGATGGATCGAAAGATGGAGTGTTGGGTTTTGAAAGGCTTGAAGTGCAGTTTGTGTTGCTTCTAATTCTGCCTGTAAAATGGTTTGAGTATCTTTGTTTTTTAAGTATGAAAAAGACCCCAGCGAGCCCGAAATTTTAAATGTGGGTTTATGAGATCTTACGGAAAGTAGGGTAAACCATTTATCTCGAGGACCTGCGAGAAAGAGTTGGCACAGAGAATGTTGATCTTGGGGACCCAAGGCTTTCAGCGGAGTTGGCCCGGATGTTTCTGACTTGCCCAAACTTTCAGCCCAAAGTTGTAAAAACCAATCTGCAAAAAAAGAAAGTCTGGGGTCGTAAGGGAAAAAAACATGGATCGGGCGGTGGAGCAATCGATGGGCCCCATAGGCCCAGGTGGCAAAGTCAAAGGCAGCTTGAGGATGTTCCCACATTTCTCGTGCACCGGCTAAAATGGATTTGATGTTTGCTCCAGCCACACAAAGCGCAAACAATCCTACGGCAGATAAGACACTGTATCGGCCTGGAACATTCTTGGGGATTTCAAGAACTCTCCATTTTTTTTGTTTGGCGAGGGTATATAAAAAATTTTCATTTTTTTCCGTGGTGATGATGATGTGCTCTTGGATGCGTGAAGCTGGAACTTTTTTTTGGAGTTCTTCCAGGACGAGGAAAAAAAGGGCGATGGTTTCTAACGTGTTTCCAGATTTTGAAACAACATTCACTGTTGTTTTTTGAAAATCAATTTTACGAAACGTGCGTTCAATTTCAGAGGGATGCGGACTTTCCAGGAATAAGAAGTTTGTTTTCGGATTGAGGTTTAATGCTTCGAGAGCCGCTTTCGTTCCCAGGGATGATCCCCCAATGCCAAGCGTGAGCAGGGTGTTCATTTTTTTTTGAATGGGAGATGCCAGTCGGGCATAGGGGGCCAAATTTTTTTGATAGGGAAGTTCTAAAAATCCAAAGGGCAATCGCTGGTGTTCGGACTTAAAACGAAGTTCCATGTTTTTTTGTTTTTGGCGTAAGGCCTGTTTCTGAATGGTTGAAAACTGTTGCGCCAAGTGATTGGATTCTAATGTAAGCATTGGGTGCATGGTGGAACCGTATTTTTGCAGTCTGCTTGACTCTCTGTCAAGGACGGAATATATCTTTCAATTCCGTATGATGAAAAACGAAAGCACCAAAAGAATTAAAGATTCCCAAGTAGAAATGACAGAGATTGTGTTGCCCCAAGACACCAATTCTTTGGGCACTATTTTCGGCGGTCGGGTGATGCAATGGATGGACATTGGGGCGGCCATTTGTGGTTTCCGTCATTGTCGTACGGCGGTGGTGACGGCGAGCGTCGATCGATTAACTTTTTTGGTCCCTCTTAAGATTGGGCATATTGTTTCTGTGAGGGCCAGTGTGAATTATACAGCAAAAACGTCGATGGAAATTGGCGTCCGTGTGGATTCAGAAGAACCCTTGACTGGAAAAAAGCAACATTGTTCCAGTGCCTATTTTACGTTTGTGGCGGTGAATGAAGCGGGAAAACCCATTGTCGTTCCAAGCGTGGTGCCTGTAACGGCGGAAGAAAAAAGGCGTTTTGAAGCGGCTAAAAAACGGCGTCAAGAAAGATTAACCATGAGGGAACATGAGACCAGACAATCGCGCAAATGATGCGCACAGAATTATAAAAATCATTCCCAATTTTATGGTGTACCCGGAAGGGTCTGCCTTGATTGAGTATGGCCAAACGAAAGTCATTTGTACGGCTACGGTTTTGGAGGAAGTCCCTCCTTTTTTAAAAAATTCAGGGGCAGGGTGGATTACGGCCGAATATGCGATGCTGCCCAGATCCACGCTGACAAGAACAAAACGAGAGCGTCAGAAAGTCAATGGTAGAACTTATGAAATTCAAAGACTGATTGGGCGATCGTTGCGATGTGTCGTAGATACGCATGTGTTGGGGGAAAGAACCATTTATATTGATTGTGATGTTGTTTGTGCCGATGGGGGGACAAGGACGGCCTCTATTACCGGGGGATTTGTGGCCATGGCACTTGCGTGTCAAAAAATGGTTCAAGAAGGGGAGTTTTCCAAGAATCCTGTTTTCGACTACGTTGCGGCCATGAGTTTGGGGCGCGTTAACAATCAATTGTTACTCGATTTAGAATATTCAGAAGATGTGGAAGCCCAAGTGGACATGAATGTGGTGATGACGGCCTCTCAAAAAATTATTGAAATTCAAGCGACAGCGGAAAAAAAAGCGTTTACCCAAGCTGAAATGAATGAAATGTTGGAACTGGGATGGAAGGGTGTGCAGTCTGCCATTGCCATGCAACGAGAAGTCGTCACGTTGTAGGGCCATTTTTGAACAGCCCTTAGGTTTTGACAAAGTAGCCGAGGCCACTTCCAAGCAGCAGCAGCAAAATAGCAGGAACGCGGTTTGTGAGCAGAAGAAGAAAGCAGATGACACAGGCGATCCAAGTGAATGAATCTATCAAGCTTGTTTGCGCAAAAGAAAAGATGAGTGCGGCAATACCACCAATGATGGCTGCAATAGCACCTTCTACAAAATGATTCCAAGATTTTATATTTTGCAATCGGGTTAGCAGCGGCATGGCGGAAAATGTGTAGATGAACGAAGGCAAAAAAGTTCCTGAAAATCCAACCAAGGCACCCCCCCAGCCCCCCATCTTATATCCAAAAAAAACAATGCTCTTCATAATAGGGCCTGGGGTGATGAGCCCCAAGGTAAGGCCATCCAAAAACTCTCTTTCTGTGAGCCATCCATGAATATCAACCATGTGGGATTTTAGAAGGGGGATAATCGCAAATCCACCCCCAAACATCAGTGTGCCTGCTTTAAAACTTAAAATGGCAAATGCAAACAGTGCAGAAAGTTCATATAATTTTCCACTTTTTTGAGCGCGCCATTCCCATGCAATGCTGACCAGGCCTGAAAAAAGAATCAAAAAGAGTTCATATTCGCTAAACCGAAGCATTACCAAAAATCCAAAAACCATGAGAACCGTAAATTTAATGTCTTGAATATAAGGCCGGCCCATTCGAATCATGCTGTCAACGATAATGGCCAAAACGACCGGATTCATGCCATAAAACAATCTGTCAAAAAGAGGCCGATGGTGGTCTTGAATATAAAAATGGCCTAAGACCACAATTAAAATAGAGCCGGGAATAAAAAAAGAAAGCCCAGCAAGAATTCCGCCCCAAAACCCTTTTCGGTGGGCACCCAAAAAGATGGCAAGCTGTGATGAGGCAGGTCCCGGGAGTAATTTACAGAGCGTATAAGCATTTTCGAAGATTTCATGGCTTATCCATCTGCGTTTATGGTGGCATTCTTTTTCCATGAGTGCCATGGCCGCCACAGGCCCTCCAAAACTGATGAATCCAAGCTTCGTAAACACTTTGAGGATTTCAAACATGAAGAAAACTTTTGCATAAAAAAAATAAAAAGTCGATGAATCTCGGGGTGGATGGAGAGTACTCGAACCATTTCCGTAGGTAGCGTGTCAATAGAGAAAGACTGAAAGAGTTGTTATTTTATTTGCGTATAAAAATGAATTCAAGATAAGGACCTAATAGATCATTTGAGTTAATATTGGTTTTAAATTCTTTTAACTTAAATGATCTTTCTTGCCCCCACTTTTCAAATCCGTTTAAATAGGAAGAAATTTCTTTTTCAAACTCTTTAGGATAACTACTTTGTCTTTCAGAAAGTGAAAAAGTGTCTTCATTGTAAAGAATGTCACCGGAACTGAAATTTTCAAAAGTAGCTTCTAATGGAATCCGAGCAATGAACGTTTTAATATTGGAATTTTTCTCTGCATCATACAATAAAGAGGCAAGGGCTCTTTGTTGACAACCCGTGAAATAGCCACCCGTCAATGTAACCCAAAATTCTGAAGAGGGTGTAGTCAGTTTCGATCTAAATAAGCCAGAGGATCCCTCAAATAGCCAATGTGTTGCAAAATCAATATCAAGAAAAAAATTCTGATCACGTCCAATCAGACCTATGATGGATTTTTTTTCTTCTAAAAAACGTTTTGCAATTTCTGTGGCTTTGTTCTTCGTAAAATGTTTTGGATCAAAATAATCTAAATGATGAACGAGGACCAATAGATGATTCTGATCTATTTCAACAGGTTCCTCTCTTGAAACCAAAGAAGGTACAGTCCCTAAACCATGAGAACTTAATTCGCAATAATATTCAGGATAGCTGGTATTCGTATGATCGACAGCGCCAGAGCTTCCGAACTCATTTAAAAGAATTTCAAAAGGGCTGTTGTGAAAAGCAGGATCAAAAAATACGATTTTAAGATGATCGTCTTCTTCTTTATCAATGACCACCTTTATGCCATCGATCCTATATTCACTTTGACCTTTGGGGATATTATTTAAATTTGACCTGAAATAACCTCGCAATTTCCATGAGTAAGGAGCAAGTCCGTAGCTCAGAAACTGAGGATCGGGCGATGATGAAGATTTTTTATTAAAAACGGCACATACCAATTCGGGAGGATGAGAGGTAAGCTCTTTTAAGCTTTGATAAGTAGATTCATTGGCAGAAGATATCCGAATCCCAAAAAGTAATAGAAAAATTAAGAATCGAAATAACATGATGTTTTTCCCCCGATGAGAATAGTGAAATGATGTGCGGCCATCACAAAAATGGAAAAAACCAGAGTCAGTGCCAATTTTGGGCATATATCTGTAAATTTCATGAGCAATCTCCTATCCTATTTAAGCGTAACTTCAAAAATCTAAGCCTCCTTATTCACTAAGGTTGCAAGCCACATGCCAAAAGCTGGCCTAAATTCAATACGTACGATACGACGACGTACGCAAGTCTAATAAATTTAGATCTCCAGAAAATAGACTTTTTACACCCCTACTCTTCTATATGTCCTGATAAGGAATTTTGTGAGAAGATATGGAAATTTCGCGTCTTAAAAAAGGCTTCGTAGGTCTTAAGTCAAAAAAGTAAATAAAGGTTTGAGTCAGTTAAAAAACTGTTTAAATTTTACGAAATGTTTTGGCTTGAGCAGCCAATTGGGTTGCTATAAGTTTTGAAGCAGGTTTGTCTGGCCAATTTTCTATATTCAAATGCCGAAAGTGCGGCTTTCCATTTGGATTCAATCTTAATTTTTTATTTTTCAATTCTTGGATATTAAAATCAGATCTGGCAATTAGCTTCTTATTATCCTTACGTTTTTTCTCCACATACCATTTTCCAATAATCCAAATTGATCGATCTTTACACTCTTTTATACGATAAACAGATAAATCATTGCCTTTATTAGAGGGATTGAATGCTGCTCCCTTAACAGTCCCATCTTGGCTTAGGTGGTCGCTACTGAAAATAAAACGAGACAGTGGTTCATTCGGCTCTATATTAGCGTTAAAAAATATTTTCAACCCTAAAATATCGCAACAAAATTTCAGAAAGTTCATGAGGAAGTTCGTCATGGAAAGGCAGTTCTCCTGAAGTTTTTTTACTACCAGCAATTTCAGCGTAAATGAGCTTCTCATTCTCCACTGAGATGGACAAGACAATATCTTTTGATTTTATCCAATCAAATGAGAAAAAACCTGAATTCTCCGGAGTAATCTCTGGTAGAACAATCCCTTCTGGAAGAAGGCTAATAAATCTGTCTGCCAAAACTCGAGATTTAGGTGAAATAGGGATTGCATCGTAGCCATCCCATCCAATGTCCTTTGTTCGTTCGAGAATTTCTTCAAGCTTACCGCAAAGCTCTGCTCGCCATCCAAGCGTAATAGCATTATCTGAAAGAGAGCGAGCATCTTTTATTGCATTTTCAAGTTGAATTCCATCATTACTAAATGTCGGAACCGATATAAGAGTAAACCCAGAATTTATTGGAATAGCCAAACTCATTTAAAAAGTTCCTTTGCTTTAGTGGTTAAACTTTCAAAAAATATCTTTTCAACATTGTCGTGTAAATCAGTAAGTGATTTTTCAATTTCAAAAATAGGCAAGTCCACCATCGAAAATACATCTATATCAAAAAGTATAGGTGTAACATCAGGTTTATTTTTAGAACCATGAATTGTTGTTGTAGTTACCGCTTTGGTTGACTCATTAAGCTTAATAACAAATCTATTTAAAAATCCTTCAAGCTCTTGTGAAAGACTTTTGGGTGGGTGTGGAGCTTCAACAAAATAATCTGATAGCTCAAAATTTGCAGATGGTATCTCAATAAGATTAATAAATCGAACGGCAAGTCGTGAAATATTTTTCGGCTGAAGCTCAGTTTTATATATTTGCCAGGAGCGCATACATTTTGGAAGAAATACCTCCCAACGCTCATATGGCCTCAATCTGCTGAAAGTAAATCCATCCATTCTAAATTGACATATATTTTTCTTATCAGAAGATATGAACTGGAAGCCATCAATCCCATGGTCTACTGGCATTGTTTGAACTGGAGCACCATCTTTTATTTCAAGTTTAGTTTCCCATGAGCGGCGTGCTTTTTTTTCTGGATATTCATTTTGGAGCTTTGTATGAATTGCTTCAAATTCAGATGGCAACGTATTCAATCGAGGATCAATTCTAATATCAACTAAGGCTTCTACTATAGGATTTTTAGGGTAAAGAATTTTGTCTGACATATTCTTATATATACTCTATCTTATTGAAATTACAATTTTTTTAACAACGGGCCAACCCCATTTTTGCCAGTGTAGCCACCCCTTCATGTTATTTTTCTGGTTGAATATTAAGCTGCTAAAACTGTTATTTCAATATAAGAAGCACCTAAAACGGTTAATACTCTTTCAATCGTTTCGGCCGAGGGGTTAGCTCTGCTGGATTCCAATCGCTCATAGGCTTGTCGTGAAATACCCAATTTTTTTGCAATCTCAGCTGTAGTTAATCTTTCCTTATGTCTTAATTTTTTAAAAAGAATGACACAGCTTAGATGTAAAGGCAGAGAAATAGAAATAATGTTTTTAGCTTTTATTTTCTTAGGTAAAGGAAGATCTAGAAGTCGGTCTAGATCAGCTTCTACGCATCCAACGAGGGCTTCACGAGCGATACCAATAATATTTTCTTTTTTTTCAGAAAAGGTAACGACATTGGGTAATTCAATAAATTGAATTTGATATCCATTCTCTTCTTTTTTTATTTTTGCGTGAAAAATCATTTTTTAAAAACCTCCTTTGGATTTATTCCAAGTTGCTTAAGAATTGTTTTTACAAATCCAGGAGGAAATTCCCTAATATGAATTGAGCATGCAACATATATATTGCGTTGTCAAGGAACAAGACTAAACGAAAAAGTTGCAAAAATGATTGGATCTTCTTATACTGCTAGAGCGGTTGGTGGCGCTTTACGCCGAAATCTCATTGGTTTAATCATTCCTTGTCATAGAGTGGTATCCGCAGCTGATATTGGTGAATTTTTTGCATTTGGTAGGATAAAAACAAAATTAAAATTATTATCTATTGAAGGAGTGAAATTATGCCTATTGATAAAGCGATCCGGAAAACTCGAGAGTATCTTGCATCGCCAGAGGCCTTAAACGGTATGGAGCGAAATCCGTACTGGCCAAAATGGGATTCTCCTCGTTGGCATATGCTTTTGCTTCACAAAATGGATCTGACAAAAGAGATTCCGGAATTAAACGAATCGATGGAATGAGGTGAGACCGAATTGATTTTAAGACTGAAAAA
>JACQJD010000072.1 GCA_016198185.1 Deltaproteobacteria bacterium
ATAAATATTTTCAATATTTTTCTGAATTTCAAACGAAATATCAAAAAGTGTTTATGAAATCGATCGGCGATAAGAATTTTAGTGAGATTGTCAAAGAATTGCCCCCAGATGTAAAATCATCATGATGCTTTTAGAAAAAGTAAAAAAGGCGCCGACCAAACCAGGCGTTTATTTGATGAAGTCTCGTGACCAAAAAATCATTTATATCGGCAAAGCGCGTATTTTACGCAATCGGTTAAGTTCGTATTTCCAATCCAAAGATCATACCGCCCGCATTCAAACCATGGTGAACCGCATTCAGGATGTCGAATGGATCGTGACCCATTCAGAGTTAGAAGCGCTTCTCTTAGAATGTACGCTCATTAAAAAACATAAACCCCGTTACAATGTTCATTTTCGAGATGATAAATCCTATCCGTACTTGAGGATTTCTGTGCAGGAAAAATGGCCACAGATCAGCATTGTTCGTTGTCCCAAACGAGATGAGGCACTGTATTTTGGCCCGTATCCTTCGGCCTATGTGATTCGAGATACCTTGAGATTGTTAACGAAAATCTTCCCTGTTCGTGACTGTAGTGAAACAAAATTTAAAAACAGAAGCCGACCGTGCTTGAGCTATGACATTGGGATTTGTTCAGCGCCGTGTGTCGGATATGTGTCAGAGAAAGCTTACCAGTCCATCGTCCAAGATTTGATTTTGTTTTTGAGAGGAAAGAATAAGACATTCATGAGAGGTTTAAAAGAAACCATGCACACGCTTTCTAAAGAGCTCAACTATGAACAAGCTGCCAAGATTCGAGATCGTCTATCTGCCATTCATGTCTTTCTTGAAAAACAAAAGGTAGTGACACGATCCAGTCAACATCAAGATGTTTTAGGCCTGTATCGGCAAGACCATCACTGGGAGCTGGTCCTTCTCTTTATTCGCTCTGGAAACCTTCTTGGGAAAAAAGCATTTTCTTTTTCAGGGGTCGTATCCTCTGAAAATGATTTTTTAGAGAGTTTTATTGCCCAATATTATGAAGATGAGTTTTTACCAGATGAAATCATTGTCTCTCAGGTGCCTTCTAACTTGAAATTGCTGGAACGTTCTTTGAAAGAACGACAGGGTAAGCGTGTCAAACTGATTGCTGCGCCCACCGGCGAGAAGAAAGCTTGGGTGGAAATGGCCATTGAAAATGCCAAGGAAGCCGTTCGTGGTAAAAATATTGAATTGAGGGGACCGCAGGTGCTGGAAGCCTTGAGGAAGAAATTGAATCTTAAGAATGATCCTCATCGGATTGAATGTTTTGATATTTCCAATATTCAAGGGGATCAAGCCGTCGGTTCCCGTGTGACGTTTATGGAGGGCGAACCCGATAAAAATTTATATCGCCGATATCAAATTAAAACCGTGAGCGGCCCCAATGATTTTGCGATGATGTATGAAGTTTTGTCGAGACGATTTCGTGGAAAAGACAAAGATACGGCCCCCGATTTATTGATGGTAGATGGCGGGAAAGGGCAACTGGCCATGGCACTTCGTGTTTTAAAAGAGCTTGAAATTGAAAATTTGGATGTTTGCGCGCTTGCGAAAGAAAAGGCCATTCATGCGTTTCAAGGAGAGCTTCAAGAAAAAAAAGAAGAACGGATATACTTGCCGGGTCAAAAAAATCCAATTGTCCTCAAAGAAAAAACACCTGAAACGTTATTGTTACAACGCATTCGAGATGAGGCCCACCGATTTGCAATTACCTATCATCGCACGTTAAGATCCAAAGCCTTTCTAGCCAAAGAATCTAATCAATAGCAGACTGTTAACAAAGTCATCCTGAAGTTTACTGCTGTAAATCAGGGGACTTCCTCGCGCCTTCGGCGCTCGAAGTGAAATCGGCCAAAGGCCGATTTCATCCTGAACGAAGTGAAGGATCTGTTATGTGATTTGTCAACGGCCTGCTGGACATTTATATGAATTCGTGTTTTCATGGGGATCATTTTTCATGAGGAGGCTTTTTATGTTTTCGCTCAGTCCTGTAGAACTTTTGGTGATTGGCATTGTGGCGGTATTGCTTTTTGGGGGAAATCTGCCCCAAATGGCGCATCAAGCGGGCGTGTGGTTTCGAAGAGTAAAGCGCACTTTACAAGATATTCAAAGTGACGTAGAAGATCATTTGAATCGTTCATAGAGGATGTAACTTAAAAAGGAGTCATATGGAATCTGTAAAATTAGCATTTATCGGTGGCTTAGGGATGACCGAGATTCTCGTGATTGCAGGCGTTGCGGTATTATTATTTGGGACGAAAAAGTTGCCTGAACTGGGACGAGGATTGGCCAAGGGCATCAAAGAATTCAAAGATGGCATGAAAGAAGATGGTCCTGGTTCTGATTCTTCACCCAAGAAAGAATCTTAAATTTAGAATGCATGCAAAAATTATCTTTGGCTGGGCATATCGAAGAGTTACGACGACGTCTCTTCTCCAGTGTGATTGTTTTTTTAGTTAGTTTTGCTATCTCAATCTATTTTCGTGATGTCATTTTAAAATTTGTTTTATTCCCTCATTTAAAAATCATGTCCAAATTGAATCTTCCCCAGCGCTTATATACCTTTGGGTATTCTGAAAATTTTATGGTTCAAATGAAAATCTGTGCCATTGTTGCGCTTGTTTTTTGTTTCCCCTATATCTTATTTCAAATTTTTAAATTTACGTCTGCTGGGCTTTATGCCCCGGAGAAAAAAGTAATTTGGTTTACCTATTTGCCGCTTTCTATTTTTCTTTTTTTATGCGGTGCGACCTTGGGATATGTTTTGCTGATTCCGACTGGCTTAGAATTTTTGGCGAAATTTGGTTTTGGGGATACCATTCATCCGCTCATGAATCTCGGTACGTATGTGTCCCTCTTTTTTTTATTGGTCTTTATGACGGGGGCGGTGTTTGAATTGCCTTTGTTCATGATGGTATTGGCGCACATGGGGTTGCTTTCTTCGATTCATTTTCGTTCTTTTCGGTCTTGGGCCATTTTATTAAGTTTTATTGTAGGAGGCATTCTAACGCCACCGGATCCCTTGACGCAGCTTTTCTTGGCTGTTCCCTTTGTGATTCTCTATGAGATTGGCATTCTTCTCAGTCGGTGGGTGGAGCCCAGGCTGTCTGAAAACAGTCATTCTGAAGCCCGAAGGGCTGAAGAATCTCGTCGCCTCCGACGGTGAGATCCTTCCCCTTCGCTTCGCTCAGGGTCAGGATGACGGCATTTTCGGACAGCCTGGGACATCCTGTGAATAGTGTTTGAAAATAAAAAGGGTGGAATGCTACACTTGCGTATAAGCATGAAGCGTCTTCATAAATTATATTTTTTCTATGGATTGCTGTTTCTCATTTTTATCGC
>JACQJD010000085.1 GCA_016198185.1 Deltaproteobacteria bacterium
ATAAGTAATGAATATTACAGGACTTTATCTACTGTCAGCCTCTGAATATTTGAAGTGACAGAACGCGTCACCCTGTTAAAGGTTGTCACAATCCAACCTTGGATCATACCCCTCAGGAGGCGGTTGCCGAAGTCATCCTGAGGGACAAAGTCCCGAAGGATCTCCCTCGAGATTCCTCGCACTTCGTGCTCGGAATGACAGTTCGGCAACAGCCTCCTCAGGCTTGAAATACAATGCCGCCTGAGGGATATGATCAGAGGTCATCTTGAGAATACTTTAAAAGTGTTTACGGTATTCAATCACCAGACAGCGATCTTCCACCACTTGAAGTCCTGCACCTTCTGCCTTTTTTCTTGCGGCTTCATGACTGAGCCCCAATTGCATCCAAACCACTTTGGCTTTTTTTGCAATAGCCTCATCTACCACGGCTGGAATATGTTCTGGCTTTCGGAAAATATCGACAATGTCAATTTCAAATGGAATATCCTTTAAAGAAGCATAGGACTTTTGTCCCAAAATTTCTTCTCCTCCAGGACGAACTGGAACAATGCGATACCCCTTTTCTTGCATAAATGCTGCAACTTCGTAACTGGGGCGATCTGGATCCGTAGATAACCCCACAACCGCAATGATTTTCGATTGGGTTAGAATATCTTTAATCTGTGAATCTTGTGTTTGTGGTTTCATATTAAATTTCCTAACACACCTGGAATAAAAATGGCTAGTGACATTTTAAAACAAGATGGGTAATTTACGTAATTCCATGGCTTCTATTCTCATCATTGGACACAATAATATTGGAGATGTCTTGCATGACATGGCTGTTTTGAAACCTCTCAAAACCCAGTTTCCAAAAGCACCCATCTCTTTTCTCACAACACCTCAAGGCAAAGCTGTCCTAGAGGGCAATCCCTATCTCGAACACATTTACACGTATGATAAATTTAGCACCGGTCCTTCCCCCTTATTTTCAAAATGGCAACTTCTTTGGACACTTCGCAAAAAAAAATTTGATCTGATTGTCAATTTGAAATCAGGAAGTTATTTTGCTCATTTTTTAGGAACCAAACAAATATGGCAATCTTCTTCTAAAAATAAAAAATTGGTTATCAAGCGCAATAATCATGCCATTGATTTACATTTAAATATTTTAAGACAACAGGGCTTTCGGATCAACGATGAGGATCTAGATCTCAACCTCTACCCCACGCCCCAAGATGAAAAACATGTGAAAGCATTGCTTGCTCAAGAAGGGCTTTCCTTCGATCACGCCTACGTGGTCATTGCGCCTTATGCCGCCTGGCATGCAAAAGAATGGATCCCCGAACACTATGGAGAACTCGCAAAAAAAATTGTTGAAGAGAAAAAACATCGGGTCATTTTCATTGGCGGGCCTCAGGACGTTTTAAAAACAAAACGTTTTTCTACATTTCAAAATTATTTTGTAAATTTCGTTGGGAAAATGAGCTTAAAAGAATTGGCCGTCCTCTATCAACATGCCCAACTTGTGATTGGCGGTGATTCCGGTCCTGTGCATCTTGCAACCAATATGAAGTGTAAGGTTCTAATGATTTTTGGTCCCACCGCTCACTTATTGGCAAGACCGTATTGGCACACAGAAAATGTCGTTCGGTGTGAAGAAAACCTGGGATGCAATCCCTGTATTCCAGGGCCTCATTTTTTAGCCTGTCAGGTATATGATCGCCCAACACCTTGCATGGAACATATTGCTTTTGAATCTGTCTATCAAAAAACCATGCAACTTTTAACCCATTAGAAGCAATCATTGAGTTCATGCACTGTTTTTTGTATAAATAGTACTTTCATGTGGGCCGGTAGCCGAGCGAAGCGAGTCCCGAGGATAAAATCCGAGGGATCTCAGCGCAGAAAGAGAGTCCATTCGCTTTACTCAGGATGACGGGCCAAAGATGTGGGCCGGTAGCCGAGCGAAGCGAGTCCCGAGGACATAGTCCGAGGGATCTCGTCGTAGATGCTTCGCTTCCGCTCAGCATGACAAGATGTGGGCCGGTAGCTCAGTTGGGAGAGCGCTACGTTCGCAACGTAGAGGTTGGCGGTTCGATCCCGCTCCGGTCCACCAAATCACCAACATCCGAACCGCTGACCGTGGCAACGCGGATAGCTGAATTGACATATTCAATATGCATGATACAAACCCCGCACATGTTTCGTTTTTATATCACCCTTGCTCAGATATTGACTTTATCGACATTTGCCTATGGGCAAGGAAAAGATGTCTTGAACACCCAAATCATAGATGGTGCCTGGTCACATGGCACAGTCTGTACCGTTCGAAACGGCGAGTTATATTGTTGGGGATCCAATATCAATGGGAATTTGGGTCAGGGTACCTGCCATGTACCCTTTGCACCTTTTTACCATGCAGGTTCAGATGATCGCGGCAGAACATCAATACAGGATATAGAGGCCATCCATGATGCTAAAATTGTACCCA
The DNA here is from genome assembly GCA_016198185.1 of Deltaproteobacteria bacterium. GTDB lineage: Bacteria > Bdellovibrionota > JACOXK01 > 2-02-FULL-40-11 > 2-02-FULL-40-11 > JACQJD01. Next base: position 2,474 of record JACQJD010000085.1, read on the forward strand.
ATTTAAGCGGTATGAATACCGTAGTGAGAAAAGTTGTAATGGCAGGGTTTGGTGCATGTGCGATCCTGGATCATACTGATCCTGAAACGCTGAGCACCGATTCATCTTTGGTTTTACGAAGCTCTGTTAAATGTTGGGGCAATTTTTCCTCTACGGTACATGATTTAACACCCAGAACACATGTCTTACCAAACCCAAAATTAGGAAAAACAAACATCATTACAGATCTCATCACAGATCTCATCCTCACAGATTTTATGGGATGTGTGTTGAGAGATAACGAAATGCAATGTTGGGATCTTGCACGCACTCAAAAAAATATTTTAGATGGCGTTTTGCAAGCAATTCCCATCGTGCTTCAGCCTGCCAATGATGGAACAGTTTTGGATGAAGGCATTACGCAAATTTATGGTGGCCTTGGCGGATTTTGCGCTGTCAAGAATCATAAACTTTATTGTGCTGGAAGAAACGACTTTGGCCAACTGGGCAATCAAACATCCTCTCCCTGTCATTCCACAAATTACTTAGCCCCTGTGCATGTAGCCTTGCCCAAAGATAAAATGGTTCAGCATGTCGAAATTGATCAATACACGCACTGCGTCACAACCACAGATGGCCATGTCTACTGTAGTGGCGCAGATCCACTTTCTGCATTCGGTTTTAAAACCAATAAGATCTTGGGGGATTTTAGTTGCAGTGAGAAACTTTCACGTGTTTCCGATGTTCATGACGTACGTAAAGTGGCGCTCTCGGGACAAACCACATGTTATCTATTTCAAGATCAAACCATTCAATGCCGCGGTAATAATCTAGGCGGTCAATTGGCCAATGTTTCCCAGGAACGATGCGTTTACGGTGTCAGCGATGCGTCCTTGGTAACACCCTGTAGCACTTCACCATTATCAATCTCGCTTCGAGAGAAGCCATTAAAGGCCAAGGACCTCAGTGCGTTTAATGGCGGATTTTGTGCGGTCTCTGTTTCAAATGATGTCTATTGCTGGGGATCCAACCAAGAAGGTTCTCTCGGACGTGGTTTTCTTTCAGCTTTTGAGCAGGACCTCAAACCTGTTCTTTTTCAATGATCAAAAATCTAAAATAACCGTATCTGGTTTTTCAATACTTTAAATGTCTGACCCCAGTTTTGTGAATCATAGGACCAGCCCGTGTTTTCGAGGGCGAAAGCTGGTAAGTCTGGCAGAGAAATGTTGGATGAGTCAGATGCCAAGTTGGACATCGCTCCTTTCTCCGCATCCACCCAACTGTAGCACTGTTTATGGCTTCTTCTCCTTCGGATCAAAGACTTCTTCGATAAAGAATTGTGTTTTTGGGGGAATTTGTTTTTTGGGATAATAGGATTCAATTAATTTAAAGACTCTTTCAGCAGAATCTATCTTTAGAAATTGAATTAAAAAGATAACGTCTTCTCGATCATGGGTGTCCCATCGCGCACTGAGACATTTCATGGCAAGCATGTACTCGGCCTCTGGCGCCCAAATTCGAAGGTGAGATAAATTCATCACGTCTTGTCTTTTAAACGTGTTTTGAAGATACCCTTTTGCGGCATCATTAAGCCAATCGGTGGGTAAATGATAGGAGGCTGCAAGTTCCGCAGCACATTGCCGAATAACATGGGTGGGTTTAAAGATTGCATTAACATCACGCGTTGCTTTTCGACTTTGATAGACCAGACACATGACCGCACCCCCTATGATTCCAATTTCTCCAATATCTCCTCGTAATTTAAGTTTCTCATTCAGCGCTTCAAATAGCTCTTTTATTTTTTCTACTGTCAGCATTAGGCTCTCTCCAAAAAGTTACCGAGAACAAAAATATTATTGGATCTAAAATAAAGGGGGGATTCTAAAATAGACGTTGCTTTTAGACTTTCTGTTTCAGAAACGAACCAAGGTTCTCTCAAAAAATATCTTTTTTTTGCCCAAGGAGGTGCGTCTATTTTGGCTTCATCGGACAAGGTTAAAACAATGGAAGCCAAAAGCGCCTGTAATTTAAATTCAAGTCTACGGGAAGGGGGCAAGAGGAGCAGTTTTGCATCTAATGTTCGTCGAAATTCATCAACCAAATTAAAAAAATATATTTTCCACGATAAAAAACCATCGTGAATAATTTGAAAAGAAGCTCCTATTGTAGAAAAGTCTGACTCACAGATTGGAGGAGACGCAAGAATGTAAAAATCCAAATGAAGCGCTTCGGAAAGGCAACCAAGGCTATCGATCCCAACATTCGCTTGATGAGATTCAATATGGCGAAGGGTCGAACGCGAAAGATGAGCATTTTTGGATAAGACATGCTCAGAAAGCTTTAACTTTTTTCGATATTGCAAAAAAGGTGCTAAAAAATTGCATTTTATATTATACATATTAAGTATATTATAACATACAACATATACCCTTTGTCAATGACATCAAATTGGACAAAAAATTAGCCTACCCAGGCTGCCCGAAAATGACATTCCGAGCACAAAGCCACGCGTGGCGAAGTGCGAGGAATCTCCGAGGGTGAGATCCTTCCCCTTCGCTTCGCTCAGGGTCAGGATGACGGCATTTTCGGACAACCTGGGTAGTCTAATTTTAATAATTCCCACTATCAATCACCTCCGGATTGCCGATAAGTAATAGATGAAATCTCATTTCTTTATCATCCTAGCATTTGGTTTGGTCATACTTTCACCCTATGCGTTGCATAGCCAGGATAAGACGCTCGTTCAGCTTCAAAAGCAACTTCAAGATAAAAATCCCGAACAGCGACGACTTGCTGTCCTTTCTTTGCAAAGGATGGGACAGCATTCTCAAGCAGCCATACATCAATTGGTAAACGTCCTTTTTCAGGACCCTGATACGCATGTGAGAGAGCAAGCAGCCACATCATTGGGAAAATTACAAGAACATGCAAAAATTATCCTTCCCACTTTGGTCGATGCAATTTTATATGCACAAGATAAGAGGGATATCTACCTTGCAACGGAGGTTTTACATGAACTTCAAGATCATGCCACCCAAGTCGTCCCTGAATTAATTCATGCACTGAATGACCCTTGGCTCCCTCGAAAAGTAAGAGCACTCGAAGCCATCACAAGATTGGAAAAATATGCCAAAATCACCATTCCAAACCTAATCCCACTTCTTCAAGATAAAAATAGGCATATTAGACAACAAACCATCTTAGCTCTAGAGACCTTTGGAGCGGATGCCCACAGTGCTGCCCCCACACTCGTAGATACCCTCACCAAAGATCCAGACCACGATATAAAGTTATCCGCGTCTCGTGCATTAAGAAAAATTGGCCCTTATGCGAAAGAAATTATTCCTAAGTTAAGTGATGCACTTTATGAAACGTCTCAAACGAACGATCGCAATAATATTCTATATGTATTAGAGGGACTTAGAACAACATTTCCTCATGAGATTGACGAGGTCCTCTCTAAAAAGCCAACCCCCACCCATAATCCAAATCTATGCAGTATTCTCTGTCAACTTGTGAATCACTCTGCACAATGGATTGATGAGCATTATAAACACCCCCCCTACGGCTTCCATAGAGAAACTTATGGATTTTCCCTTTTATGGATGTCTGCATTATTTTTGGAAAAAGCCAGTCCATTCTGTAAAGCAGCGCAACCCATCGTAGATAACATTGTGTCACATTTGGCTGAACAATCATTTTCCTCAGAAAATCTCACCCCACAACGCTGTGATTTTCCATTCGAAGATCTAAAAAATTTATCCACTCAAATTTTGGATTCACTTGTCATGATCGACTCCCCCCAAGTCTATGGCAAAGAGTTTTATATTCTATTTTTGAGAAATGTTTTGAGAAAAAAAACAACACTTCATAGAGATGAGCTCGAGTCTCTGTTAAAAAAGGCGCAAGATTCTCTCAGGCGAGATCTAAAAGCACGCCCCCTCACGGCCAATGGCAACAGTGCATTTAACACCTTCGCACTTTCGAGCGCTCTTTTGACACTGGATCACGTAGACAACGAAGCAATGCAGGCTCTCAATGAATCCATCGATCCAGAAAATCCTTTGCGAATTAAATACCAAAGCAATAAAAATTTTGAATCAGAACGCGGGAGCGCCGCACGAGCTATCGTGGTGCATCTGACACGATATACAAAAGAGCCTCAAAAACGAGAAACCATCAGAAAAGATCTGATTGCAGCACTTCAAAATTATGTAAAGGTGCTCCCAGCACTCATTGAACATTGGTTGGGTGGCGGCGTTCATCTTGGGCAAGATCGTCTGGCATCTTACTACCTACCCGCTTCAATTCCCCACGCCACTCAAGCCCTTGACATATTACTGAAAGAAAATAGGCCCGGTGAAAAAGAAGTTCTTGAAAAATTAAAAATTAAAACCAAAAATTCTTTAGTGGGGTTAATGGATGAAAATGGCCTATTTAAGGCGCCTCGCTCACAGGATGACAACGCATCCATGGGCTACGGACATCCTCTATTTGGATTGGCGCTTATTCCTCTTGTTGAAAAGTGCGCTCCAGTCAATAAGCTTGAACCATGACGGAACTATTTTTTTCCAATACCCCTTTTCCAGAAGGAACCCGAATCAAACAATCTCCCAATGAAAGTGCTGAAACCCCCAGACGTTCTTCAAACGGAAGGACATAGGACTGACCTCGAATTTCTTTTTGAAAACCCACCATGAACTTTGGCACACTTTCCAACGTAATGTCATGCGACAACCATGCTTTTTTTTCTTCAATAAAAAAGTTCGCCTCCCCAAACCATTTTTGAATGGCTGGGTACATCAGTTGATAAAAAACCACTTGGTTGGATAAAGGATCTCCCGGCAGACCAAAAATAAACTTTTCATCTAATTTTGCAAAGACAGATGATTTTCCAGGCTTCATGTTTACCTTGTGAAAATAAATATGGGCACCCAAGTCTAAAAGACTGGGGACGATCCCCTTCTCAGCAAATGCACTGATGGCCAAGATCCAATCTGCTCCAGAATTTTTGGCATCTTTAAAACTTTCCATTTGCGCTTCCAAGTTAGATTTACAAATTCCCAGATCTAAAAATTCACATCCCTCTTTTTTAAACAACAGTTCTAGGCTCAAGGCATTGCTAGGATAGCGTTGCCCTTCCTCCATTTTTTGCCCGATGGGCACCCAATCGTCTCCCACAGAAAAACAGGCAACACGTGGTTTTCTAAAGACTTGAATTTCCCCCACACCAAAACTCGCCAAAAGCCCTATATTCTTCTGCTCAAAACGATTCTTTTTAATTAAAAGAGGCGCTCCAGAATAAATCCCCTCTTGCGGCAATTCAAAAGGTGCTTCATAATCACACGCCACCACGCGTCCCAACGCATCTCTGACGTGTATGTCTTCGACATCCTGCGTAGATGCCACCGCTTCAATAATCTGATGTTGGGCTGCTTCTAAAGATATGGCTTCCAAACCAAATACTCCTTTTCATTAAAAAATAAATTTTATGATCTAGGTCAGGACTTTAAACGTATTCTCAGGTTAATTTCAACCGAATATGTTAAAAATGATTCAAAAATGATGATGGAGCGTTCTCAGAAACAATATCCTGGCATCCCAACCACCGCCGATGGATCCGAAGCTGTCCTTTGGGTAGAAACACATATCACCCAAGGCGCATGTGCTTACCCGATTACCCCTTCCACCCATATGGGACAAGGCTATGAACTCTCTGTGGCCAATGGCAAACAAAATCTATGGGGAGACCTTCTCTGTTTTTTAGAACTGGAATCCGAACACAGCTCTGCCTCCAGTTGCGAAGGCTTTGCTTTGGCTGGAGGACGCGTTTCTAATTTCACTTCTGGCCAAGGCTTGGTCCTGATGAAAGAAGTCCTTTTTACCATTTCTGGAAAACGATTGCCCTGCGTGTTTCATATCGCAGCGCGTGCGTTAACCTCTCAATCTTTAAATATTCATGCCGGCCATGATGATGTGATGGCTGTGGCGGACACGGGGTGGGGCATTCTCTTTGCACGAAATGCACAAGAAGCCTGTGACTTGGCTTTAATTGCACGTCGAACCGCAGAAGACACCCATACCCCATTCATGAATGTTCAAGATGGTTTTTTAACAAGTCATACCATTGAAAATGTTAACTTTCCGGAACCCGACTTCATGAAAGCATATGTCGGCAATCCCCATGAAAAACTTTTTAATTTTATGAATCCCGCCCATCCCCTTCAAACGGGAGTGGTTCAAAACCAAGATAGCTACATGAAAGGCAAAGTGGCTCAACGATTTTTCTACAACGAAATTCCCATGGCCCTCAAATATGCAATGGCGGCATTCACGTCAGCCACCGGTCGAAAATATGACGTCATCGATCCTTATGAATTAGAAAATGCGGACTTTGCCATTGTGGGCATGGGCTCTGCCATGGAAACAGCCGTCGCCACAGCTTGCCATTTGCGTCAAAACACACGAGTGAAAGTCGGCACGCTCCATATCACTTCTTTTCGTCCCTTTCCCTCGCGCCAAATCGTAGATGCCTTAAAAAATGTGAAAGCCCTGGCAGTCATTGAGCGAGTCGATGTGCCACTCATGCAATCCAATCCTTTAACAACAGAAATCAAAGCCGCTTTTGCTGAGGCTTTCTTTGAAAAAAGAATTCAAAACATTCCCATCATTCATTCAGGGGTATATGGTCTGGGGGGAAGAAACATCGGCCCATCTGATATTTCCGCAATTTTTTCGATGCTTCAAAAATCCAAAAATCATAGTCAGTTTTTTTCAATTGGCATTGACCACCCCACAGCCCTGCCCGGGGAACAGAATCTCGATATTCGCCCGAAGGGTACGTTTTCAATGCGCGGACATTCCATTGGGGGCTATGGCTCTGTCACCACCAATAAAATTTTGGCTACCGTCATTGCTGATTTATTTCACCTCTACGTCCAAGCTTTTCCGAAATACGGCTCAGAGAAAAAAGGTCTCCCCACAAATTATTTTTTATCTATCTCACAAGAACCCATTCGGACTCATCATGAACTAGAGCATGTAGAATGTGTGGTCTTAAATGATGTGAATGCTTTTAATCTGGGAAACCCACTCGAAGGATTGATCGAAGGAGGAATGATTTTTATTCAAAACCATGAGTCCCAACCTCACATCATCTGGAAAAATGTTCCACCCCAGGCACAAAAACTCATTCAAAAAAATAAAATTCGAGTCTTTGCCTTAGATACGGCAAAAATTGCAAAAGATATTTCTTCCTCACCTTCACTGATCCAACGGATGCAAGGCATCGTGCTGCTCGGTATTTTCTTAAAAATCACTCCCTTTATTCAAAGCTTCAAACTTTCAGAAGAAAACTTATTCGAAGGCATTGAACGTTCCATCCAAAAATATTTTAGCAAGGCAAGCCCTAAGGTGATCCAAGACAATATCGCATGTGTGAAGCGCGGGTATCATGAAGTCGTCGAGCTTCCTCAAAGCTTGATCCAAAGAAAGATAGCGGCATGACCCCAAAAGACCCAACCCTTGGATTGGCTGAGTTCCAAGAAGATATTGTAGGCGCTTATCTCAAAGGCCGGGGGGATGAACTTCCCGCCGATGAAGCTCTTTCACGATCCATCATTCCAGCCGCAACGGCAAGCATTAGAGATTTTAGCCACATTGCTCCAGAAATTCCCATGCTGATTCCAGACAAGTGCGTGGGCTGCATGGCCTGTGTCACAGAGTGTCCAGACACAGCTATTTTGGCAAAAGTCGTCACAGCTCACACACTGCAAGACAAATTACAAACCGTAGAGGACCCCCAAAAGCGCTCCCCACTTGAAAAACAGTATTTTAAAACCACAAAATATTTCACAGCTTATGAAAAACGAAAACTGGAACCTGGTTTCTTTAACATCACCGTTGACCCAACAAAATGCAAAGGGTGCGGAGAGTGTGTCGTTGCCTGTGGAGAAAATGAAGCTTTAAAGATGGTTCAAAAAAATGACGTCATTTTGAAAGAGGCACAACGAAACTACGATTTTTATCAAAAACTCCCTCCAACCTCAAAAACATTTATCCAAGAAAAAATTTTACCAGATATGATGCTCTGTGAGGAAAGTCTCCTCTTTAAAGGCGGTGCTGGAAATTGCATGGGCTGCGGCGAAACCACCGCCATTCGAATGATGTTGGCAGCCACGGGTTTTGTGTATGGCAAAGAAAATATCGGGCTTGTGGCAGCAACAGGCTGTAATACCGTTTACGGATCTACTTACCCTTTCAATCCTTACCAAGTCCCATGGACCAATTCCTTGTTTGAAAATGCCTGTGCAGATGCCATGGGCATTCGTGCCCGGTGGAATCAAATGGGCTGGCAAGATAAAAAAATATGGGTCATCGGTGGAGATGGCGCCATGCTCGACATTGGCTTCCAATCTCTTTCCAGAATGCTTACTTCCGGGATGGACATCAAGGTGATTGTGTTAGATACGCAGGCTTATTCCAATACGGGGGGCCAAGCATCCACCGCGAGCTTTCTAGCTCAAAACGCAAAAATGTCATCCATCGGAAAAAGGCTCCATGGAAAAACAGAAAGACGTAAAGAACTGGCCAATATTGCCATGATGCATCCAGATATTTTCGTTGCCCAAACCACCGCCACCCTTTCCAATCATTTTTATAAATGCATCCTGGGGGCCAATGAATACAAAGGCCCCGCTCTGGTCAATGTTTACACCCCTTGCCCTCCCGAACATGGCATTTCAGATGATGCGGGCGGAAAGCAAGCCAAGTTGGCCGTGTACACACGCGCCTTCCCATTGTTTATTTATGATCCAAGAGCAGGCCAGACGATGAAAGAGCGTTTGTCTTTGCGTGGCAATCCCGCAGCCACCCAAGATTGGTACACGGATCCTCAAACAAAAGAAGCTATCGATTTTATTGCTTTTGCACGGACCGAGGGCCGTTTTCTAAAACAGTTCGATCCCCAGGCAAACCCCAGTGAAACCTTAAAACGCTCCCAAGAAGATCGGCTCACCAATTGGCGTTTGCTTCAAGAACTTGCAGGACTTTGATCCACACATGAAAAAACTTCCCATCGAAGAAAAACCAATGCTACAGTTATTTCTATGACGAACCTGTGGAAGTGGATGTTGGTTGGCGCTGTTTTGGGAACGAGTCTTGCCGAGGCACAAATTCAAATATCTCGCCGCACCCCAAAAATAGAAAACTACCCTTGTAAAGTGTGTCATGGCGCTGCCCTTTCTAAAAAAAATGCATTTTCACCAAAAGATCTCGAACGATTTCAAAAAGTGGAAGAGCATGAAGGGATGGTCTTTCAACACATGCCCGAAGTATGGAATTGTTATTTGTGTCACAGTTACCAACAACCCAATGCCTTAAACTTATTGGATGGCACCCTCTTAAGTTACAATGATGCTCCCACGCTGTGCGGACAATGTCATGGCATTGTGAAACGAGACTGGGATCAAGCATTCCATGGCAAAGTAAGTGGCGGGTGGAAAGGTGAGAGAACGAAGTTCGCCTGTACGGACTGTCATGATGCCCATAATCCCAAATTTCCAAAAATGACCGCCTTCCCACCTCCTCAACATCCAAGAAAGCACCCAATCAAAAAAGGAGAATAATATGTCCAAATTGGAACATAAAATTATCGAAGAACATCGAAAATGGACAGAACGTGTTCAAAAAGAAGCTGAAAAACAAAAAGAATCCAACCTCAATGCCCCATTTGAACGCAGAGCTTTTTTAAAAGGATTGGTCGCTACCGCTGCCTTGGCAACGGTTTCGAAACCATCCACCGCCTCCGCCATTGGAAACCTCACGTGGGAGAATTTTTTCCAAAAACACTATAAGAGAATGACCCCCAAAGACAAAGAAAAAGTGTTTGCACGCATTCAGAAAGAAATTCAAAAAGAATTTGACGTTGCCGTTACGATTTCTGATCCAAAACCTATTCCGGGCGTTAAGTTTGTTTATTTTTTAAATTTATCGGTTTGCAATGGCAATCGCAAATGCGTGGAAGCCTGTGTCAAAGAAAATAATACAACCAGAGGCCCCAATCAAATTCAATATATTAAAGTCATTGAAATGAATCGTGGCACGATGAATTTGGAAAAAGGAACAAGATATTATGAAGGAGAAGTTCCAAAGAAAGATAAATATTATTTGCCCGTTCAATGTAATCAATGCGACAATCCACCCTGCGTAAAAGCTTGTCCTGTCAAGGCCACCTGGAAAGAACCGGATGGCTTGGTGGTCATTGATTATGATTGGTGCATTGGCTGTCGATATTGTCAGGTCGCCTGCCCCTATGAAGCACGCCATTTTAATTTTACAACCCCTAACGTTCCCAAAGAAGAAATGAATCCCAACCAAAGCTATTTAAGTAACCGCATTCGCCCAAAAGGGGTGATGGAAAAATGTACCTATTGCTTACATCGCACCCGAGAAGGCAAAAATCCTGCCTGTTTGGAGGCTTGCCCTACAGGTGCCAGAAAATTTGGAAATATTTTAGATCCAGAAAGCGAAGTATCCAAAATCCTTAAAACCAAGCATGTGTTTGTGCTCAAGGAAGAGCTCAATACCATTCCTCAGTTTTTCTATTATTTTGACTGAAACGCCAACTTCCCTGTTTCAATAGAAATGGCCACCTTTGCCATGAGGGTAAAGACCAAGGCACCAAACGCCCAAATCCCTAAACAGACAAAAAATTCATTCAGGGAGGGCGCGTATTCAACAATATCTCCCAACGACGATGGCACAAACCCTGGAATCAAAAGGCCCATGCCCTTTTCAATCCAAATCCCAACAATGATAAACACACAAGCGATTCTCAACGTTTTCCATTGATTGCGAAATCTAGGGGTAAATAAAATGATGAGTGCAAAGAGCTCCATCAAAATAGCAGCCCAAATATACCCCACCAACATGCGATGCCCGTGCAGACCAAATAATAGATAGATCATGGAAGCCGCATGAACCGTTTGACTGTAGAATTCTTTATAAATTTCACATCCAAATAAAAATAAATTAGCGGTCAGCGTATACGTCATAATGGTTTTTAAATACGCTGGGACAGAAGGGGCCACCTGTAACGCCGTATATTTTCGGATATAATAAAAAATAATGAGTAAAATAGCCGGGCCTCCGGCAAAAGCACTAATTAAAAAGCGCGGCGCTAAGATTGCTGTGTTCCAATAGGGCCGCCCCCCTAGGCCCACATATAAAAAAGCCGTAACGGTGTGAATACTAATGGCCCATGCAATGGAAAGGTAAACAAAAGGTAAATAATGTTTCCCCATGGGAATTTTCCCAAGGTATCTTTGATATAAAAGATAGCCTGGAATATGTAAGTTGAGTAGTAAGTAGACGTTTAAAACCACCACATCCCACGCTAAAATGGAGGTCGGAAAGTTCAAAAGACCAATGAGTGGCACAATATGCCAAAAATGATCGGGCCTGCCGAGATCCACAAAAATAAAGAGTAAACACATGAGCATCGCTGAAACAGCCAAAAGCTCACCCATCAAAACAACTTCTTTAAGCTCCTGCTGATGATAAATATAAGACGGAAAAACCAGAAGTACCGCCGCAGCGGCAACCCCGACCAAATAGGTAAAGTTGGCAATATAGGCCCCCCAACTGACATGATTCGACAAATTCGTCACCACAAAGCCCTGCACGAATTGATTGAGGTAAGCGAGAATACCGAACGTGACCAAGACGCCCAAACATCCAATCCAAAGATAATATTTTAGATTTCCCGTAAATGCTGTCTCAAACATACGCAACCAAAATTTGAAATAAGTGACCATCTTTTCCTCCTTAATCATGGGGTTTTTGAGGGGGCGGCAATGCCTTCATTTTTTTAAAGGTTACCGAATGTGCCTCATGACAATCCATACAATGATATTGAATTTGATCTAAATTCCATCCACCGGAACGACGCCCATGAATATTGTGTTCCCAATTTTTATAAGCTTCAATATGGCAGCGCTTACAGACGAATGAAGGATTTTCAAAGGTGGCAGGCGCCTCTTGCGTTGATCTTAAAAAATTATGACGATTGATATCATGACAATGATTGCAGGACAACACTTGACCCCCATGTTGGGATGAAATATGGGCATGTTCCCGTTCTAACTTTCTGGATGCAGGAACAAAACGCTTGTTTTTTTTAAGATGACAAAGGTTGCAGGCTTTGAAAGTAACCGTTCGTTTTTTGAGCTCCACGGTGGGGGCAGAAAAAATATTCCGAGAGATCAAAAAAACAATCATCAAGCTTAAAGCACCCATTTTATGTTTAGGACCCATTTTTTGGTAAAAATTATCGCACGGTCTGGTGTTAAAACGCAACCCCCGGCTGCATCTAAGCCCCTTATTTTAACGAAAAATTGATCTCAGTCATGTTTCTTTTAATTTATGGGTACACTTTCTGTTGTAAATAGCGCTCATTTTGTGCTTCACTGAATAAAGTCATTTTTTTTTAAATTTTTGAAAAAGAAGGAAGGAGATCCCTATGATGAAATTAAAAAACTTTTTTGCAGTTTTGTTTGGTTCTATTTTTATGGTGAGCTTTGTTTCTGTAAAGAACGCTGAGGCGGTCAGCCAATGGAGCCGAAAATATAAAACGTCCTGTACGACCTGCCATACGGCTTTTCCAAGAGTTAATTATTATGGGGAACGCTTTATGAAGAATGGGTTTCAAGATCCAGATGCAGATGAACCCGATGGAGGAACGCTTGGAAAACTGAAAAAAGGCAATGTGGATATTGGCCATCTTGAAGATATTTTTGGTGCACGAATCAATCTTACACCGGTGACTTATCAATTTAATAATTTAACGGTAGATGGCAGAAAAAAAGATAAAGTCTCGGTTGGTAAATTTAATTGGATCCAACTCTTTACAGCAGGAACGATCACCAAAAACATTTCCTTCTTTGATGAATTGGAATTGGCCGAAACTTCTCTTAAACATGGTTGGTTTATCCTAGGACTTCATAATCTGTTGGATCATAAATTCATTAATTTTCAGGTTGGAAAAATTTCACCTACAGATTGGACCTCTTTTTCAAATCGTTTAAGAATATTCCCAGAAGTTTCAGGCATGGCAGATAAAGTTGCACCTTCTGCCGGAGCAACCAGTCCGGAAGATGCCGTTGCAATTTCTTCGGGGCAATTCGGTATTAATTATTATGGATACTACGGCCCAGGGGTATGGGCGTTGGGCTTTGGGAATGCGAAAAATACAACCGATGTCAACCAATTTAAAAATTATTGGGGTTCTGTAAAACTGGAAGTCGCCAAAGAAGATTCTCAATTTTCAGGATCTTCGCTCTCCTTTTTTGCTTATCGTGGGACAGATTCAAAGTCCACAGCAACGGAACAGCGTAACAATATTTACTACCGCTTTCAGCCTTCTTTCAACATTCGATGGAAGGATTGGGACGTGATTGGATCCTATCTTTATGCAGATGAAGAAAATTTCACCCTGGCGGCAACAGATCAACCCGAACATTTTTATGGGGAAACACTTCTCGTCACCAAACTTCTGAAACAAAAATATCTCTTGGGCATCCAACTGGATGAAATCAACCAAGCCTTTGAAACGCCTGGCGTCAAAAACATCGAACAAAGAAGATTGGTAACACATGCATCGTGGTTATTGAGAGATAACCTTCGGTTAATTGCAACCGAAACGTTTGATTTCAAGGGCGATGATTCCGAGAATGAAAATGAATTTCGACTGACTTTCAGAGCCATGTTCTAAAGGAGAACGCCATGACGAAACTCTCATTTTTAAAATCGGCTCTTTTTCTGGGAATGGGTTTTCTGTTTTTAACCCTCTTAAAAACAGAAAACACCTGGGGGGCTGATCAAAAAAGTAAGTTTCTGGAAATTTTCAAAAAACAAGAATGCACAAAATGTCATTCTTTAAAAGCCTACAACATGGCCCCAGCACCAACTGAAAAAGGTAAAGGGGATGGCTGGGGGGATGAAGAGGATGACATCGAAGCACCAGATCTGTCAAAACTTTCAGATAAGGTCATGAAAGCAGATCTCAAGCCGGATGAATACATTCGAAAATTTTTGAAAAAACAACTTAAGCGAGATGGTAAAAAACATAAGCATATGTTCAAAGGCACCGATGCAGAATTTAAAATTTTAATCGACCATCTCTTGGCGTTAACCAAGAAATCATCCAAGCCATAAGAAAAAGCTTTCTCTAACACTTACCAATTGAAAAAAAACAGTCCCTAAGATTGGGGCTGTTTTTTTTCAATTGGAGTGCTGATTATAAATCAGAGATATGAACAGCTTGGAAATCGTGGGCGGCGCCCCAAAAAAGTCGCGCATAAATATTAAACCACAAATAGGCATTTACATTGAGGATCGCAAGCCCAGAAATAGTTGCAAAGGCTGAAACACTGGATAAATCCGCCGACAAAAGCTCAAAACTAAAATAGGTGCTAAACCCTGGAAATCCGAGGACAAATAAAATGAGCACCGAAAAAACACCCGATAAAATGGGAGAAATCCTGTTTAACCCAAAAAAATCATGCCCATCGGGTAAGTCAAATGCATTTCGAAAAAAAATAAATAATCCTGCCAGCATCGAAAAACCAAAAGCCGATGCAAAAAAATGTGCATAAAAAATCTGAATGTGCCCAGGAACAATGGCATAGTAATAACTCATGGTTAAAAAAGTTCCTGAAAAAATAAGATTAAAAAAAGACCGTGAAAGGCGCTTTTCTTGGATGGAAAGCAGTGAAAAACCAAGCGCCACCCCCTGACAGAGAAGAACCCCAACAAAAGAAACCGTAATATGACCTTCCGTAACAACGGGCAATGAAATCATGATCAAAAAAAAGAAAAACTGAATCATGTCTTTTCTAAGGGGCGTTGTGGGACGTAAAAATACCGTCCACCGAGAAAACCGAACCACCCCATAGCGAACCCAACGCTGCACAATTTGAAAAGATTGGCCCAAGCGTAACAGCGGCTCCAGGACCACTTGCCGCCAAAAAATTTTAAGACAGAACTCGTGAAGGCTGAGCCACCAAACCCAATGGAGGAGCGGGCCATTGAAACGGTCCCCTCCTCTGGGACCAAAGATCCGAAGGATCCCCAGCGGACGCACTTCGCCACCCGTGGCTTCGTGCTCAGAATGACCGCTTTTCAATGCCCCCCCTAAGAAATCCTTTTCGTGGGCTAAATAAATCGCAGACGGCGCCAACAAAAATTGAAAAAATCGCAATACCATGTGCAAAATACTGTGAACGAGCGCCAACATTTTCAAACCACAGCCAATCTCAATAAAAATGACCGAAATTTGACAAAGGGTTGAATAGACAATCTGACTTTTAATATCGGATCGTGTTAACGCCATGAGATATGCAAATAAGGCCGTTAACATAGCGCCCCCCAGAAGTAAAATCAACGGCATGCCCGTCATCTGTCCACCCGCATCTAGAATACGCATCAATAAAAATAAACCCGCATGAGAGCTCAGCGCTCCATAAAAAAGAGCACTCGAGGGCGTGGGCCCTTCCATCGCTCGAGGTAGCCAAAAAGAAAATGGTAAAAGCCCTGATTTCACAAAGGTGGCCAGAACAAACAAACACAAAATCAACGAAGCACCCTTCATCTGTGCCAGTCTTTCAACCTCCCCAAAAGAATGAATCGAGGCAATATTGGTGAGATAAAATAGCGCCGTTAAGAGGAAAAAATCTCCCATTTTGTAAAAAAGAAACGTCAAAAAAGATCGTTCAACCGCAGCCCGCCTTCGATCAAAAAAGGCAATGAGAATCACGGACGTAAGCCCCATGAGCTCCCATCCTAAGGTAAAAAGCGTAAAAGAATCTGATAAAAAGACCAGGTTCAGCGAAAAGGAAAACAAGGAAATAACAAAATAAAACTTCCCCATGCCAGGTTCCTGAAAAAGATATCGAAGGCTAAAAATTTCTGCTAAACACAGGATGACTGTTTTGACACTCCAAAAAATAAGCCCCATGTTCGTTAACGCAAATTGAAAATTAAAAAGAGAAAGCTCCTGGGGCAGCGACCCTCTTTCCCAAAACAGCAGCACCGCTGCTAAAACACTCCCGGAACTCACTCCAAAAAATAAGTTCACGCGTTTGAGGCGAACGTAAAGAGAAGAAGAAATGGCGATAACACAAAGTTGTACCAACGCTTGTAGGAATGGCAAAAAAAGTGCCAAACTCATCATAAAATGCTCTGAGAAGATCTCTACACGCATGCCTCTTCCTTTCTCAAAGCAAACCCTAAGAAATCACGTGAGCCTTGGATATACTCTAAAGAATAATCATACGTAGGAAAACGAACTTCTGGAATACGAACTTCTTGAAAGCCGCCCTGTGACCAGGAAAACAACTGTTTCGTTTCTGGATCTAAGACCGAAAGATAAAACCATTCATGTTCAACTTCATGATGGATCTCTGGCAACTCTTTTAAAACATTTTGCACCCAAGATACCGGCGCTGCCACCAGAACCTTGAGTCGAACGGGGCGGTGAATTTCAGTCATTTGAAGCGGCAACCCGAGAAGTAAGTCGCTCATGTATCCATTCATGACACCATTGAGGCCATTGATGTTGTGGGGGATTTTTGTGCCACAACCGTACCCTTCCTTATCCACCCAACTAAAATAATATTCTAGGTTAATACCGATGCACACAGGCGCCACTGTCTTTAAAATATTTTTAAGATACAACCCCTCCGGGTCATCGTGAAAATGATAGGAGCAAAGAAAGGATCTGCGATCCATAAACAAACCCCGTGTTAATGGACGTGGGCCGATCACCAAATACGCATTGGTGGCATGCCCATATTCCGGTCTCACCTGATCGAGCGCAAGACTGCGACGAACAATGCTGGACTTGGCCCGATCCCTATTTTTCAAAATTTTATCATCTAAAAACCTTCTGTTCCTTTCGATGGCATTTTTCTGACCAGCCAATTTAAAAATAGTGAGAATGTCTTGAAGCGCTTGGGGCAATGGCTCCGGCAAATCCATAAATTCAACATCGTCGCTGCTGGTATTGTGGTAGGCTCCAATAAAACGAGAATGTGGTTTCATCGTAACCCCAAAAGTTTCGAGCAGAGCCCTCACGTGAGAACGATTTGCCAACTCTGCAAATAATCTGGCATTGGGCCACCCTCTTCCTCCCGCACAAGCCCCACAGTCATGGGCAGCCTCATGAGGATTATTTAAACTCGTTGAACCATGCCCCACGATAAAAACATAGGGAACTTCAATACGCTTGAGCCCTCCCATGATCAGTGTTTCAGCCATGGCTTTGACCAATTTCGACTCATCCTCAGGTGTTTGAAATTCCAAAACCAATTGAGACTTCCACTGATTCGTAAAAAGTTTTTGGATGCCCCTTTGTTTCAAAGCTTTGTATGGAATGGGAAAAAATACTCTCACCAAAAAACCGAAAGATAGGATGGGAGAGACCACCAGCGTTACCAACGCTCCATACACAGGATGAAACAACGCCCGCTCCAGCCAGAAAATCACTTGTCCCAGCTTGTCTAAGGTCGGATCTACCTTTGATGAAGAAACTTCTTTGACTCGGACAAAAGGCGTCTGCGGTGCAGGACACAATTTTTGATAGTGCGTTCTGCGATAAGCCTGAAATTCAATATTCAAACCAAAATGTCCTGCGGTTGCTTGCGTCTGAGCTTGAGGCTCACACTCTTCCAAATGGCGACGAAAAGATTCTTCTCTTTCGTCAATACAACCCAAAGCAATAAATTTAGGCTGTGGCACTTTTTTTTCATCTTGAGGGTTCTTTTGGCGCATGGCAACCGCTATCAGGAAATCTCTGTTTGATTTTTGATCTAATGCCCGCTGATACAGTTTGCGTTTAAAAAAGTTATGAAAGGTAAGACACACTTCAAAAAGTTGAAAAAGCTCTTCTTCTTTAATTTGCAGAAGATCCCTGGCACTGCTTTGTTTGGAAAGCAAATGGCGAATGATCCCTCTCAAGTTATTTTCATAAATTTTTTGAATGGGTTGGCACGCAGGAAGCTTTTTCCCAACCTCCACCATTTTTTCAAGGCGGCCGTGATAATTGTCTTGAATCTTACTGAGTTCACACAGAGAAAGCATCGCCACAAACTCGGTAAACACCGGGCTTTCTTTGTCTGCCGTCGCAAGGATGAGTGCCGCCCATCCCTTAAATCGATACACAATAGAAAATAAATAATGTTTCCATTCTTTCGCAGGGATACCGACTGCCATTAAGACATCCAAGAGAACATCCGATGCCCCTTGGGCCCCATACCGACTTCTATAGAATTCAATATTTTTGGAGAGCTGTTTTCGCCAACTTCTGGCAAGGGGGGGAGCACACTTGAAGTAGATGAAAAAAAATGCCAGCAACCCTTCCTGGGTGTGAGGCAATTCTATTTGGCGGATCCCCCGATCAAAATAAGCGGATAAACATCGAAGCACCAGCCCTTGGGTTTCGTCCAGAGCTTCATGAAAAATGCGTGATTTTCCCCCTAAAAAAGTTCGCTTCCATAAATTCGGCATCCAAATATCGAGTTTCCCTTGATCTGCAAACTTTAAAAGAATTTGTTTCCAGTGGCGAAAAACAGCTTCCGTCTTGCGAAATTTCTTTCCATACATTTCAAAAAATGGAAATCGATAGGGGGCACTCTGCGATAGAAGCACTTCCAAAAATTCTGTCCCGGAAAGCGTATAGGCACCCACTTGAAAGTTTTTATTCAAAACACCTGGAACTTCCGCTTCAATGATTTCCCACAAATCCCGCTTTTCAATCTCCCCTCGAACCAACCATTCGTTGTAATCTCTGAGTTTTGGGTAAGGAATATTTCCATAGAGTTCCCAAGCTTCTAAAACCGCTCTATCGAATGGACGATCTGTAAAAGCATGAAGCGTATTATGATGAATAAAGTTTTCTAAGCGCCCTTGATGGGGAAGATATTTTCTACAATAAGCCAACGCCTCTGCAAGTGCCTCAGAATACTCTTTTGTCATCATGGTGTTCGGTGGATCATCAGAAACTGGCGTCTATCATAAGAGCAGAAAAGAGAAGAAGTAAATATAAAATCGAATACCCAAATAAGGGGTAGCTTCCCAAAACATCTTGCGAACCATAGAGACGGTAAGAGAAAAAAATAAATAAAACACCACCGACCAAAGCGGTCATCCCAAAAATCCACCCCAAAAGAGGCGAAATCAAAAGCAATAACGTCAAAGGAAGCAATGTCAAAGAATACAGAAAAATTTGTTTTTTAGTAACGGCAATACCTTTCACCACATTGAGCATGGGCAAAGAAATTTTTTCATAGTCTTTTTGGTAATGGAGCGCCAAGGCCCAAAAATGGGGTGGCGTCCACATAAAAATAATAAAGAACAACAGCCAAGCTTCCCACGAAAGGGTTTCTGAAATGGCAATCCAAGCAATCAGTGGCGCCATCGCACCCGCAATCCCTCCGATCACAATGTTGTAGGGCGTGCGTGGTTTTAAATAAAGCGTATAAATAACGCTGTAAAAAAAGATGGTAAAGATGCCCAACACCAAGGCCCAACTATTTCCAACCATCAAGAGCAAACCACAGCCTAACACCCCTAGCCCCCAACAAAAGACCAAAGCCGCTTTTGGCGATATTTTTTTAAGTGGTAAAGGGCGTTTTTTAGAAGTTCGTTCCATTTGCGCATCCAAATCACGTTCCAAATATTGGTTAAACCCATTGGCCGATCCCCCCACACAAAACAATGCAAAACACAACCACCACCAGTTTAGGTTCAAAACAGTCAGCGTACCTTCCAAAAGTAAAGCTGCCCCGCCTGTTATCGCAAATAAAAGGCTGATTCGCGGCTTGGTCAGTTCAAGATAAGCGTGCATGACTGAACTTATAGACCGTTACGTACGTCATCGCAAGGATCATGGTCGCCATGGCAAGATGTAAAATACGAATGGCACTCGGCAACGCAAATAAAACATTTCCAATGCCCAAGCCAAGCTGGACAACCACCATCCCTAAAATAGCCACCATGGCTTTCTTGAATTTGGGATCAAACTGTTTTTGGCGATAGATTATCCAAACGAAAAATCCTACAAGGATCAAAACAACATAGGCCAACAATCGATGCCCATAATGAATGCCGACCATCCCGATGAAGGCAGGCCAAAAAGATCCCAAACACGTAGGAAAATCGGGGCAAGCCAGCCCCGCATGGGAAGCGCTCACCCAGCCTCCAAGCACGATCTGGCCATAGATCACAAAGAGTAGCCCCCATAAGCCAAACGTCAAGAACCTGCGAAAAGAAACCGAAACGGTCTCATACCATTGATATTTTGCACCCTTTAATTTTAAAAACATTGAAAGCAAAATAAGCAGAAAAAACATTGCAATCGCCAAATGAAATGCCACCCAATGGGCTTTCAGTTCAGCTTTTACCGTTATCGCCCCTAACAGCGCTTGGGATATCAAAACCACCAAGGCCAAGAGCACTGATTTCCAAAGAGTGTTCCTAAATTCAACGTTCCAAAAAACAACCACAACCATCCAGATCGTAAGCACAGAAACGAGCGCTGCCAACAAACGATGGGTCCATTCTAATAAAACGAGCGTTTCAAATGGTGGAATTATTTTGCCATGACACAAAGGCCAATCTGGACAGGCCAGCCCAGCCTCAAAACTTCTCACCACGGCACCCCAGACAATGAGAACAAAGGTAACCATAATCGTTAGAAACAACAGTCGGTTAAACTTCATATCTAAAAAACCTACTTCTCAAGCCTAGAAAATAGATAGTGGGTGATCGCCCAGCGCTCTTTTTCACCCAAATCTGAAAAAGAAGGAATATGAGAAGCTGAATCGCCATGGGTCATCAGATCATAAATTTTTTGCCGTTCGCGAGGAAAAACATAAGAAGAAGGAAAATAGGCCACACAATAGCGTTCAAAAAGATTTTTCCCCTCTTCGATTAAAAGCTGAGAAGGTATTTCAAAATTTCCTGAATGCTTCTTCTCTACAAATTGTTTTGAGACGTCTTCTGGATGAAAATATTTCGATTGGGGTGTTGGGCGGAAGAACAAATCTGATCCTATCAGCAATATCAAGAGTGCAAGAAAGATAAAGGCAGAAATAAAAACAACCTGATTGACCCGCTGATCTTCATACAAATGCATGAAAAAAAGCGCTACCAGCGTTGCCTTGACCGTTGCCACCAGCATGGCCACAACAATATTTAAAACACCGAAATCAAAATAAGACACCCAAACCGTCATAACCGTTAAACACAATAAGCCAATTAAGATCACTGCGTATTTTTTTTCGTGACTTTTAGAAACAAACATATTTCATCCAATCAAATATAAAAGTGGAAATAAATAAATCCAAATTAAATCCACCAAGTGCCAGTAAATGCCTGTGAGTTCCACAGGGGTTGAATACGCGTGGCCAAAAGCACCTCGTTGACATCTGACCATCACCCACAAAATAAGCCCCATCCCAACCAGTACATGAATCCCGTGCAAACCCGTCATCATAAAATACAATGAAAAAAAGAGCGGCATTTTCACATGGGTCACATGATCATACGAAAACATCCCTGCGGGTAACAGTCCCTCATGAATTTTATGCGTATATTCAAAATATTTAATCGTCATAAAAATGACGCCACAAAAAAAAGTAATTGCCAACATTCGAACGGCAGTCACGCGGTCATCGTGTTTGGCGCGATGAACTGCCATGGCCATTGTAAAACTGCTGATCAAAAGCACCGCCGTATTGGTGGCCCCCATCACGCGATTCAAATGCAAACTGGCTTCATGGAACATCTCTGGATAAAGCCCTCGGTACATGATGTAAATACAAAACAATACGCCAAAAAGTAAAATTTCAGTCACCAAGAATAACCACATCCCAAGCTTTGCAGATTCAAAAGCCTGCTGAGCGGTTTCAAAGTGATGGGGAACGCTATGAGATCCAGCTTGTGTATTCATTCTGTTTTCATCACTCCATAGTGATAAGGTCCTTCTTTCACTTCTGGTATTTTTTCAAAGTTGTAGACCTGAGGGGGCGAGCTTGTTTGCCACTCTAACGTCTTTGCTCCCCAGGGATTATCACCTGCTTTTTCTCCTCGAAATAAAGACCAAATCAAATATGCAAACATCCACAAAAAACCTGCGAAAATAAACCAAGACCCAATCGTTGAAACCATATTCCAAGTTGTAAACGAAGCATCATAATCGGCGTAACGTCTGGGCATTCCCAATCTTCCTAAATAAAATTGCGGCAAAAATGTTACGTTAAATCCTAAAAAGATGAGAAAGCATGAAATTTTACCTGAAAGCTCGGGATACATGCGTCCAAACATCTTTGGCCACCAATAATGAATTCCCGCCAAAAGCCCCATGACCGTTCCGCCCATCATGACATAATGAAAATGGGCAACCACAAAATAGGTATCGTGCAAGTGAACATCGACCGATAGTGTCGCCAAAAATAAACCCGTTAATCCCCCAATCGTAAATAAAAATAAAAAAGAAAGTGCATAAAGCATTGGGGTTTGAAGTTGGATAGACCCTTTATATAAGGTCGCCGTCCAATTAAAAATTTTGATTGCCGTTGGAATCGCAACCATCATGGTAAGAACCGAAAACAACAAATTGGCCAGTGGAGACTGCCCACTCACAAACATATGATGCCCCCAAACCAAAAAACTAATGAAGGCAATCGCTAACGAAGAATAAGCAATAGCAACATATCCAAAAATATGCTTACGAGAAAAAACGGTCACCACTTCACTGATAATGCCCATCCCTGGAAGAATCATAATGTAAACAGCCGGGTGAGAGTAAAACCAAAAAAAATGCTGAAATAAAACGGGATCTCCGCCAAGCTTGGGATCAAAAAAACCAATCTGAAGCACGCGCTCCATGACAATGAGTAGCACCGTAATGCCAATCACAGGTGTTGCCAAAACTTGGATAATAGCAGTCGCGTAAATGGCCCATAAAAATAACGGCATGCGATGAAAGGTCATGCCTGGGGCTCGTAGTTTGTGAATCGTCACCATAAAATTTAAGCCCGTTAGAATCGAAGAAAATCCCATCACAAAAACACCGAGCGTAACCAGAATAACGGCGGTTTGAGATCGAAGACTATACGGGGCATAAAAAGTCCACCCGGTGTCCACCCCCCCCGAAAATAAAGCAGCAACCGCCAGCATCGCACCCCCGATAAACAGATAATAACTTGTTAAATTAAGCCGTGGAAAAGCCACATCCTTGGCACCGATCATGAGCGGCAAAAAGAAATTTCCAAGGGCCGCTGGAATAATGGGGATAATAAACATAAAAATCATAATGGCCCCATGAAATGTAAACAACTGATTGTACAAATCTGGTGAAAACAAATTGCCAGGCCTAAATAATTCCAAGCGAATAAGCACAGCAAAGAGCCCCCCCACGATAAAAAAGGCAAGGGTGGTAAATAAGTACATGACCCCAATCCGTTTATGATCGAGTGTCGTAAACCAACTCCAAAATCCACCTTCGGTTAAATAATTTCCATGGCCCTGTGTGGCTTGATGCATTCCCTACTCCTTTAAACTCTTGAGATACGCAATGACCGCATTAACTTCAGAATCTGAAAGTGTCCCCTGAAACGTGGGCATCAGTGGTGCAAACCCTTTCACCATTTTTGCTCCCGGTGTCATGAGCGACTCTCGAATATAATTTTCATCTCGAAAATGTTTGCTGCCATCTTGTAATTCTACTTCTTTTCCAAAAATTCCATTTAACGGTGGCCCAATCAGTTTTTGACCTGTTACCGTATGGCAGGCCGTGCACCCTTTTTGCGTAAAGAGTCCTTTGCCTTGTTCTGCCATGGATGCCGCATCTTCTTGGGCTTCTTCTACCTTCTGCGTTTTAGCCTTCTCCCACTGCTTTTGCCACGTATCATAGTCTTCTTTTGAAACCACTTTGAGGGTAGCTAACATTTTGGAATGTGCAGAACCACAATATTCTGCACACAATACCGGATGTTCCCCAAGAAGACTGGCTTGAAACCACAACGTCGTATAGAGACCTGGAACCACATCTTGTTTTAAACGAAAGTTGGGAATAAAAAAACTATGAATCACATCTGCAGAACTAAAAAGAAGTTTAACCGGTTCGTCTTTTGGAACAACCATTTCATTGATGAGCTTTCTTCCATTCGAATATTCCATTTCCCACAACCATTGTTTACCAATGACATTAATTTCCAGTGGGTCTTGAGGCGCATTTAAAATTTTTTTATAGTCTGCCCACCCCCAAATAAAAAAGATCATCACCACGACAAATAACCCAACCGCGACGGATGTTTCCAAGACCGTATGGCCATGAATAAAGGGGGTTTTAAAAGGATCTCTGCGCGTACGATGAAATTTAATCACAAAAAATACAATCGCTGTAGAAACAGCTAAAAAACTGATCAACGAAAACCAAAAAATAACCCCAAACAGAATTTCAAATGAATGTGCTGAACTGGATGCCTGAGGAAGCATGAGAACTTATCTAAACCACATTTTCTTTTTAGAGAGAACAATCAACATGATGATTACCAAACAGACCGTGATTAAACCTGCAAAAGACATTAAATTCCTCGCAAAAATCGAATACTTACGGCCTTTAGGATCGTAGTGGTAACAAAACAGCAAAAACTTGTCAACGACATTACCAATTTTGCCTTGTGCAGCTTCCAACAAGGCCAGTTTCAAATCCAGAGGGCGAAAAGAAATGCCATATAAATAGCGAGAAATTTTCCCTTCGGGCGTTAAAATAAAAATACCCGCTGCATGGGCATATTGTTTTTGGTCTGGATCATACCGATACTGAAAGCCGACCTCACGCGCCAACGCTTGAATAGCAGATTCTTCCCCAGTTAAAAAATGCCAACCCTTCTCAGCCTGATTTCGGCCATACACTTCCAATCGATGCTTCTTTTTTTCTAAGGATAGAGCGGCCGTTTCGGTGGGATCAATGCTGATCGTTACAATGTCAAATTCCGTTCCAGCCGTCCAAGATAATTTTTTTAAAACTTCCGTAAATCCATCCAATAAAAAATGACAGAGATTCGGACAACGATAATAGACCAACGTTAATACGATGGGCCGTTTTTGATGAAAAAAGTCTTTCAAAAATACTTTTTTGTTTTCTTCGTTCAGAAAAGAACGATCTAAAGAAATCTGTGTTCCCAAATGCTCTTCAATACCGACATCTTTGAGCTCAATGGGAATGGGTTCTGCCGAAAAAATGAGAGGCGCCTGAATGAAGATATAGGCTACCAACAGCCCCCATTTAGACCTGAAGCGTATTTTGAATAAACTCAACATCTTGAGCAGTCAGTGGTTTGTCTTCTGCAGCCAAATTACACTTGACCTGACGTTCATTGCGAAAGCCGGGAATAACACATGCCACCAGAGGGTTATACAATAGATATTGAAGCGCCATTCTGGATAACGCTTCGGGGGAACTTCCAAATCGTTCTTTTATTTTTTTCATTCGGGGCTCTAATTTTTCCAAATAGTCTTTTGAAAATCGCTTCGAATTCAAACGATTATCTCCAGATTCAAACTTAGGAGGGTTTGAGGGATGATATTTATCCAGCAATAATCCTTGCGCTAAGGGGCTAAACGCCACGTACGATATTTTTCTCGCCGTCATCATGGTGTGAAGCGCTGACCCTTCTCGAATATAGTGATCATCCAAAGCACTGCCCCAACACTGAATGACTTGGGGATCAATATGAGGGATCATTTTACAGAGCGCTTCTTCTGACCAATCTGAAAGTCCAATGACACGCACCTTCCCCTCGTCTCGAAGACGATGCATCATTTCCAAAGCTTCAGGTAAATACTGATTTTGTACGCCGAACTGACAATTATGAAAATAATAAATATCAATATAATCTCTTTTTAAATTTTTAAGAGATTGTTCACACTGATGTCTTACATGAAGCCCTTCATAAGGATGCTCTGCGGTTCCTTTATAATATCCAATCTTCGTTGCAATGATCACATCGTTTCGCTTCGATCCTAAGCCTTTCGCTAAAAGACGCTCTGCATGCCCATCTCCATAGACATCCGCGGTATCAAAATGGTTGACGCCTTTTTCAATGGCCCATCGAATCGCTTGAATGGCTTCCTTTTCCTCAACGGCAGGCCAGCCACATGAAATTCCTCTGAAATTCCAATTGGGCCCCCCTAAGGTCCAGCATCCCAAACTGATCTCTGAAACTTTTAAATCGGTACCTTGGATGTTTCTATATTGCATTGTTTTCTCGGCTGTTGTTATAGTCCCCCTTTATTGAAATGACACTAAAAAAATGACAAGAATTTATGTTGGCGCTTTGTGCATTGCGCTCTCCGCGGCCTTTTCCTTAATCAGCTATGAATTCTTAAGAAGCGCTTCCACAGCTTTATTTACAGCACATTTTGGAACCAACAATTTGCCTTGGGTGATGGCCATAATCCCCGTGGGTGTCATGATCTTAATTTATATGTATGGATGGGTTCTTTCTCACATTGGCCCCCGGAAAACATTGTTGGTCTCAAGCTTATTTTCTGCCGTTTCTGTTTTGATTGCCTACGTGGGGCTTGAAAAGCAGTTCTATTATGGAAGCGCTTTTTTGTATGTCTTTCGTCAGGCTTATATTGTGATTCTGATTGAGCAATATTGGTCTTTTTTGAACAGCACCCTCACCCAGCCGCAAGCTAAAAAAATGAATGGCCCCATTGCCGGCTTGAGTGGGATTGGAGCCATTTTGGGTGGTCTGGGCGTGGGGCATTTTGCAGAGCTCGTGGGCACCACCCATCTTGTTGCCATCAGTGGGTGCTTGCTCTTTCCAGCATTAATTTTTTCAGATATCGCCTATCACCTGTGTGGAGAACCGAAACCTCAACCTTCCGAAAAAGGCGGGCATCAAGGGCATTTACATTTAAGTCTTTTTAAACAATTTCCTCTCTTAACATTTTTATTATTCGTTGTGGTCCTCACCCAAATTCTATCCACATTTTTAGAGTTAACCTTTCAAAACACGTTAGCACAAAGCATTCACAGTGTGGATCAACAAGCAGCTTACATGGGAAATTTTTATGCCAAAGTCAATTCGGTTGCCGCTTTTTTTCAATTTGTAGGGGCTCCCTTGATCTTAAACTTGTTCCCTTTAACATGGATTCACATCGGAATTCCTTGTGTTCACGTCGTTAGTACGCTTTACTTAATTCAATCTTCTACGCTCGAGATGGCCTCCCTTTCGTTCTTACTTTTTAAATCGATTGATTATTCTATTTTTAGATCGGCCAAAGAAATTTTGTACATCCCTTTTTCGTTCGATGTTCGTTATCGTGCCAAAGAAGTCATCGATGTTGTCGGTTACAGGGCTGGAAAAGGCTTCATCTCTCTGGTAATTGCAGGAATTCAAACGACTGGATTTTTGCTCACACCCTTCTTCTCCTGGGGATCATGGATAACCGCTTCCTTATGGTTAGCTTGTATGGTCCCCATTATTAAAAAATGGAAATCTCGATAGGCCCCCTGCCCATACCACTGCAGGCGGCATTGATTTCGAGCATGCAGTGGTATGGGCAGGGGGAGCTATTGTGATTTTTATTGAGAAAGTTCATTTTACCTTATATAAGAAGTCCCAATGAAGGGTTTGAAACGGGCTTTAATTTTACTCCCCCTTCTCTTACTTCTTGCCGCCTTCGGCACAGCGCACCCAAGCGACATTTCCATTACCGCTCTTGAAAGCATTCAGCAGCACCCTTCTTACCCCTGTTTTTTAGAATTATTGACAGAGGCCTTAAACCATCCCAATTTAAAAGATCGTCACATTCAAACGATAGAGATCACACTTCCAGAAACACCGGTACCTTCTTCTTTGGAATCAGGTCTCGTCACGATACCATTCGATCCCAATACTTCCTATGAAGATCTCGTTGATTTTTTCATTGAACATTCCGTTGCCCACCCTACCCATGCATTTCTTCTTCCCGTTGTCCGGCTGGAAGGAGATCATGGCACAAAAGCCACAGGATTTTTCTTAGACGAAGAAGGGTATATCGTTACCAACTCCCATATGGTTCAAGAGAACACTTTCTTTAAAGTGGAACTCCTCAGCAAAGATCTAAAAATGGAAAAAAATTTCTTTTCTGCAGTGGCCATTGCCAAAGATGATTTCACGGACGTAGGGCTGATCAAACTGGTAGATCCAGAAATAAATAGATTTCATTCTTTATATCAAACCATTCCTCACATCTATGTCGATCATCGAACCTGGGCGCTTCAAAAAATAAGAGCCGGAGAGGCTTTTACCGTCACAGGTTTTCCAAGATATGCACGGGCACTTCCAACTCAGCGAGAGGGCATTGTTTTAGAGGCCTTTATAAGCCAATGGGGCGTTGGACGCCATCTCACTACTTTTGAATCTGGTCCAGGCTTTAGCGGTGCCCCCCTATTTTCATCTGAAGGCTATGTCCTTGGCATTTGCCATCAAGTGGTCCGGTTACAAAATGACCGATCTGATCAAGCCATTATGATTGATTTTGAGTCTGCTCTCTACACACTTGCCCAATTGAAAGAAAATCAAAAAATTGAAAAAGATTTATTTATTTTTAAAAAAGGAAACACCTTCGAAAAGATGGAGCTGCCCAGGCCATTTGAATATACAACCCTTTGGACCACAGATCCCATCAAAGAATATTTAACCATCGAACATTTGGTCTTTACCAATGCTTGGTATCGTGCCCCCGACCAAAAACCCACCAACTGCGGCGTTTTGGTTTGGCAAAATCATTTTTATAGACCCTCTTTCTCTGCAACCCCAGCTTTACAAAAAGCTCCCCTCTTGATTCATGCTGCCCCCACATTATTCTCAGACTATGCAGCGACTTGGATTCCCAGCAAAACCGTCCTCATCAACATGGAGGGCATCCCCCTTTCCCAGGAAACCATCTATGAATCCAGTCTTTTAAAATTTTCATGGTTGTTGCGAACACTTCAAAACGCCCATCCCAATATCATTTCCATGAGAGGAGCTCCATGAGAATTCAAAAAGGACTTTTATTTCTCTTCTGGTGGATCGTCGTCGTTCATTCTTCTATAGGACGGGCAGATGATTTTTTTAAAACACGGGGATTTTATCTTCTCGATTTTGCTGTTGGGGAAACCCATCTTAAAATTTGGGATCCCAATGATCGTGCCTATTTAAGAAAACTCATAGAAGATCTTGAATCTCACGGCCTTACTTGCGAAACACCTTATCAAAAATATTTATTTATTTCCGAAGGAGAAAAATTTAAAGACCCTATTCAACGGGTATCCCAAAATGAGAGCGTTCACATGTATCGGCTCTCCGATGAACTTCCTTCTCCCGGACCCTCTTTAAATTTTTCAAACCATTTTTTAAAGGCTTTTATCAACACCTTTTGCATCCAAGAAAATTCTTTTAAAAATTATTTAAAAATGCGATTTGGGTATGATTTTCTAGAACCTTCGGCAGAATTTCAACCTTTTACGCTTACAGAATTACAGCGTATTCATCATGTGCTCGTTGACCTGCCCGAACTATTTTATTTTTTACCCCAGGTGGTTGGATTTGTTCGAAGATCTACCGGCACCGTGAATTTAGATCAACCTGAAGAAACCACCTCTGTCCACGAAGAAAAAGGATGGATTGAAATCACAGATGCAACCTTTGAACGCCCCCTCTACAGCATCGAGGGTGAGATTTTACGTTCGATCGGTTCTTTTTACTTTCGGTATGTTTTATCTCCACCCCTGATGGCCAAGTGGTTCGGATTAAGCCAATGGCGATTGGATGGCGCACGCAAAGTTTGGTCTCATATGCCTGGCTTATTTTCTACTTCTTATGATTTCATTCCAGAAGAAGAGGCGAACTGCCAAAATGGCCTCTGTAAAGACCTTTCTATTGCGACCCCTGAAGATGACTTTTCCTATGCTTTTTCTTTTTATGTCACCAATCCTACGTACTTGCAAAAAGACAGTCCTTCTAAACATGAATTTCTAAAAAATATTTTTGAAGGCATCGAATATGAAATAACAACAGCAGATCAATTTAAATTTAAAATTCATTCCCCCACACCAGATGTCACTCCCCCAACCGTTGACCTATCGGCCCTTGCGATTACCCCCATCGGAACACCCACCTTAACGTCTCATCTCAATATTGAGATTCCTATTTTAGATACTCAAAGCAATCTCGCATCTGCCTTCATTAAAATTAAAAATCTAAAGTATCCTGTTTCCCATCTCTTGCATTTACCGTATCAGGGAAAACAATTCACGCAAGGACAAGTTACCTTTGGCGCTGGGTTCCCGGGAGGTCTATGGACAACCGAAAATCTTCAAGCACGAGATAAGGCTGGCAATTTTGTAAATGTTTCTCCCAGAATTACATTTGAAACTTTTAATGAAAACCAAGATTTTAATTTCGAATCTCCTCAAATTAAGATTGAAAATATTGAAATCAAGGTTCTTCCTAAAAATGAACAGGGAGATATCTGTGTGGAGATGAGAATTCCCCAACCCTCCAATCATAAAAAACTCTCTCAAGTATTGGGCGCTGCATGCACAACCGACACTAAAAAATATCGCCAATTTAGTGGAATACAATTTCAAGGCCAAGGGTTAACAGATGTATTTATCATTTCATTTTCGTTTTCCATTTTTGATGTCCCGGGACCTTGGTTTTTTTCTTCCTTTTCGGTAAGCGACACTACTGGCGCCAGAGCTTACTTTAATTTGGAACACACCGCGACCACAACTTTCACCATTCCTTCTGAACAGGTGGATTCTACCCCCATCCACATTGACATGGACAAGATGACATCCAACAACATCGAAGTCATTGATCCTCATCAGAATGGCACACAAATTCAAATTAAAATTCGCTTTGAATCCGACAAAGATGAAAGTGGCCTTTGTAAAACCTACGAGCGACAAGTGTACATCCGATCGCCATCTGGAAAAAGATATCAAGGCTCAATTCAAGTTGAGCCAGAAGAAGGCACCCTGAAAGCTGAAGAAAAAAACAACTCCGTCGCCAAAACACGTTATGTGGGAACCATTACCCTTCCGGATCATCCCGAAGGAGGGCAATACATGCTGGAAGAAATTTACTTACAAGATCGGGCTGGCAATGAAACCCGTGAAAATGTACTCAAAAGAAATATTAAACTCAACTTTCCAGAGCCCTAATTTACAGAATAAACCTTTGCGCTTTAAGAATATTCCACGCACTCGGCAATAAAATTCCCGCCAAGGAAATTTTGAGGACCGCACCGGGCAAAAACGGCCAAAAACCCGCCATCAAGGCAGCTTCTTTTCCAACGAAAAAAGAAAGCCAGGAAATGCCCACCAAAAAAATGAAAAAATAACCCACCAAAAAAGGGACCAAAGAAGTTTTCCAGCTTCGATCCATCCCCCGTTCACAAAAATATCCAACAATATAAGCAGCTATTATAAACCCAATTAAATAGCCCCCGGTAGGGCCTAAGACAACCGCTACCCCACTCTTTCCTCCCGCAAAAACGGGAAGTCCCGAGATCCCTTCTATCCAATAGAGAGCCAAACAAAGTGCCCCTTGCTTTGAACCCAGGAGAGCCCCCGCAAGTAACACCCCGAGCGTTTGTCCTGTGATGGGCACCGGCGTAAAAGGCAAATCAATGGACACTTGAGCAAGACCAGCCATAACCCCTGAAAAGCAACAAATGATACCCCCTTGAACCATTGTTTTTTTAGAAATATTGAACGATGAAACGATCGACCACCCCAGTGGCATATAATTTTGCTGAATCATACTGAACCTCCAATATTAAAATGGTGGGCGATACTGGTCTCGAACCAATGGCCTCTGCCGTGTGAAGGCAGCGCTCTACCCCTGAGCTAATCGCCCGATATGGCTGGCGCTGTTTATAGCCCCATCAAATGGGGACCTCAATAAAAAAAAGCGAGGAGACATTGCCTCGCTTTTTAGCAGGGTGTTGACAAAGTGCTTTCATAACGAAAAAACCAGATTTATGAATTAATAATGACTCATTCGCTACGAAGACGATCTGATGTCGGGGGCGGAAAATAGATGATTTCTGCGAGATTTCTTTCGTCAGAATCTTTCCTTTCATCCTGCTTGAGCAAGGTTTGATAAACCAAATCCGCCACCTGATCCAAATCATTCTGACGACTCACCACATTTAAATTTTCAGTATCCACAATGAGCACAGGACCCATTTTATAATTTTTGACCCATTCTTCGTAGCGTTGGTTAAGACGTTCTAAATAGTCCCTGGGAATATTTTGCTCACAACTCCTGCCTCGGCTTCGGATACGATGTTCTAACGTATCCACCGTCGCCCTTAAATAAATTAAAAGATCCGGTGACTTTAAATAACTTGTCATGCAATTAAAAAGTGCCAAATAATTGCGATAATCCCGCTCATCGAATTTACCTTCATAATATAAATTACGCGAAAACACTTCGGCGTCTTCGTAAATCGATCGATCTTGAATGACGGTCTCAGGCTCACCAACCATAATCTTATGATGCTCAAATCGCTTCGATAAAAAGAAAATTTGTAAATGAAAAGCCCAGTTTTTCATCCCCTCATAAAAGTCTTTTAAGTATGGGTTTGTATCCACAACTTCATAATACGGTTTCCAGCCAAACCTGGCGCTCAAAAGTCCCGTCAACGTAGATTTCCCAACGCCAATATTGCCCGCAATGGCCAAGAATTTTTTCTTCATGATAAGACACCTCCTGTTTCCAGTAATGGTTTCGATACCTTCGTTTTTGTTCTCATTTCAACCAACGATTTGATCTGTGTGTAAGACTTTCGATTGTAGACAAAATCCATATCCGATGCATCAATGATCATGACTTCGGTTTGATGATAGTGATTAAAAAAATCATCGTACTGGTGGGCCAAAGCAACAATGTATTTTGGATCCATTTTTCTTTCAAAAGAACGGTCTCTGAGCTGAATACGCCGCAAGAGGCTATCCACATCGGCCCGTAAATAAATAATTAAATCTGGAACAGGTACTTTGGCATTGAGAGGATGAAATACGGAATCAAACAATTCGAGGTCCGCCACGTTGAGCGTTAAGGTTGAAAAAATGCGATTCTTCGCAAATAAATAATCCGATAAAATAAGCTGGGATGATTGCTGGTAAACTTCTTTGAGCTGCCGTTGTTGTTTAAAACGAGATAATAAAAAAAAGAGCTCCGTGTTGAATGCATTGGCCTCAATATCTTGATAAAAGCCCTGAACCAAAAATGGATTTTCTTCCACGATCTCTAGATAGGATTTTGCCTGAAAGTCTTTCGCTAAAAGCTCTACCAGGGTGGTTTTACCAACCCCAATGACGCCTTCAATCACAATGTAGTGGTAATGTTTCACAGTACACGAAAAAAATGATTATGAAAGAGCTTAAAAAAAGGGAACCAGAAGTTCAATAAAAAAAGGCAAAGATTATTCTGAAGGACTGGCATGAAAGATTCCCAACGGTTAGCCACGGATCATATCTCTCCAGGCGGCATTGCATTCGAGCCTAGAGAGGTATGATCAGTGGCTATTAATAAACCGCGCGAAGAGAAAACTTCTATAACCCCGCAGCCTTCAGAGCACACTGCCTACCCTTTTCAATACACTCCACCGTAGATATCCCATCTAAAAAATTACCAATAATATATAAGCCAGGGTGTTGTTTTAAGGCGTCTTCCACCTTTGCCCGCATGGCCAGATGGCCCAATCGATATTGCGGCAGTGCCTTTAAATAGCGCTTTTCATGGGTCATCACGGGAGGACCTTGAAAATCAAGCATTTCTTTTATTTCTCGATAGAGTTGATTCATCAATAATTCATCTGCATACGCCGTTGGATCTATCGCACCTCCTGCCATAACGGTAAGCAACACATGGTCTTGAGGGGCACGCTGCTCAAACAAAGAGGAATTCCAAAGGACCCCCAGCGTCCTTTTGCGCTGACTTCTGGGCACGAGAAAACCAAACCCATTCAATTTTTTAAGAACATGCCCCTTTTGAAACCCCCAATGAAATACACAAAGCGGGGCATAAGCAATTCGCAACAAAGAAGTGGCAATCGCAACATCCACATGCTGAAGGGCTTCCGCTGTCACATAAGCTGGCGTTGCAAAAATAAGGGTGGGCGTTTCCACGACGAGCTCCCCTTGTTCATTTTCGAGGATGACGGTGTAGTGATCTTTTTTTGTTTTTTCAACATTCAACACATGATGTTTTTTAAAAATACTTTTCCCCAACCACTGTTCCATGCAGCTCGGCAAATAAGACATCCCCGACTTAAATGAAAACAAGGTACGATCTCGTTTTGGACTTTTGTCTTTGAAGAGCCCCAAAAACAAACTGCGATGCTTTCTTTCCAGTGCCACCCAACGGGGAAAACACGCTTCGGCACTCAATTCATCGATATTACCCGCATAAATACCGCACACCCATGCATCAATTAAAATACGTGTTGCTTCTGGCCCAATTCGTTTTTGAAAAAATTGTCCAATGGTTTCCTCCCCTCGCCCTTTGGTGAGAAAAGGCTCCATCAAGATCCGACATTTTGAACTCCAGGAAAGCAGCGGGCTGATCATAAATTTCAAAGGGTTTTGAGGAACGGCATGAATTCTTCCTCGGCGGTAAATAAATCGGTTCTTGGCCAATGGCTGTGCCAAAATCTTTTGAGAGGAAATATCCAATCCATCGATCATTTCGCAGATGGCCCCCTCGTGCCCCATATAAGCATTGGGACCTTCCTCCAACATAAAACCTTCTTTCGTAACGGTGTGAATCATACCACCCACACGATCCGATTTTTCATACAAAGCAACGTCGCGCCCGCTTCTTTTTAAAAAGAAAGCCGAGGAAAGCCCTGAAATCCCCCCGCCGATCACCACACATTCTTTTGAGATGCTCATCTCTGAACCTCTTGCCTTTTACGTAAAACCACCGCTTGAAGAGCTCCTATAAACAAGGGGGATGCATTTAAAGAAGGAATACGTTTAAAATATCCAAAATTTAATTCTTGTGCCTTCGCCTGATAAAAAACATCAACCTCATAAAGTGTTTCAACATGATCAGAAACAAAAGAAATAGGAATAACCAAAACCGCTCTAGAAGACCGCTGCGTCATGGATGCCATCACCGAGAGCGTTGAAGGCATGAGCCATTTCATAAATCTGGTTTGACTTTGATAAGAAAGATGCCATCTCGCACCCGCTGGCAAATATTTTAGAACCAATGCAATGGTCTCTGCAATTTGCCGAGCATAGGGATCTCCTTCTTCAATGCATTTCACCGGCAAGGAATGGGCGCTAAAAATAAGATCATAATTGTTTTGAAAACGCTTCGGCAATCTTTCGATCTCTGCACGAATCTGTTCCACCCAAGCATCAATATACAAAGACTCTTCATACCAAGAATCTATTTTTTGGACTGCTATTTGAGGAGACTTTTGAATCAAAGGGTCTAAGATCGCATAAGCCGATCGCGTGGTTGCAAAAGAATATTGGGGATACAAAGGCAAAATGACAACCGATTGCGTCTCATCTCTTAATATATGGCACCATGCTTCTTCCAAACTGGGCTTCCAATATCGCATTCCCACATAAACCGAAAAGGAAGGATCCACTTTTTGTAATTGAAATTGTAGTGTCTCAGCTTGAAGTTCTGTAATCTTTCGTAATGGAGATCCCCCACCCATCGCCTGATAATATTTTTTAGAAGTAGAGGCCCGAAGCAAAGCGATCGTCTTTGCAAAAAGTTTTCGAACCCAAGGGTTACTTTTGAAGGGCAAAATATCGGGGTCTAAAAATAAATTTTCTAAAAAAGGTTTTACCTCGGTTAACGATTGCGGCCCTCCTAAGTTAACGAGCAAAACAGCTTTTTTCTCCATCAGAGAGTTCTCGAATGCCGTTTTTGATTTTTTTCTAAATAATCATCAAACACCATACACATATTTCGAAGAAATAACCTTCCCAAAGGCAAAACATGTAAATGCTCTTTCGTCAAAGACAACAAACCATCTTTCTCGAAAGACGAAAGCGTGGCTATTTCCTCATGGAAATAATCAAAAAAATCAATTTCATGTTTTTTTTGAATAAGATCGATAGATACCACCAACTGACACAGCAGCGTCATGATGATTTCTTTGCGAAGGAGATCATTTTTGGTTAACACCATTCCTCTTTGAAGGGGCCATCGATCATGATCGATGGCCTCATAATAGGCCGCTAATTTTCGAAGGTTCTGAACATAGGCATTTCCAAATTCACCAATGGCCGAAACACCGATGGCCAAGAGCGGCGCTTCTTTTTGGGTGGTATACCCCATAAAATTTCTCCGCAAAGATCCCGCTTTTTGGGCCAAAACAAGTTCATCCGTAGAAAGGGCAAAATGGTCCATCCCAATCGGGTGATATGCTTTTTCTTCGAAGAGTTTCAAAGCCGCTAGGTTCATGTTTATTTTTGAAATCGTATCCGGCAAGGCTGGCTCTGGAATCCATTTCTGATGAGGCACCATCCATGGAACATGCGCATAATTGTAGACGGCCAACCGATCTGGTTTTAATTCTAAGATGAGTTCCAGATTTTTTTGAAAACTTTCTTGCGTCTGATATGGAAGTCCATAGACAAAGTCCATATTGATCGACAAAAAATCCAGCGATCGGCAGAGATCAAAAATTTCTTGGGTTTGCGCATAGGTTTGATTTCGATGAATCGCCGCTTGCACCTGTTCGTTAAAATCTTGAACCCCCAAACTCACCCGATTAAATCCAAGCTCCCTTAAGAGCTCAAGTTGTGAAGCTGTCGTAACACGGGGGTCAATTTCAATTGAAATTTCCGCATCGCTCATCACCGAAAAATACTTTTTTATTTCTGAAAACAAATTTTCAATTTGAGCTTCGGTGAGATACGTCGGCGTCCCCCCACCCCAATGAATTTGGGACAGTGCCAGGTTAGGCACTTTTTCTCTCAATTTATGAATTTCTCGAAATACATAGCCTAAGTAACGATCTGCTTCGGTCTTCTTTTTGGTAATAACCACATTACAAGCACAATAATGACACCTGGCTTCACAAAACGGAATGTGCACATAGAGCGCATGTTTTTGGGCGTTGTTCAAGGACATCAGTTGATCTTCAAATACGGTAGCATCGATGGATTCGGACCAGTGCGGCACCGTAGGATAACTCGTGTATCGTGGGCCTTGAACATTATACTTTTGAATGAGCGGAATGAAATGCTCTGGGTTATGGCTCATCCTATCGAACAACCTCAATGACGCGATGCACATGGGCCAAGGGCGTTTCTGGCAAAATCCCATGACCGAGATTAAAAATATGAGCAGCTCCGCTCATCTCTTGTAAAATCTCTCGGGTGGTTTTTTCAATCTCTGAAAGACTCCCCTGCCTCAATCGTTCTGGATCTAAATTTCCTTGAAGCACCCGGCCCAAAGTGTTTCTTGCTTGGATCAAAGACGTCTTTGAATCCACACTGATCACACCAGCATGGCAGTGTTGCAAGAGTGGAAAAAACGCCTGCGTGTTTTTCATAAACAAAATAACGGGAACTTCATCTGAAATAGCATCGAGAAGTTTTTGAAGATGAGAAAATGCAATCTCGCGATAGCGTTTTTCAGAAAGCACCTCCGCCCACGTATCAAAAATTTGAATCACTTCGGCCCCTGCTTCTATTTGCCTCTTTA
Organism: Deltaproteobacteria bacterium; assembly: GCA_016198185.1. Lineage (GTDB taxonomy): Bacteria > Bdellovibrionota > JACOXK01 > 2-02-FULL-40-11 > 2-02-FULL-40-11 > JACQJD01. The sequence continues at coordinate 40,255 of JACQJD010000085.1, forward strand.
AATACAAAATTAAAAAAGACGTTACTTTTTCGAGTAACGCTTCCAAAACCTCTGGGTTCTGTTGAACCATCGCCATCACCGTCGGAAAACCGGGTCGATGCGTGCCTTCAACCATATAACAAGCGGTCGTCCAAGGAGCCCCACAAAATCCGATGACGGTTGCGCTGCTCCCCACTTCTTCTCGAATCAAACGCAAAGCCTGACACACAGAGGGGCAAAGCTCTTTGGGATCTGCCCTCCTTAAAGTTTCAACGTCTTTGAGGATTCGAATGGGAGACTCAAAACAAGGCCCCGGCTCAAATGAAAGATTCATCCCTAAAGCATGGGCAGGCACGGTAATATCTGAAAATAAAATAACGCCATCCACACCAAACCGCCGCCAGGGTTGAAGAGAAATTTCGGCAGCCAATTCTGGCGTTTGACATACTTCTAAAAAAGAATATTTTTCTCGAAGCGCTCTGTACTCGGGAAGGTATCGCCCCGCCTGACGCATAAACCAAATGGGGGTTGGGCGTACCACATCGCCTTTTGCTGCTTTTAGGAGAGATTTATAAACCATGAGGGCTTTTTTAAATCACAAACATGCTCATTGAACAACTGGAATTTGGCCCTTCCAAAATATCTCTGAGGCTTGAAATGCTATGCCACCTCAGAGATATTTTGGAAGGGCCTTACGCCACTTATCTTTCGTTTTTTAGCCAAACACGTCAATTATCTTTTTTGTACGCCTTGAGACTGTTTCAAGATATAAGCTTTTGCTCCAATTCGTCTTAATGCCTTCTCCACTTCTTTTTCTCGTCCCGGGGCAAAAGCAATCATCGTGCCCCCGAGCCCCGAACCATTGATTTTACAACCCAACGCCCCAGCTTTTTTTGCAACGCGAATCATGGATTCAATTTTAGGCGTACTGATTTCAAGCTCATTTTTTAAAATAAGGTGATGGGCATTGAGCAATGCACCTATTCGTTTCTCCCATCCTTTATGTTGAAAGATAAATTCTCGTTTTGCGTTTTGGCAAATATCTCTATTTTTTAATGTCGCAAATGCTTTCTGTAAGGCTGCCCCTCGAATATTTATTTTTTTGCGAATTTCCGAAAGAGCTGTTTTTTGAATCTGAAAATCACGAATTTTGCTTTGAAATTGTTTTAACCCTTCCAAAACGGCTGCTTTGTTTTGTTTCAAATGGCCGACCGTATCTTTCTTAGGTTCTAAGGAATCTCCCAGCACAAGCCCTCTGAGCGGCCCCTGGAAAAAAATAATTTCAATGGGGTAGTTTTTTGAATTCGGATTTCGATTTTCATGATAGATGAGGCCTCCCATAGAAATAGCAAAGTGATCCATCCGCCCTCCGGCTTCTTTAAATTCTAAAACTTCTGTTTCAAACCCCAGCCGTGCAATTTCTAAGGGATTAAAGGCTGTTTCTGTTTGATTTAATTCCAATAACGTTCTTAGCCATGCAATCACCAGGGCGGAAGAGCTCGAAGCACCTGCATTGATGGGAATGGAACTGCGAATCATAAAATCATACCCTTTCGAAAACCGATAGCCTTTGCGTTTCAAAACATTGACGGCGCCACGCAAATAATCTCTGGGGTTTGAATAGGTCAATAGCCGTGAAGGATTAAATTCATCTGTTTGTTTTAAATCCGGCATTTTTATTTTAAACAGTCGATCTTTTCGCGGAAAAACAGAAATGGTGAGCGATAAATTCATGGCCATGGTGATAACAGGAAGACCAAGGTAATCCGAATGTTCCCCAAATAAGCAAATTCGACCTGGGGCAGAAATTTGAAATAGAGGCTTTTTCATTGGAAGAAAGTATATGGGAACTTTGAGCACAAGAAAAGAAAATCTGAAAGAAGAATTTTTATAGCAACGATTTGAGAAGCAATCTCTTTTTCGCCTAAAATAGGGCCCCCTGATACAAGAGCGTTTCAAGAAGCGCTCAATGTGGACTGCGCCGTTACTGGTCTTTCTTGACTATTATCCTTTTTAGAATTACTATAATGGAGTGAAGTCCGATTTAGTTTTTAAGAGAGTATTAAACATTCATTTACCCTTGAGACAATCTGCTTTTTTATGGGGTGCGCGTCAAACAGGAAAGTCAACCTATCTGAAGTCTCAATTTCCAAAAAGTCTTTATTTTGATCTTTTGGAGTCAGACGTTTTTCTGCTTTTTACAAAAGAACCCTTTCGATTTCGCGAAGAAATTTTGTTTAAAAAATCAATGGCCTTGCAACACCCTATTATCGTTGATGAAGTTCAAAAAGTACCCTTGTTGTTAGATGAAATACATACCCTCATTGAAAATCAAAACCTTCGCTTCATTTTGTGTGGCTCTAGCGCCAGAAAATTAAAGAGAGGTCATGCTAACCTATTGGGAGGAAGAGCTTGGAGATATGAGATGTTTCCTTTAGTTTTTCCCGAAATTCCTCAGTTCGATCTTTTGAAAGCGATGAATAGGGGGCTTTTGCCATCCATCTATCCTAATGATTCATATCAAAAATCTCTCAAGGCTTATGTCGCAGATTATTTAACTCAAGAGATTAAAGCAGAAGGCTTAAGTCGAAACTTGCGTGCTTTCTCAAAATTTTTAGATTCTATTGCTTACAGTAATGGAGAGTTGGTTGTTTATAATAATATTGCCAGTGATTGTGGTGTGGACGCAAAAACTGTAAAAGAATATTATGAAATTTTGGTCGATACACACCTGGGATATTTTTTAAACCCACTGGTTAAAAAGCAAGGAAGAAAAACCATTTCTGCTACACCCAAGTTTTATGTATTTGATATGGGGATCGCTAATTATTTAGCAAAAACTCAAATCTTAGAATTAAGAGGGGCACAAGCTGGAAAATCATTTGAACATTTTATTTATACACAATTAATGGCCTACCGATCTTATCAAGAAGAAGATTTTGACCTTCATTTTTGGAGGACAAAAACAGACCTTGAGGTTGATTTTATCATCAACAAAGATGAACTATATATCGAGAGTAAAATAACGGATCATATCAAGCAAAATGATCTGAGAGGACTTCTGGCCCTTATGGATGAAAAAAAACCAAGCAGGGCAATTATTGTTTGCAATGAAAAGAAACCAAGATCAGTAGAAACCAAAACAGGCAGTAGAATAGAAATTCTACCCTGGATTCTATTTATGGAAGAACTATGGTCCGGAGAACTTATCTAAGATGCTGATACCATTGATAATTTAGATAAAGAACTCCTCGTAGATTCATCTATTCCGATAGCTCCACACCAATACCGCTTGAAATTTTTAATCACCTAGCAGGGTGTTGACAAAGTGCTTTCATGACGAAAAAATCAGATTTGAGCCGAGACAAGGAGAATGAGGAAAAAGCCCGGAAGCGGGCTCACAGAAGCCCGTTGAGGACTTTTTCTGAAATTCGACGCAGTCGCAGGCCAAAGATGATTTTTGCAGTTGAAATGACTTTGTCAACACCCTGCTAGGTCAGCATCGTTCGTTGCAAATCCTGTGAGTTCGTCATAGCGTTCCATCTGTTCAAATTCAGAAGGTAACACCGTATAAACAATGTGCCAGACACGATTTGTTTTATCAAAAGCAGAAGGCATTTTTAACAACGTTTTATTAAAAATCACAAGATCGGTCTTTAAGTGAAGGGCCACATCGGCCATAGACCCATGCGCGGGCAATTCAAAAAAAATAGGCCCCAGACGTATCGATGCATCCAACTGACGAATAGATTGTAAAATCGCCTGATCAAAAGAAATAAATACCATTCGGTCTTTGAGTTTAGAATATTTTTTGAGAACATACTCATAAACCACAGGCCCTACTTTTGCATTGTAAGAGGCCGCCGATTTACTTTTGTAAGGAGGTCCCCAGGCCTTGATCTCAATGAGAATGCCAATCGAATGATTGGCCACCAAATCTAAAACTTCAGAAAGCACGGGAATTTTTTCATCTGAAAATTTTTTGCCAAATTTTTGAGGATACCCTGCGGAATAGCTTTTTAACTCTGATAAGGGTTGTTCATCCACATAGCCTGTTCCGGTCGTTGTTCTTTTTAAATCACGATCATGAATCACAACCGGCACCCCATCTTTCGATAGATAAACATCGCATTCGATAAAATTGGCTTTGGTTTGAAACGCTTTTTGGAAAGCAATCAAGGTATTTTCTGGATAATGGTTGCTCAACCCTCGATGGGCTACAATCACCTTTTTCATAGAAGATCTTTTTATTATTAAATGAAGTTAAGTGCTATTTCCATGAAAAAGAACGCCAAAGAAATCACGTCTTATCGTCCTTTCGGTTTTTCTTTTCTTTTTCGATCTTTCCCAAATTTGCCTCTGGGAACTTCGCCATTCAAGGCTTCTTGTTGTTCCGCATCTGCACGAACCGCCTCTAAAAGACTGCGAGGCCGCCCTTCTTGGGCTCTCGAAACGCCGGTCCGTGCATCTTCAAATACCGCTTCCAATGCTCTTTGAGTTGTAAGAACATCGCTTCCAGCATCAACACGTCCTCCCGAAGCTTGCGAAACTCACGCTTACCCAAATGATCTTGTTGATGTGTCGCTGGCGGAGAAGGTGGAAATTGAGTCTGCTCTAGCCTCCAGCGATATTCATTCCCTTGAGGCGACTGGAGTAATCTTTGATAAAAGTCTTTCACATCTTGCAATTGAAAACGCCTGGGGGATTCAATCACTTGAATATGGACTTCATGAAAAAGCATTAATCTTTGACCAACATTCAATTCTCGTTCAACACATTGGAACAGTGCCCAACGAACGTCAGGGTGATCAACCCTGGAAGCAAGTGAGCGCAATGCTTCCAGGCGAATCTCAAAAATCTCATGATGTAATTGATTCAACAAAACATTGGCAACCTGAGGATCTTCATTCACATACCTCAATATTCGTATCACTCTGAGTTGAGTTTCACGGTCTGGGTGATCCCCCCAAAGAAGCACTGCTGCGCGCACTTTAGGATCTTCAATGAGACGTGGCAAGGGTGTGGCGGGAACTTGGGTCACATCAAATCTTTGCGATTCCAACCTTCTAAAGATTTCCCATGCCAAAGTAGCATCACTTGAAAGTCTTTCAAGTGCGCTTAAGGCTTCTTCTGTGGAGGCATACCCTCCATAAACTGGGGATCTCGCAGGTCGAGGCAAGGGATCCTGCAACAGCAAACCATAGACGCTGCTCCAATCTGATTTATTTTCCCCCATAACAACACGTAAGAGTCCATCGGGGTAACCGTCAAAAGAAGCTGGCTCAGACATTTCTCCCCTGGACGCAATCAGTGCCGTTTTTTGAGGGATCAAATGGCTCCCGATGTGCGCCAACCCGGAATCTATGGTTATAAAAAGCTTTGCACGTATCATCAAATAGTGAATACCCCACATGGGATCGTTTGGCTCTAAGATCAACAGCCGGCCAGGATACAAAGCCCGCAAGGCACGTATTTTATTTTGTGCCTCAGCCGGCACGCCCCGAGGAACAATCACTGCATTTCTACCTGAAAGTTCTTTGAGTCTTTGTTCCAATAAAAATAAGACTGCTTTGAAAGAAGACGGCCTTCTCCCATTTAAATTATACAAATCAAAATCAAACTCTGGATCGGTCAAAACTTCAAAGACGGTCTGTCGCCAAATATCACATCGACGCTGGTGAAGTTTCGTTGGCTCAAAAATGCGGGCAACCTGATTGGCATCCAACCCGACACTCGGAAATAAATCCTGGGCCAAGATCAATCCTGCACGAGACAAATAATAACTATCTGCAGGACAAACGTTTGGATCCTGCGCTCTTGTTTGAAGAGATTCCAATGTTACCACTCGGATTGAGCATGTTCGTTTAAGTTTCTTTAAGCGATCCACCATCGCTGGAAATTGGCCATACGCTTCCATGTTTGCATCCAAGAGAAGGCGATCTCCATCCTGGACATCGCCTAAAATACGCTCCCAAGTACCCACATCCTCATAACCTTCTCCCCAAGAAATCAATTTCAAATCTAAATTCGAAGGTATCGCGGTGGCCAGTCTCCCCAGAAGATGAACTTGAGATGTATTTAAATCCAGTACAGCCGCCGCCACCACGGGGCTCCATAAAGGAAGGCTTCTGGATAATTGATGGTCCGGATGAGACAAAATATAAAGACGTGATGGAATCACAGGGGTATTTTCTTGCGCAATGCCTTGGGACAATTTGCCCGTGGCAAGACATAACCATGCAATTACTATCCATATAAAATATTTCAAAGTCATTTGCTTCCTCTGTAAAGTAACTCCCCAGTCATGCCCCACTCTCAGATCCCTTTTACAGGGGTTCCCGATATGGACGCCGCGATCCAACTCCCTGCAAAAGGGATCTGAGAGAGGGGATAAAACTTAGATGAGTCAAAAAAAGAAATGATATTAAT
>JACQJD010000074.1 GCA_016198185.1 Deltaproteobacteria bacterium
GAGGCGATTTTTAAAGCGATTATTTAAAGTTCTTCTATAATTTGAATGAATATTTTAGGAGGGATAATCTGAGTATGTCCCACTTTAGAAAGAGGCAGGATATGTTTTTTGTCTCCCGTTACTAAAAACATGGCATCTGACGCGACGGCAACTTCTAAGATTCTATTGTCACTTACTTTTTCTTTGATGACAGAAAGAAATTCCTTTGGATTTACAACTGTAGAACCTTCTTGAAGTTCTAAGAGAAATTCATTTACCAAACTTTGACCGTGATTTAATTTTATAATTAAAACCCGCTCTAACTCTTCCAGAATAAAGTCCGAGATAACCAATTCACAGATGGGGGATAAGGCCACTTGAAGGGATTTGGCGGGGACACCTCCAGAAGAAAACGCAGAGACCAAAACATTGGTATCTAAGACAACGCGGATGGGATTATTTTCGGAGTTCATCTATAAGTCTTTCAATTTCATCATCAGTCAGCTTTTTCCCATGCCTTGATCTTTTACCCTCTCGTCTTCCGGCCTCTAAAACTCTATTCATTTTATATTGCCTAAACGCCTCACGGATTAACTCACTAATCGTGCGTTGTTCTTCTTGCGCTAGTTTTTGGATTTCTTTGCTCATTTGTGGTGGTAGAGAAATAGTCATAATCTTAGCAGCTCCCATAATGCCTCCTTTCTATAGTTAATAATAATTAATAATTTATAATAAATCAAGATAATTTTGAGATGAGAAACAAGCATCAATAACATCCTTTGATTTTTGCCGAAATTTCTATCCGAGATGAATCAAAGTCCACCATTGATCTCAGACTACGAAAAGCTATGCTTTATCCTGAAAGAAAAATACTGGATCCCAGATAACGCTTCGCGTTTCTGGGATGACAGGTGTCTTTCACAATCTATGAGCAATCAAAAAAGTAAATAAATTTTGTACCTCGAAGAGGTGTAGTTCCACCAAACTTTATTTCATTTTTAGAAATTTTTCTCAGTCCGTTGGAATCATGCACCGTTTAAAAAATCCATCCCATTTAATGCAGGATGTGAGAGAGCATTTTTATTCATTGAAAATAGAGAAGATATATTTTCGAAGCGATGCCAACTAATCGTTTAACTTGGGGGCCCCTGGCCCCCCAAGCTTTTTACAAGAAGAACATTATTTGTTTCTAAGTAATTCTTGAACAGTTGATGCTTTTAAAGAATTAACATCTGCTCCACTAAATTTCCCTTGGGTATCAATAACCAGCTCGTCATAGTCTGGATGAAGAGCACGGTTTTTTAAAGCAAGAACTCTAAATCGAACATTCTCAAAACTTACATCTTCTGGTACTTGAACAACAACTTGAGAAGTTCTTCCTGGGCTATCAGGACTTCTCCAAATAGACCATGGCGTTAATATTCGAGATGATTCTTCATTAGCCGATGGTTCTAATCCTTCTACAACAACCGCCACTTTATTTATAAAGGTTGCCCCCACAATACCTGGTTGACGATCATCGACCAAGACAGAAAATCGCACGCATTTGCAACGAGGCGTGGGTTCATCTTTATCGACATAGACTTGAACTTTGGCAACGGAATTAAATCCTTCCTCTCCAAATTTCAGTGACCTTTGTTCCCCTGCAAAAAGAACAACCGGCAGTGCTAAAATTGTTAGCACCAAAAACATTTTTTTAAACATATTGGCCTCCTTTGTTTAAGCTTCAATGTTTATAGGATTTATAGGATCGGAAAAGCTAATTTGCAAGCAAGATCAGCACATATAAAAAAATAAAATGGATTTCTCTAGGAAATAAAAAGCTCATCTTCTCTTTTCCCAAAGATGGTTTTTGCAGTTGAAATGACTTTGTCAACACCCTGCTAGATTTCTTCTTCCTGAATGGATATGAAACAACAAGTCTCATCAAAAAAATTCGTTTCCCTAGGTTGAGTGCAAACGAAAGTACCGTAACGCGTCATAAGATTACCAGAGATAAGCATTGTAACGCCATGTTTCTTAACACCCGCATCATACATTTTCTGAGCAGCTTCACCATGAATCGTCACCAACAATTTATCGACATGATCTAAATATTGAATATTACTTCGAGAATCCCACTCAAGTGCCTCGGAAAATGCGAGCGCCCCACACACTGCAATGAATACCAAAGTAAATGAAATTGTTTTCATACTCCCCCCTTTTTTATTTTTTCTTTGATTTTGGATTAAAGTAAGATTTCAGATCTTGCCAACACTCATGATAATCTTTTTGTAATGCCGGCGTTTTCATAGCCCAGCCCGTCGGTGAAAATACATACCGACTTTCAAACATAAACGCCAATGTTCCTGAATAATACTGCGGTTTTAGATCTACCTCGGTTGCCTGTTGAAAAGCCTTGGCATCAGGCCCGTGGGCCATGGTGGCATTGTGAAGACTGGCCCCCCCAGGTAAAAATCCCTCTTCTTTGGCATCATACGCCCCATAAACAAGCCCCATAAATTCACTCATGACGTTACGATGATAGTACGGCGGCCGAAAGGTGTGCTCCGCGACCATCCAACGATCTGGAAAAATAACAAAATCAATATTGGCCACCCCTGGCTCAGATGAAGGAGAGGTCAAAACGGTAAAAATAGAAGGATCACCGTGATCAAAAGAAACGGTATTCATGGTCTGAAAATATTTTAAATTATATTTGTAAGGTACATAATTGCCATGCCATGCCACCACATCGAAAGGGTCATGATCCAAAGTCGTTTGCCAAAGAACTCCCTGAAACTTACAAAGAACGTCCCACTTTTCTGGTTTATCGCTATAAGAAGCAATGGGGGTTAAAAAATCACGGGGATTGGCCAAACCATTTGCACCTATCGGCCCCAATTCTGGCAAGGTAAAATGCGCGCCATAGTTTTCACAAATATATCCCCTGGCTTTTGAATCTTTTAATTCCACTAAAAATTTCATCCCCCTTGAAATGACGGCAATTTCTCCAGGACCCACTTCTAACACACCAAATTCGGTTCTAAGAAGCAGCACCCCTTCCTGTGGAACAATTAAAAAATCGCCATCCGCATTGTAAAAACAGGTTTTCTTCATAGAACGCGTCACACAATAAATATGAATCGCACATCCTGTTTGCAAGCGAACATCGCCATTGCCCACCACGGTAAAAAGACCTTCCACAAAATCATGAGATTCTTTCGGGAAAGCAAATGGATCCCAACGCAATTGATTGGGCGTTGGATTTCTTTCGTCAAAAGGTGCAGATCGAATTTCGCTTTTTTGTTTTACCTGCCCAAAGGCAGGATGCGCTGCCGAGGGCAATATGCGATACAACCAACTTCTTTTTTTGGATGCGCGTGGTGCGGTGAAAGAAGTGCCACTCAGTTGCTCGGCATACAAACCATACGGACACTTTTGCGGAGAATTTTGACCTTTCGGTAATACCCCCTCTAAAGCCTCACTCGCAAATTCATTCCCAAACCCCGAAAGATAATTCAATGCTTTCGTCATACGGTCGCTCTTATTATCTCAAAGCAGATACTATTTCCACTTAATATTGCACCCTATGCTGGGTCTTTGATCTTTCGTTACGGGTTTTTGGGATAAAAGGTTATCCAATGCTTGGCATAGGTCTTTTCCAGTCACGGACACACTATTTTTCGGACGCGCATCGTCAAACTGGCCATGATATGCAAGCTTTAAATCACCATCATAAATATAAAAATCAGGGGTACAGGCTGCATCATAGGCCTTGGCCACACGTTGTGACTCATCAAACAAATAAACAAACGGATATTTAAACTCGAGAGCAGTTTGTTTCATGTTTTCGGGAGAGTCCTCTGGATAATTTTCAACATCATTGGCGTTAATCGCTATAAACGAAATGCCCTTGGTTTGATATTGCTGTGCAACATGAACCAGCTCACGTTGAATATGCTTCACATACGGACAGTGATTGCAAATAAACATCACCACCGTCCCTTTTTTAGATTTAAGCTCAGCCAACGATTTCATTTTTCCAGAAACCACATCTTGTAATTTAAAATCTGGAGCTTGGGTTCCCAACCTCACAGCATTTGACTTTGTTTCAGCCATCCAATAACCTCCTTCTTATTTATTTCCAAAATAACCCAACCGATATAAATGTTGCGCAGCCACCTTGCCAGCACGCCCTTTGGAATCGTTTTGATAAACATAAACATAATAATCAATTGCGCGTTGAATATTTCCAGTTTGTTCAAAACTTTCGCCTAAAACCAGTCTCAGCAGAGGAATGCCTGGAATGATCTCATCGGCTTGTAACAAATATCGAATCGCTTCTTGCGGTTTTTTGTATTCGTACATCATCATCCCCATAAAATATTTGGGTTTAAAAAATTGAGGGTACAGCGCCATTGCTTTTTGAAAATGCTCTACCGCCGAAGCCTCATCATGCTTTTTAGAATAAGCATAGGCCAAGTGGGTCTGAAACACAGCTTCCTCTGGACGGCCTTGGACTGCATACTTGAATTTCTCAAGAGCAGTGTTCCACAACCCTTCTGATCCAGCCTTCACCCCCTCATCATGTGCTTCATAATAGGGTTTCCATTTCTTGATACGCGCTTTCATTTGTTGAAAGAGCGTTGACGACGATGGAAAGTGTTTTCCTTGAAGTTCAAGTGCATAGGTCGTTGAAATTAAAACTTTCATGTTGGCGATGCGATCCTTAGACTGAGGGTGAGATGAAAATAAAAGATCAATGGTACTGGGTTCCGATTGTTGTAATTTTTGAAACACCTCAAAAACCTCAATCGCACCGTGAGGATCATGATGAAGTTTCATCAAATATTGCATCCCCAGTTCATCCGCTTGGCTTTCTTGATCACGACTGTATTTGGCAAGACCTGCTTGAAGCCCAATGGCCCCTAATGTTAAAAAAGCATCTCGATTCTGAACCTGACCCACTTCCATCGCGATCGCTCCTAAATTAAAGAGCGTTCCAATGAGCATCTGCCGAGACATCGCCCGAACTTGGTGCCTGGCGGTCACGTGTCCCAATTCATGCCCCAAGACGGCAACCAATTGGTCTTCTCGATCCATGTGACTCAATAACCCGCGGGTAACACAAATTTTTCCACCGGGCAGTGCAAAGGCATTTACAATCGGAGAATTCACAATTTTAAATTCATATCGTAAGCCTGGCCGATGACTGATACTTGCAATTTTTTCTCCCAATGATTGAATGTATTGATTTGCTTTTTCATCTGGATAAACACCATCAAAGGATTGGACAATGGGGCCAAAATAATGAGCCCCCATTTCTAACTCTCGTTCTTCCGAAACCAATACAAATTCTTTTTCACCGGTAACTGGATTTATGGCACACCCCAGAACAAAAAGAAAAATCACCACACAAAACGGATAACGCATCAACCAAAGCATGGTGAACCTATACCACAGCCTTCATGAAAGAAAAAGGGGAAGGAATCATAAAATAGTGAGATAAGATTCAATAGGGTATCAACCTAATTTTAGAGACTTTTTTTCTAAACTTTTTCTTTGTTCGTCGAGGCCTTCCCAAAACGTCCAAACGCCTTCCATCATTTCATTGCCCGATTGAATAAAAAGATTCTGATCTAAATCGGGGTGCTCAAAAAAATATTCTTCTAACTCTTCTTGGGTGTGAAGCGCATGCTGATCTTCCAGACGATCGTGCCAAGTAAAAAAAGCAAGCGGTAGCCCTGGACAATGTTTCTTTTTAAAAATTTCAAATCCACAAATCAATTGCTTCCAAAAACCTGCAGCCGCCCAATTTTCGACCGCGTAACTTGCAGCAGATGAAATGCGATAATCCTCATGTCCATAAAGCCTCGATAATTCATCACAGAAAAAAAGAGTGGCCGGGGTACCATGACGTCGCTTGCCAACTTCTGTAAATTTCAAATTTAATTTTTCACAAATTCTTAAAAGCCATTCAAAATGCGCTGCTCTAAAATGAAACAGTCCCCCTTCAATCGTTCCTTCAGTGGAGACGAGCTCTGGATCCCCCTCTTTGTCTTTATTTCTAATTTTTTGTTTTACTTTGGCCTTATGGGCTTGATGGAAAACCACGCCAATTTCATTGGCCAAGATTTCTTTTGAAGCCCGCATTCCCTCTATGGAATCCGCATTGATCATTTTTTTGAGCTGCGCCATGAGAAACAAATTCGAAAATACCGAAAATTGGACAACAAAAGCTTTCACTTGAAGAGGCGTAGCATTTCCCTCTTCAAACCACTGACAAAAAGGATTGTGCGTAATCACGCGATGCTGGAGCAATTCCTGTTGAATTCGTTTATGAAATTGTGCAAACCGCTTGGTATGCGTCAATTTAAAAGACGTTGCTTGTTTTCGAATCGGTATTGAAAGTTCCATTTTCAAGGGTCTATACATAATCAATAGAGGGTATGGCTGACAAGAGATTTATGACTCTTAAACGGAGTCCGGCCACTGAACATCCTGTCTGAGGTTTGAGAGGCAATGCCGCCTCAGACAGATTGGCAGTGGCCAAATTACACTTGTCTCTACTGAAATGAATTGATAGGTTGTTGCCCGCATGTCAACCCATACCCTTGGCATTCGGAAATTTGATTATGTAGAATTTTACGTTGGCTCTGCCAAAATGGTGGCCTACTGGTTTGCCAAAGCACTGGGGCTCAAACTCACCGCCTACTGCGGCCCCGAAACGGGATGCAAAGACCGCGTTTCATACGTCTTAACCTTAAACAATCTAAAATTCGTCATTACCTCTGCTCCTTGCCCGCAAACTTCCTCCATTTGGAATTCCGTATGGCAACATGGCGATGGCGTTAAACGATTCTCTTTGGAAGTCGATTCTGTCGAACATGTTTTTAACTACGCCATCAAACACGGGGCGGTCCCCCTCAAAAAACCTTACGAACTGAAAGACAGGGATGGCATCGTCCAAGAAGCACAAATCAAAATTTACGACGATGCCGAAATGAACCTTGTTCATTATGATGGTTATCACGGAACGTTTAAACCCCCATATCAAAGTCCTTTTTTAAATATAGAGGTCAACTGTCAAGAAAGTCTCTTACTGGAAATTGATCATGTCGTTGGCAACGTACGTGAAAATGAAATGAATTATTGGGAAAATTATCTCAATCACGCTTTTGATTTTGAAACTTCTCTTTATTTTGGACCTGGAGATATTTCCACCCAATACTCTGCCCTTGTTTCAAAAGTCGTTCGCTCGAAGGACAAAAAAATTAGACTCCCCATCAATGAACCCTATTTCGGACTTAAAATGTCTCAAATTGAAGAATATATTCGCGAATATAGCGGAACAGGCATTCAACACATTGCCATTTCGACCCCAGATATTGTGAAAACCATTCGAGCGTTGAGAAACAATGGCATGGAATTTTTGAGCGTTCCAGACACCTACTATGAAACCCTTCGGACAAAAAATATCCAGATCGAAGAAAATTTAGACGATCTTCAAAAATTAAAAATTTTATGCGATATCGAAGGCAAAGGCTACCTCTTGCAAATTTTTACAAAACCCATTGGCGATCGACCAACCTTTTTCTTTGAAATCATTCAACGTCAACAAGGCGCAGAAGGATTCGGCCACGGTAATTTCCAAGCTCTATTTGAATCCATCGAACGCGATCAAAAATTACGCGGCAATTGGTAACTCATGGAACTTCTATCCATCCCTCCTCATATTTCAATGCTTACTCCCTATGAACCCGGCCTCCCGATTGCCCAACTCAAAAGAGAAAAAAAATTAAAAAAGATTGTAAAACTGGCCTCCAATGAAAATCCATTGGGAGCCTCCCCCAAAGCTTTAGCCGCAATCAAAAAAATGGGAATCGAAACACATCGGTATCCAGATCCCTCTACGTACGAACTCACCCAAAAATTATCCAAAATCTATAAAGTCCCCGAAAGCCACCTTTTTTGCGCATCCGGGACAGATGCCATTTTGGAATATCTCATTATGACCTTTACCGAGGAACATGACGAAGTTCTTACTTCGGAAGGAACCTTCATTGGTATTTATGTGAACACCCTTAAATTAAAACGAAAGTTAAAATTGGTTCCGCTCAACCATTACCAAATTGATCTGGAAGCCCTTCGAAAAACCTTTTGCGAAAAAACAAAGATCATCTATCTTGCCAATCCCAACAACCCAACAGGACTTCTCTTTACACGTGGGCAACTAGAAGCTTTCTTAGAAAAAATTCCAAAAACTATTTTGGTGATCCTCGATGAAGCTTATGACTTATATGCAAGAAGCCATCCACAGTACCCCGATGGTTTTTCCCTCTCCTATCCCAATTTGGTGGTCACGCGCACTTTTTCAAAATCTTATGGGCTGGCCGGACTTCGAATTGGCTATGGTCTTGGCTCAGAACGGATCATTCAAGAACTTAAGAAAGTAAGACTCCCCTTTGAACCATCTGTGCTTTCACAAAAAGCGGCTCTCGCCGCTTTGGATGACGATGCTTTTCTTTCACAAACATTAAAAACCAATTTGCTTTCCTTAAGTCAAATTCGAAAAACATTGCACTATTTGTCCATTCGGTATCTCAATACCTACGCCAATTTTCTATTGCTTTTATTTCAAAATGAAACAACAGCCCGCACTTTTTTAGAGGCGTGTTTAAACCGTGGCCTCATTTTGCGCCATACCAAAAGTTTTGGCATCCCGAATGGCATCCGAATTAATTCTGGAACACTCGCAGAAACTGCTTTTGCATGTAAAATCATAAAGGAGGTTTATCAAACCCTATGAAACTCTTAACCTTTTTAAATCAACACCAAGAAGAACGCCTTGGATTTTTCTGGAAAAATCAAATCTTTGATCTTGAAAAAACAGCAAAACAACTGGAACTCACGTTGCCTTCTTCCATGATCATTTTTTTATACGATTTTGAAAAAAATCTGACGTTAGGACAAAAAATTGAAAAAGCACTGAAGGAGGGCCGCTCGTTCCCCTCTGAAGCTCAAGACAAACTCACTTTGCTTGCTCCCGTGCCGCATCCACCCAGTTGCCGTGATGGATACGCCTTCCGTCAACATGTGGAAGCTGCCCGAAAAAACCGTGGCATGCCGATGGTTCCAGAATTTGATCAATTTCCCATCTTTTATTTTACAAATCATTTGGCCATTTGTGGTCCTGGGGAACTCACTTTGGAAGCCGATCACTTTGAAAAATTAGATTTTGAACTCGAAGCGGCTATTGTCATCGGGAAAAAAGGGAAAAATATTGACGCCAAAGAAGCAGATCAGCATATTGCTGGCCTCACCATCATGAATGATTTTTCGGCTCGCCAATTGCAAACCGAGGAAATGAAATTAAGCCTAGGCCCTGCCAAAGGAAAAGATTTTGCAACCGCGATCGGTCCTTGGCTGGTCACGTTGGACGAACTCACCCCTTATCTCATCCAAGGGCCAGCGGACTTGCAGCCGACGGGCTTGCAGCCGGCAGGCTTGCGCTTTAATCTTAAAATGAAAGCTTCCCACAATGAAGAACCGGTCTCTCAGGGCAATTTAAAAGATATGACCTGGACATTTGCCGAAATCATTGAACGTGCTTCCTACGGCGTTGAATTGCAGCCGGGAGATGTCATTGGCTCTGGTACCGTCGGAACAGGTTGCTATATGGAACTCAACGGCACCTGGGAACAAAAAGCCAAAACCGAAGGAAAACCGTTCACCCCCAAATGGTTAAAACCAGGAGATCAGATTGAACTTGAAATTGAAGGCCTTGGAAAACTGAAAAATAAAGTATTAAAATCTTCTGTCCATCGATCTATTCTGGCTAAGAAAAAAAATGTCCCATCCTAAACAACGACACCTTTACAGTAAAGACCTCTCACAACCAGAAGTTTCTGGTCTTCTCAATGGAGGCGTCGGTCCACGTCCCATTGCTTTGGTGTCTACTGTCAATACAAAAGGACAAAATAATTTAGCACCTTTTTCTTTTTTTAATGCCTTTGGCACCCATCCCCCCATGGTGGCTTTTTCTCCTTCCAGGCGCGGTCGTGATGGAACATTCAAAGATACCTATCACAACCTGATGGAAACCAAAGAATGTGTGATCCAAGTCGTTACCTACGACATGGTGGAACAAGTAAATCTCACATCCATGGAATATCCTGCTGGCGTGGATGAATTTAAAAAAAGTGGTTTAACCCCCATAGATTCTACGCTTGTAAAACCCAAGCGAGTACAAGAGTCTCCTTATCAAATGGAATGTAAACTGTTTCAAATAATTCCCCTCGGAAATGGAAAAGGATCTGGCAACTTAGCCATTTGTGAAGTGTTGCTGTTTCATATCGATGAACGGATTTTAAAAGAAAATCAGGTTCATTCAGAATGGATGGATTTGGTTGGAAGAAATGGCGCCAATTTTTACACCCGCGCTTCCCAAACAGCGATGTTTGAAGTCCCACGCATCTTGCAACCGAAAGGCATTGGATTTGATCAATTACCAGATTTTGTAAAAAATGATCCTCATCTTACCAAAAATCAGATGGCCCGGTTAACGCTTATAGACAAGATTCCAAGTGAAATTGATATCCGAGATTGGGCAAAAACATTTGCACCTCTCAAAGATCCAACATTTTCAGCTGCCGTTTATAAAGCAATTCAAAACGCTTTAGAAAAAATGGATTTGGCTCTCGCTTGGAAACTTCTGATCTGGAATCAAAACCCCAAAAAATATTATTGAAATGACACGCTCTGAATTTTCTCATCGAACGAGACATGGAAATATTCAAAAATTAAAATCTACCTTTTGGGATGTCTTGGTGATCGGGGGAGGCATTACCGGCGTTGGCATTGCGCGAGATGCAGCCCTTCGAGGACTGAATGTCGGACTTATTGAAAAAAATGATTTTGCCAGTGGAACCAGTTCAAAATCTTCTAAGCTCATTCATGGGGGACTTCGTTATTTAGAAGATCTTAAATTAAAACTCGTGTTTGAGGCATTGTCCGAAAGGAATATTTTAAGAGGCATGGCGCCTCACTTGGTCCAAGCACTTGAAATTTTATTTCCCATTTATCAACAAGGAAGCTCCAGTTTTTTAAAAGTCCATTTTGGCATGTGGCTCTACGATCTCTTGGCGTTGTTTCGAAATGTTAAACTTCACAAAACCTATCGTTCTAAATCTCTTCTCCAGATTGAACCCTCCCTTACGCCAGAAAGGCTTCAAGGAGGATTCCTTTTCTATGATAGCTTTTCACAAGATGCGAGGCTCACATTACAAATCGCCGTTTCCGCTCAAGAAGCGGGGGCTACTCTTTCAAATTATGTAAAACTCCTCCATTTTAAGAAAAAAGGGAATCAACTCTGCGCAGCCCAAGTCCAAGATGTGCTCACCCATGAAACTTTTTCTATTCAAGCACATCATTTTGTGAATGCCACAGGACCTTGGAGCAATACGGTTCAACAGTTGGCCGATACCACGAATCGCAAGATGGTTCGCCCTACCAAGGGAATTCATCTTATCTTTTCGAAGGAAAAACTTCCCATTCATCATGCACTCCTATTAGAAGCGACGGATCACCGCGTCTTTTTCATCATCCCCTGGGGAGATCATTGTCTTTTGGGAACCACCGATACAGATTATACAGGCAATTTAGATGAAGTTTATGCAACACAGGATGATGTCCATTATTTATTACAATCCTTAAACCGCTATTTTCCAAAACATCAGATTACACCCTCTGATATTACGAGCACCTATGCTGGACTGAGACCTTTAATCACCGAACCCCAAGAAGCTTCTTACCATGTATCCAGAGAGCACGGCATCATCCATCATCCTTGCGGGCTCATTTCTATTGTGGGAGGTAAACTCACCACCTATCGAAAAATGGCGCAAGATGTCATGGATACGATTTCAAACAAACCTTGTCGCACAGCACAAACCCCTTTTTCACCCATCATTCGTTCCACCATTGCGTATGAAACATTTTCAAGAGAAGATTTACGCTATCTTCTGGACCATGAAATGACGCTCACTTTAAATGATGTGATGATGCGAAGAACAGATTTCTTTTTGAAATCATTAGATCAGGGGAAATCTAAAGTACCTGATATTGCTCATGAAATGTCTTTGGTCTTCCATTGGTCTTCAGAGCGACTTGCGCAAGAAATTTCTGCTTATCAGTATCAAATCGAGCTTTCGCAAAAATGGCGTAATCATCTCATTTGAAATTCTTCTCACAACTTACTACAATGAAAACGTATGACCACGCATCACCTCCACGTCACTCGTTCTATCCAAGAAAGTTTAAAATCCTGTTGGAAGGAAGGGGTCGCTAACCATGTAACACTCGGCATGCTCGAGTACTATATCACCCCTTATGCTCTTTTTTTAGGCGCCAGTGTCATGGAAATTGGGATTCTCGTTTCCCTCCCGCATTTATTGGGCTCGTGGTCGCAACTATTGGCAACTTACGTTGTAAAATGGACCAAAAGTCGGCGTCTGCTTCTGGTCAGGGCGGCCACCCTCCAGACTTGTATTCTCGTTCCACTCATATTGCTCTTTTTGTGGCCTTACCCTCGATCTACGGTCACAGTGCTTATTTTTTTGGTTTGTATCATTCGAATTCTGATGAGTCTTTTGGGATCTGTTTGGGGAAGTCTTGTGAGTGAGTATCTGCCTGCCCAAAAACGCGGTCTTTATTTCGGTTGGCGTGCACAAATTGTTGGGCTTTCTGGCTTAGCTGGGGTGTTGTGTGGGGGACTCATTTTGCATGCCTTTGACGTCAAACATACCATCATGGGATTTGTCATTGTTTTTTCAATGGCAGCACTGTGCAGGGGTGTTTCCATCCATTATCTCAAGCAATTTCATGATGTGCCTTACACGCATTTACCCGAACATCAGTTTACTTTTTTTGATTTTATCAAACGCTTTCGTGAAAGTAATTTTGTCAAATTTGTGCTCTACGTTTCCACACTGACATTTTCAACATATCTCGCTGCACCTTTTTTTAGTGTCTTTATGTTGCAAGATTTGAAATTTAATTATGCCTCCTACATGGGTGTTCATGTGGCAGGAATTGTGGGGGGGCTGATTGCATTTCCCATTTGGGGGCGCCATGCCGATGTGGTGGGAAATGCAAAAATGTTGAAACTTTCCAGTTTATTGATTCCCGCCATTCCTTTTTTATGGATACTCTCCCAGGATGTTTATTATTTAATCGCCGTGGAGTTCGTCAGTGGCATTATTTGGGGAGGGTTTAATTTATGTGCTACCAACTTTATATTCGAGGTGGTCAGTCCTCCCAAAAGAGTACGTTGCATCAGTTACTTTAACTTGATCAATGGATCAAATGTGTTTTTAGGGAGTATTTTGGGAAGTTGGCTGGCAACCCATCTTCCTCCTCTTCGTGGTTTTTCACTCTTAAGTTTATTTGGTCTTTCGGCATTTTTACGATTTTTGTGTCACTTCTTTTTATCAAAACAGTTTAAAGAAGTTCGCGAATCTGCGCAGCCTGTCTCGGGCTGGCGTCTCTTTTTCAGCGTTGTAAGAATCCGTCCTTTGTTAGGGGTTCCTCGGGGATGGAATGCCATTCCGCTCTTAGAAGAAATTTTAACCGAACCGCCTTCTGATACTTCGAAAAAAAGCGCTTAAGAAGAAGATAGATTTAATTTTAAGACCAGGGGCAAATGGTCTGAATATCCTTGATCATTAAAAAAATCATACCGATAGGGAATGGTATATTCTCGTAATTGATTGGTACGAGGATCTCTTAAGGTTTCACGAACCAATAAATAATCTGGTGCAAAGACTTCAAAAGTCTCTAAGTCCACTTGTGTTTTTTGAGATCGGAATAAGTCCTTACTCACCAAAATTCGATCCAGTGCATCCCAGCTCATGTGGCCTTTGTAAAAATGAGTCCCTGAAATGGGCGTTCCTTTTTCTTCAAGAAAACAATGGAGATCCACGATCGAACGAGACATGCGATCAAGATCATTATCGGCAATGTTGTCTTGAATGGGATTTGGATTTTCGGCCAGGATGGTATTAAAATCACCGGCTGCAATAAAAGAAACACCGTCTTTGGCTGCTTTTTTAGAAATGGTTTTCACAACGTTGGCCGCTTTCATACGTGCTTTTGTAGAATTGGCCTGGGAAGGCCAGTGATTCGCTGCAACACGAAGTCTTTGACCTGTACCGATATCAAAAGTAGCTTCTAAAATATCTCGTGTGCCCGTTTGATTTCCCATGCCCAAATAAACTGGGTGCGCAATGGGATCTTCGGTGAGCGGAAACCGACTGATCATTCCGACATCTATGCCGCGAGAATCGGGACTTTCAAAATGAATGGGGACTCGATATCCATGTTGAATCAAATACTTTACCCATAAATCTTCTAAAACACGTCGATTTTCCAGTTCTTCAAAGACAATAATATCTGCGCCACCTTCATAATCCAATAAGACTTCAGATATTTTCTTAAGTTTGACTTGGTATTTCGCATCCGTCCAATCCAATTTTTGACATAGGATTCTAAAAAAACCAGCTTTGGAAGCACACAATTTTTTTCCGCGACGCTGCTTTTCAGCAAGTGGTAAAAAAGTTACTTCCAGTTGATCCTCCCCATCATCCACCGCATCAAACAGATTTTCGACATTATAAGCCATCATAGAAATATTTTTTTTCACAACCATGGACGTTGAAAGCGGATAGGAGGCACTTGAAAAAGATGAAATGAAGAAACTCAAAAAAATGGTAAGGATGACACCATATATAGTAGCTGAACTTTTACAGGCACTTCCTGTTTTGCTCAGCCGCCCGGTCATTTAAGAAAAAGTGTATCGGACGTTTATTCGATTTGTCTACTAAAAAGTTCCAAAACCATACAAGAGCTTATATTTTAAGCAGCCTTTGCCAGGAAGGCCGATCTTCAGGGTGTTGGCTGCGATGTTCAAAAACAACTTCACCCTTAGCATTGATCAGAAAATCTCCTCCAAGTTGATAGATATCTTGAATGGGTTTTTTAAGTTTTTGCCCCTTCAACGTATAAAAAAATTGTTTTATGACCGCTTTGGGATGAAAAATTTGCGTAAAACTTCCCTTCTTAAGTTTAAAGGCGCGATATAAACTTCGATCTGGATTGGCATAGAGGGGAAATGGCCATTGAAAATGAGCTTGATGCTGCTTTAATGAATTTACATCTGCAAAAGAAAAAACACGAATTTCCATATTTTTCGCCTTAAAATCATGAAGATGGGCTTTGACCTGATGGAGATGCTCTTGACAAGAAAGACACATTAAATGCCGCAAGAATATAAAAAGCTGCGGTTTCCCCAAAAAAGATTCAATCGTTATCTTTTGACCTTCTAAATTATAAATATCCACAGAAGGAATTTTTTCACCATTTTTAAATGTGATTTTCATAAAGAGATCCTACTCCTTTAATCTTGAAGCTCAACTCGATTTTTAAATTCATCCAAAGCTTTGGGGTTTATCAAAGCAGATATATTTTTAACAGGTTCGTGATGAATGATGTTTCTCACTGCCAATTCTACTTTTTTTCCACTTAACGTATAAGGAATATCTTGAACCTGAAGAATCTTGGCTGGCACATGCCTTGGGGAGGCTCCGAATTTAATCTGTTGTTTAATACGTTCTTTGAGAGATTCGTCCAGAATCTCTCCTTCTTTCAAAACGACAAATAAAATAATCCGGACATCCTGATCCCAATCTTGTCCTACAACGATGCTATCTTTAATTTCTGGGATGGCCTCAATCTGTCTGTAAATTTCTGCCGTTCCAATTCGGACACCTCCTGGATTTAAAGTTGCATCGGAACGCCCATAGACGATGACACCACCATTGGGTGTAATTTCAATGTAATCTCCATGCCTCCAAACATTGGGGTATACGTCAAAGTAAGTTTCCTTATATTTTTCGTAATTCTTATCGTTCCAAAAGTAAACTGGCATGGATGGAAATGGGGCTCGGCATACCAATTCGCCTTTTTCACCGACCACAGATTTTCCTTCCTCATGATAAGCTTCCACAGCCATTCCCAGCCCGCGACACTGAATTTCTTCTTCATAAACGGGAAGCCAAGGGCATCCCAACATGAAGCAAGAAATAATATCCGTCCCCCCACAAATAGAAGAAAGCTGAACATCCGACTTTATGGATTGATAGACCCATCTAAATTGCTCTTTGGAAAGTGGGGAGCCCGTTGAAAGAATCGTGCAAAGGGTGGATAAGTCGGCCACCTCTCTAGGCTTTAAATTTTGTTTTTCACACAGAGACAAAAATTTTGGACTCGTCCCAAAGACCGTTATTTTTTCACGATCGATTTGCTTCCAACGAATGGATAAATCTGGGTACCCAGAGCTTCCATCTGTCAGAACCACCGTCGCTCCGACCGCCAATGAACTCACCAGCCAATTCCACATCATCCACCCACAGGTGGTTAAATAACAAATTCGATCTTGGCGTTTAAGATTGGTATGCAACATCAGTTCTTTGAGATGCTGAAGGAGAGTGCCGCCTTGTCCGTGAACAATACATTTGGGAACACCGGTCGTCCCAGAAGAATACATAATATAGAGAGGATGATCGAAGGGTAACTGTTCGAATTCCAGATCGGTTGCAGTTCGATCTAAAAAAGAATCCCATCCCATACTTTTTGGCACCGTTTTTAAATTAATCTTAGAACCTTGAGATGCAAATGGAACGATGACCACACGTTGAACCGAGGGTAATTGTCGAACAATTTCAGAAATTTTCGAATGAAGATCAAAAAACTTCCCATGGTAATCATAACCATCCGGCACAAACAGGACTTTGGGTTTAATTTGGCCAAAGCGATCGATCACACCTTGAACCCCAAAATCAGGTGAACAAGAAGACCAAATGGCCCCCAAAGAACTGGTGGCCAACATGGCAATGACGGTTTCAGAGATATTGGGCATCAATCCTGCGACACAATCCTTTTGGGTGACCCCCATTTTTTTGAGCGCAGATGCACACTGAGCCACAGAAAGATAAAGTTCTTGGTACGTCAATCTTTCCGCAGGACGATGTTCGGTTAATGAAATAAGTGCGATTTGGGCATCTCGATATTTTAATAAATTCTCGGCAAAATTAAGCCGAGCTCCCAAAAACCATTTTGTCCCCAGCATCTCTTTGCTTTGCATGACGGTCTTACAGGGAGTGGCCTGAATTTCTGAAAAATCCCAGATGGATTTCCAAAAAGTTGGGATATCTTGAATAGACCAGCGGTAGAGATCCCCATAAGCAGAAAAAGAAAGGTTCCGTTCTTTTTTCAAAAATCGAACATAGCGTGTTAAATTGCTTTGTTCAATTCGCTCGGCACTCGGCACCCATAACGGTTTTTTTCCCACACGCCATTCTTAACAAAATCATAGGGTTTCATTCAAGATAAGAGTTCCCCCATTTTTCAAAAAAAAATTCACCTGCCTTTAAAAAGCATGATCGGTCACAAGCTTTAAAAGCATTTCAAATATCTACTCCGCATGACGATGAAAAAATAAACGAGCGATCTGACCAAAAGGTTCTAAATACAAAACTTGGACAGCCAATGTTTGGTCATCCTTGGGATCTAATTCCAAGATGAGGTAATCAAATTTCCATGATTTGAGTTCAGCCGTTTCTTGAATGCATGCGAGTGTTTCTGTAAAACAGAAATTAAAAGAACCCTTCTCCTCTAATCCAATCAAGACTTGAATCTTGCCATCATCCATTTTTCTTTCTAAAAAAGTTCTAATTTCTATTTCTCTTGGATTAGAACCAACAGTATCCCATTTCCAATTCATATTGTTCTGTGCTACGGTGAAAAAAGCAAAATACGTAAAATCCTCGTCAAAATTAAATGTAAAGGTTTGCTTGCTTTGAATTCTTTCTCGCGTCGTCTGAGGCTTAAACTTCAGCAGCTTCTTCATATTCTCTATAAACCAATCAGGAAACTCTGGCATGTACTCTTCTTCTCGGTCATAGGTTGCTTGCCAATGCACGGAAGAAACTTTACCTAACATTGCTTTTGCTTCCGTAGAAACCTCTTTAGAAAATAAATCATGTTCTGGCGTTTTGACACCCTCTTGGATTGCGTTTGCATCTTTCTGAGAAATTTCTTGAATTTTTGTGGGCAAATCATTATCAGTTGATTTTATAAAATAAAAGTACCGATCATTTTTTTTGAAAATTAACGAAATATACCAACGATCATCACTGCTTTTTACGCGATAGGGCCCAGAATGAACTGTTCCAAAGCCATCCAAAGGGAAATTGCCTAAATGCTCATTTTCAATTTTATACGGTGCTGAAAGCAGAACATCTTGTGCTGCCTGAGATTCTTCTAAAGAGGAAAAGTAGTAATGGGATGGACAACCACTGAAGATCATCATCACAAAAATAAAAAATAAAAAGTCGAATCTTTTATTTACAGAGTAGACTTTAAAATTAAGTTTCATAAAGATACGTGCCTTTCTTAAAAAGGAGAAAAAAGGTCAGGAACAAAGTATTTACTAACGGCCGATTGTAAAATCATGAGATCGATAATCTCCTCGTCTTTTTGATTTAATTCTCGAATGAGCCTCATCATATCTATAACGCGCTGGGTATGCCCGCATGTGCCTTTTTTTGTTGGCATGTCTTTTAATCTTTGAAGCTCTGTCAAAACAAGCTTTCTTTCCTCTACTGCACGAGGCAATACGAGAGCGTCTCGAATAAAGTCATAGATTGTTGCAAGGTAAATAATCCGACGATATCTTTGCTCAATATGATGGTATAATTTTTCGCTGAATTTATACCCATCTTCAGTGAGCTGAGCAGTTAAAGGATCGCGATAGGGTTGCAAATCTTTGTCTATATGTACTCTACTCTCGATCTCATCTTTTAAATCCAATAGAAAATCTGTATAGCCATAAGGATCATCTCTTCTAACGTCAAATCTAAGGACTCGATCATCAGACTTTTGTGTCGCTTGTTGAATTCGATTTCTGATATCGCTGCTTTCAAAATGACTGGCAAATTCCGTTTGTGCTTTTTGGACAGCTTCTTGTTCAAGCTCGTCCATGAAAGGTGTAAAAAAAAGATCAAGCTTATCAACAGGAACCCCTAATGTTTTCTTTCTTCCCCAAAAAACATAGGCCAATTCACTGGCTATGTTTTGATTCGTCTTATAATCATGAAAGAAAAATTCACGTAACCATCGGTAGCCCAAGTTAGAACCCGAAACCGCGTCATAAGCTTTGGCAAAATCTTGCGCTGTGAGAGGTGCATGGGTTGCAACAGCATCTATGGCGTACTTTATATTTTCTTCATTGGACGAATGATAAATATAAATTGGGTAATCATCTCGTTCGATATCTTCTTTAGCGCGAGATCTAAAACCTAAAAACAATTTATGGATGGCGCTTGCCAAATAAACTTCACTTTCAATAGGAGGATTATATTTACCATCTTTAAACGTCATAACACCTGCCGTATCTATCCCCCAAAAATCATACAAAAAAGAGGTATAAACATAAGTACCAGAATCCTGAGATTTATGAAGACTGTTAATAGATTCGCTCATGTCTAAAATAAAAGGATGCTCCATGAATGTTCCTTTTTCCAGTGCAAAGGCTAAGCCTTCTATAAAAGCCGCCTCTTCGGAAGTTTTAAATTTTGCATATAAAATACTGCCATAGCCGCCTTTTTCCTTACGCGTACCTTCTGAAACATCATGCCATACCGTAATTTTGGGATACCGACTTTTTGAGGGAATGTGTCCATCGAGCGCATAAAATATCAAAAGATGGGTGAGCTCGTGTCTTAAATAAGAAAGGTCAGATCTTCCCAGGAATGCTTCAAACCCTTCTCGCTCTGAACGATTGGACCAATAAATATTTCCAGTTTTGTGATCAAACCATGTGAATTCTTCAATACTACCTCCCTTGGCTGGAATGGTTTCCTGGTCTTCTTGAACGATAAACGAAATTTGATTTTTTAAACTTAAAATTTTATCCATCAAATATTGCCCTATGGAATCTGAAAGCATCATTTGATTGAGCGTTAAGAGTAAAGAACCATAGGCAGTTGCTAAGGCCTCATTGTCACACAATTCATCAAAATCATTTTCGATGGGTTCGAGCGTTGATTTCGCACCAAAAAAACCTGTCAAGAAATTAGGTTCATCCTGATAATAAAATTTTACTTTTCTTTCCAAGGCGGACGGCAGTTTTAAAAAAGCAAAATCACTTTCTGCACACTTTGTGACAAGTAGGTCTGGATGAGACTCGCTAAAATTTCTTAATTGTTCAAGATACGGTAGCGGTTTGGCATTTGCTAACAGTTCACCGATGCCTTGGACTGGGATCCAAGATGCATCTTGAGGCGCCTCTCCCCCTCCGCCATTTTTCACATCTCCCCCGGAAAAAGCGGGGTTTACATTAAGCAACAAAAATAAAAATGTTACTTTAAGAAGGTTTTGTGGATACTTCATTTTTTTCTCCTTTTGTTTTTTGGAAAGTGGAAAGAGTTGAATGTTAAGCTGATAGGTGCGCGTTCCAGGTTTTTCTTCGAAAAGATCGCATAGTTTATCTCGAAATTCCTCAATGAGTTGTCTTAGTTTGGGGAGATTCTTTTCGTCGATATTAAACGTTCGTGCTGTCATATCTCGTTCCGAAGCTTCATGTTGTCTTAAAGAAGTTTTGGCATGTTCGAGCATGTGTTCATGAAACCGTTTACGTGCTTCACTCACACTCTCCCCCTCCAATTTAATGGTTTTATGGGTAACATGAAGCTTTCCCTGGGGCGTTCTTTCAACAAGCCCCAATGCTAAAAGATGAGAGATGGCTTTTTTAATTTCCGGAACAGATGCTTTAAATTCCAAATTCTTTTGGATCCATTTTGGGTTTTCTTGAAAATGAGCCAAGTTCGTCATTTCACGAATGGCATAGGTATGCCATTTGGAAATAACTTGAAAGGTTGCATCGTCTAAAAAATGAAAGCTCTTATTGGGATTGAGCCGCTCCATTTTTTCCATGAGGGCCACGGCAAGCCGTGTATCTTGATTGACTTTTTCTAGTCGGACAAGATCAGAAAAATACTCTTTTTCGCGATCGTTAAATTTAAAATAGCGAATTAATTTCTGCTCGATCGAAGGGCCAGGATTTCTTTTCCCATGAAGGACATTGGTGAGTACCGCTGTGCTTGATATTCCAAGTTGTCGTGCCCACATGCCAAAGCTCCATTTTGGATTCAGGATTCTTTTTTCTTCTGCATGCGTTCTCAAATAAGTTCTAAAATCCGTAAACTGAAAAATGGGTTGAGGCTGCATGGGGGCTTACTGTATACGAAGTCTTGTCAAAGTAAAGAGCGAATTTGTCAAAACTGACAAAAAGCCTTGTCTTAAATGACAAGGCTACATTGGGAGCCCAAATCGTTGACTTTGAAAAAGGGGTCGTTTAAGACTGAGGATCTATTTGGAGAGGTGGCCGAGTTGGTCGAAGGCGGCGGTTTGCTAAACCGTTATACGGTTAATAGCCGTATCGGGGGTTCAAATCCCCCCCTCTCCGAATTTCGGTCCATACTGGACGCATCCTTTACAATCGACCTTTCTTTCCAAGAAAATTGACGTCTTTAATTTCGTTACCCCTTAACTACGAAGTTAAGATGACTTACGCAGTAAGTTCTAAAAGGCCTTGATTGTTTTATTTTTTCATATTATATAATTTTTATCTTTAATCAGGGGAGCTGCACAAAGCGGCTGAGAGGCTTGATGATAACTCAAGCGACCCTTAACTTGATCCAGGTAATGCTGGCGAAAGGAGTCCTATGAAGGTGTTAATTCTTATTACTTCCGCATTTATTTTTTTAATAAATCCAGTTCGAGGATTTTGTAGTGACAGAGCAGTCAATCGAAAGGCACTACAGTTTTTGTATGATCTTCTAAAAGAAAAAAGCCCGGAACTGAGCCCCTTATGTCAAAGCCAAATTTCGTTCGATCCTACAGTAAAACAGGGTAAAGATTCGCATGACTATGAACTTGACCTTACAATCACTTTGTCGGAACGATTTTTTTTGAATCCTAATTCCAATTCTTTTACATTTTACCTTGATGCAAAGGACAACGATCTTGATGTTATTGAAGAAAATGGATTCTTCTCAAAAATTACTTATCAATCTACCCAAAGATGGGGGGATGAGCGACGAGCAGAAAGTTTTACTTTTTCTAAAAAACTTCAGGAAGGCTGGGAAATAAAATTAACCTCAAAAGAATGGTTCGAAGGAATAAATGACCATGCATCTCGAGAAATCATATGCAATTTAAAATGAATCATTTTAAATTGCATAACTGGAGAAAATAGGGGGTCGGAAATCCGTCCAAAATCTTTGTCAGAGAGTCTATTTGAACTTGCCACAAAAGTACTTCCAATGATGAAATAGCTCTGTGAGAAAGTATGCAACACACTACACAGATGAAGAACTTAAAGCCATTCAAGAGCAATGGCTTCGAGATAAAAAACGGGTTGATGAGGATTATGAAGGACGTTATTATAATTGGGACATAGACAAAGAATATGAGAAATATCTCAATAATTCGAACCTCAGGGCTCTTTTCAGACATGCAGCCTACCTTTATAAAGCCCTATTTGAAAGTGGAGACCTTAAATTATTTCCAAATGAAAAACCTAAGATTATTAACGCTTATAGGAGGGTGTTAGCCAATGGTTACTACGACCAATCGAAGATTCGGGAAAA
Organism: Deltaproteobacteria bacterium; assembly: GCA_016198185.1. Classification (GTDB taxonomy): domain Bacteria; phylum Bdellovibrionota; class JACOXK01; order 2-02-FULL-40-11; family 2-02-FULL-40-11; genus JACQJD01. Next base: position 22,731 of record JACQJD010000074.1, read on the forward strand.
AGAAGTCCGAAGCCATTTCGGAAACATTGTCAAAAGACAATACCGACCAAAAAATAAATGACAATGAATACATTATTGAAGGGCGAGTGGTGAAAACACCCCCAGAATCTAAAGAAGTGCTTGAGATGGCTGATGATGACCCACGCATTTTAAAAATGATGGAAAATAATCTGAAAAAATGGAAAAAGAAATATCCAAATGTTACGCGTGAAGAAATCGATCGAAAGCTCGATGAAATGCTCGCATCAGAAAAAGAACTTCGAAAAAAATCACTCTATTAATAGTTGTCGATACCAATCTAAAGCCGGTCGGAAAAGTCTGATAAAATTATTTTTTTTGGGCTACATCCAATTGACCCGAACTTTAATGCTTTGATATTTTTTCCTCAATCCATTGGAAGTGTGCGCCCATCAAAAAAGGCTCCCCTTTTGATCCAGGTACTTAAGTGGCCAATAAATTATAAGTAATAGGGGAGACTACCCTGAGACTTTAGGGATCTCATGGGAAGCATCGAAGAGAGATTTTAAATCGAAAAATTTGTACTCCTTAAAAGTTTAATTGTAGGTTCCATCTAAAGATGCATATTTTTGCATAAATGAAAATAATTTGGGTTTTGAGCGTCGCATCTGTTTTCGAGAAGCCTTGGACATAAAATAATCTGAAAAAGCTTCTGCAAACGCCTCTTCAAGCTGCCCGCGATGCAACTGTTTAAAATATTCTGGAGCAATTTCATTTTCCCAAACTTCATGCATTTTTTTTGTATACTCCTTCGGCGTTCTTAAACTTGAAATGGCATGTCCTATTTCATGAAGAACAATATTGGCTTGTGTCGGAACCGCAATAATAACATCTGGCCCACCTAAACCTCCAATGGTTTCCCATTTACGATCATACTCAACGGTCTCTCCTTTTAAAGAGCGTGCAGCAGGATGGTTTGTAACATTTCCAGTCACAAGATCTAGATGAAATATATTTTTCGCTAAATGTCCTCGCAAGGGAATAGGAAGTTTTGCCATTTGTTCAAAAACCAAATTTAATTGTTCCAGTCTTTCAGCTTCTGGAAGTTGTTTAAAATCCGGTAATTGATTCACTCTAAAGTAGCTCGCAAGAATATCTGCATACTCCGTATTGGTAATATTTGGAAAATCATAAGGGTGCCCCTCTATAAACTTGTCCAATCTACTTTTGCAATCATCTGTCAGCCAACCTTTTTCATCATAATTTCTTTGGCAAAGTGCTAAAATAGTGTCAATGGTACGATTTTGAAGAGACTGACCAAGAAAGTTCTTCATGTCTTGACTTAAATCTTTTCGTTTTTCTAAGGTCTGAACTTCTTGCATAACCTCTACCATTTTATGGGCACGATCCGCTTCTCTTGAAAGTGAATTTTCTGGCGTGGAACAAAGCATATCAACTCCTACCTCTGGATCGGCAGATACCTCCAAAGTGGAATCTTGGGATGTGTTTACTTTTTCTTGTGCTTCGCGCCGCAATTGCGAAAACTCAGATGGTTGATCAACAACCATTTGGGTTTGATTGGATTGATACGCAGTCCAATCCCCTGTCTTTCCACTGCTATACCACCCCTTCGGAGCCTCTTTGATCTCATGCAAACATCCTGATAGCAGCACAGCAACAACTGTTATAAAAATATATTTCTGAAACTTCATGATAGATCCTCTTACTTAATTTAATAAGCAAACTTCATGCCAACTCATCCAATTTTAATGTTTCAAAAAAACGAGAAATATTCATACGTTACTTTTTAATGTTTATTAAAATTTAATGAAAAAATAACGGGTGCCCAGTATTCATTAGACAGCTGTCAACAATTTGAACTAGCCGTTTTTCAACGACCCATAAAAATCATTTGACATCGCCATTGAAGTAACGCATACAGCCAACCATGATGATTTAGAAATCTTTCGGGGGAAGCTGGTGAAACGCCAGCACTGTGCCGCAACGGTAAACTCGATGTAGAGTAAGTCCGAACACCCTAAGGTTTCTTATATTTCCCGAGCAGGAAAAGTTATGAAATATTATCTCTACTTTTTTCTCTTTTTTTCCTTTCACCCCACATTTGCTGTTGAAATTATTGTCACAGCTCCGAAAGATGCTGCTGTTTTTCCAGAAGGTAGTTTTACCACAGTCATTGACACCAAAAACTACCCGCAAAATAAGCTCTCTGCAAAAGATCTCTTAACCAAAATTTCTGGAACTTATATCGCACACAGTAACGGTCTCACAGAAGAAGAGACCCTTTCTATTCGAGGATTTTCTTCCAATCAGGTTACGATTCTGGTCGATGGCATCCCCATCGATCCAGCTAAAAAAATGGGATGGAGCCTTTCTGAAATGCCCGCTGCTTCTATTGATAAAATCATTGTCTCTAAAGGACCTCTCAGCAGTTTATTTGGAAGCAGCGCCATGGGAGGCGTTATCCACATCCTTACCAAAAAAAACATTTCTCAAACCAAACTGGCACTTTCGGTTGGCTCTTTTTCAACTAAAAAATTAAATGGCACGTTATTTAAAAATTTTTCCAAACATAAAATATCCATGCTGGCATTCGCGGACTCAACTTTGGGAAACTTTCCACTCCCTTCATCTCTTTCATCGGAACTTTCTGATCCACAAAACCCATCTTCAACGGAACTTAAAAATAATACTTCCTCTCAATATGGAGGAGATATGCATTATACCTTTGATCACCTCTCTTTTCCGGTTCGTGTTTCCATGTCTTATGTTCGTCGAAATCGCGACATTCCCGGATTGGAAGGTCATCTCTTCCAAAATATTCATGAAAAATCTCAATTGACCAAAGCCAGCTTCACTTCTTCTCTAAACATACCCGCTTGGAAAAGTATTTTAGATACAATGGGTTATGTTCAATTTCATGAAAAAAACTATGAAGACCCTGATGGTGAGTACAATGGATTTCCAGAATTCTACCTCAGAAAAAATAGACAGTTTGGAATTCACACCAGCCCTCGTTTTTTTATCACCAACTTTTTAACCCTTACACCGAGTTTTTCTTTTGATTTTGAAACGTTCCAAGATCATGATTTTAAGAAATACAGAAATACGCTTCATCAGGCATTATCAACAACCTTAAATCTGTTTCAGGGAAAAGGGTGGATAACCCCACTCCTTTCTCATTCCAAAGCGACGGATCTTCCAAGTGAGTTTAATCTGGGCTTGAGCAGTGCCTATGCACTTTTTCCATCTTTTAGGTTAAAAGCAAATCTAAACTCAGGTTTTAGATCGCCCTCCTTTGATGAGCTCTTTTTTAAAAGAGGAATTTTTGTTGGAAACGAAACATTATCTCCTGAAAAAACAGTAGGCGGGGATCTGGGGTTTGAATTTTACCGTCGTGATCAATTTTCGCTCGCTTTAAGCTATTTTTTATACAATACCAAAAATCTCATCGAGTATTTGTTGATCTCTGGATTCCAATACAAACCTTTTAATTTTCGAACAGCCGTGATGGAAGGAGTTGAAATAGAAACCATCCTAAACGCCATCCCCCGAATGACATTTCAAGGGAATCTCACCGTTCAAAACGTTATCGATCTGGATCAAAACAGTGAGTATTATGGTCGATTTATTCCAGGTAGACCCAGATGGTATGGAACGCAATTTGCCGAAATTCAACTCTTTAAAAATTTTAAAGTACATTCCTTTTTTCACCTAGCACTTCAAAGATTTACAAATAAAAGCAATACCAAACCACTTCTGGATCGATATTCGATCGATCTTGGAAGTGACTATCAACTGTTTAAAAACTCTAGCCTATCCTTCGAAATCAACAACATTCTAAATCGTGCGAATGTGGATGTCAGAGGGGTACGGATAGCTGGAAGGGGGCTCTATGGAACACTTACACACGTATTTTAAAATGATGCTTTGCATTTTTTGCATGTCTTGCACCGCAGGACACGATTGGTCACCTCAAAAAAATCCTATTCTACCCACCCTAAAAACGGAAGGAACCTCTCAAAGCCTTCTCATTGTCAACAATCTTTCGGAGGATTTTTCAATGATTCATGACCTTCATTCAAACCCCACCATTCAAAATCATATCCCCATGAATCCTTCGGACGAATTTGACAGTGCCTCTTGCCAAGGCCCTAATGACCTCAAACGATTTAATGGATTTTTTTATTTGGTCTGTTCTTTAAATCAACAAATCCACATGTTCGATGAGCATTCCTTAGCACCAAAACGAATCATCTCTCTCGGCAATGGCATTAACCCCATGGAGCTTGCTTTTTTAGATCCTTCTCATGCCTATGTCAGTTCGTTTCTAAAAGATAAAATCCTTGCACTCAATCCAACGCATGAGCCAATTCAACCTCGCATACTTGAGGAAATAGAACTGGGGCAATTGCAATTGGAAACCCTTTCACAGGGACCCACACGACCTCGCCCCTCTGGGCTCCTCCTATGGAATCAAAAGCTTTATGTAACTTTATCGAACTTAGATCAAAATTTTATATCTGGAGGGCCAGGGTATCTTGCCATCATCAATACAGAAACGAATACCATTGAAAAAATTCTCCAAACGCATGGAAGAAATCCTGTCTCGATCGTTCATTCAGAGCTCCCCACCCTAACCCACCTACTTTTTATTATAAATACGGGAACCTATCAAACGGGCAAAGGGTTTATGGGTGATGGTAAAATTGATATTTTTGATCTGAAACAAGAGCAAATCGTTCATACGATCGATATTGGAGGCGCCCCCCTTGAAATGAAAATAGCTCAAAATGGCCTCGCTTATCTTTCGAATAGCAAAGAAGCAAAAATATTAAAATGGGATGCCGTCCATCATAAAATTCTTCCTTCAATAGCACTACATAGCACGATCTGTACAGAACCCCTGCAGTATGTTTCTGCACTTGAAATAGAGGATGAACTTCTCTACGCTACGGAATTCAACGCCGACTGTTTATTCATGATCGATCGCAATTCTGATCTTATAAAACATGAATTTAAAACTGGAGATGGCCCTGACTTAATGGCCTTGTGGTAATCACACGTGAAAAGAGTGCACGCATTTCTGCTAAGTTGTCTTCTTCACGGCTTGCTCTTATTTCCATTCACTTCAAAATTTATCTCATTTTCTACTGCTCATTCTAATCAACAATCCTTTTTTGAGCTTCAAAAAATGATTATGCCTAAACGAAATCTGGCCGTTTCCCATCCCTCTCGAGCTCGAATTGCAATGCTACCCGAAAGGGATGGGAAACAGCCCCCATTCGATAAAACCAAAAATATTTTCAATAGCCTCCCTCATGAAATTTCAGAATGGGGGCCTATTTTGGATGCCCCAAATGACGCAAACTTGTTGGAACGCTATGTTCATCCAACCTATCCCAAAGATGCCGTTTTGAAACGTCAAACCGGACGTCTTTTAATTGGCCTCTCCCTCAAAAAGGGGCAAATAGCGAATTTAAAACTTTTAAGTTCTAGTGGACATCCTCTCTTGGATCAAGCTGCCGTAGAGGCTGTTTATCAATGGCGGTTTAAGCAAACCTTTTCTGGGTCCTTTGTGCAACCTTTCCTATTTAGACTAGAATAAAAAAAGCCCCTGAAATAATCAGGGGCTTTTCCAAATTAAAAAAGAAATTTATCTTCTTTTTTTTGATTTTTTCTTAGCTTTTTTCTTTTTCGCTTTTTTCTTAGATCTTTTCATTTTCTTTTTCTTAGCCATTTTTCCTCCATCAGCTTAGCTACGTTAAACAACAAAAGTTAATTAAAGCGTAGCATAATTTTTTTGAAAGAAAAAGAAAAAACACACGAAAGTTATTTTTTTTTTAATTTTTTATCGAACCTCAAATGTTTCAGAGGTTGTTTCTTGTGAATTCGAAGGAATAACCGCCGATGGCACACGCGAAACACGATTCAAGAGCTCAAGGGTATGATCATCATTATCTTTTAATTGTGTAGACATTTTTTCCACTATGTTTCGTAGCTCCAAAATTTCTTTTCGAAGTGCTTTTATTTCTTTTTCTTGTTTTTCATCTTGAGCAGGCGTCACCGATAAAGACGTAAGGGGTGTAAATGACCCTTGACCACTTAAATTTCTTCCCTGCGCTTTACACGCATTCAACTGGTCCTGTCTTTTTTTAGCAGACAAATATTCCCAGCCTTTTTCTTTTGAAATACATCCATAGAACCGTGAAAAATCTTGGGGCTGCATATATTCTAAGAGGCCTAGAAGCCGGGCCGTTTGAATAGCGCTTTTAAAATGATGTGCGCTCCCTGCTTCTGTTAAAAAAATTCTTTCAATCTGATCTTGATAATTGGATAAGGTCTGTGTCCAGGCACTGATGGATATCCCCCCTATCATTATACCGAAGCTCACCACGAATCGAATCTTGGTCATCATCTTTTCCCTCCCTTTCTTATGATTCGTATCGTCTTATTTTGTGATTTTCTTAACTTTTGTATGGGGATCCTGACCATACTTGGGGAGAAGTGCTTTGGGTTCCAAGACACGGTTTGCTTGAATTTCACGAAGTGCCAGACGGCCAACATAGAAAGCAGTTGGGAAAAAAGAACCAGGACTTATCCAAAAAATGTTTTTTTGATCTAAAAACGAACGCAATACAACAACATCCTCCAAGCCCACACATAAAATAGGCTTACGAACGGTATTCAGTTTCTCTTTCAACATATCTTTTGAAAGCAGTTCATCTTGCAATACACATTTTTGTTTTTGACCTTGTTCATAGTCAAAAATACTGACAAAATAGGCCTCCTTCCTGGCATCCAACAAAGCACAGACACTTCCGGAAAACCATTCTCCCGCCAGACCAAATGCTTCCAAGGTAGAAACCCCAACGACTTTTTTCCGATGTGGAATGGCCAACGCTTTAACCGTAGAAATACCAATCCGCAATCCTGTAAAAGACCCTGGGCCTTGCGCTGCTGCGAAATAATCAATATCCGAAATCGTCCAATGAAGAGATTTGAGCATTCGATCCAATTCCGGTAAAATTTTTTCATTATGTGATTGCTGACAAGCTTCAACCCACAAAGAGAGGAGTTTGCCATCTTCAAACAGAGCCAAAGAACCGTAACGAGTAGAGGTATCTAATGCTAAAAGTTTCATGGGCTATTCAAAAGTTGATCGCGGTCAGCCCTCTGCTCATATTTCTGAGGCGGCATTGATTGAGCTTCAGAGACATGCGCAAGGGGGCAAATTTCGATACCCTTATGTAAGGCCTGAAATTTTTTTAAGAAATTCAAGGATGTGGACCCAATACCGACTGATGTCATTATAAAAAACAAGGATCAGCAATCCTAAGAGAAAAGCCAATCCCGTTCGATTGGCATATTCTAAAATGCGTTCGCTCAAAGGTTTTCCCCGAATCGCTTCACAGACAAATAAGAGCAAATGCCCCCCATCTAAGACAGGAATGGGTAAAATATTAAGAACAGCCAAATTGATACTGATCACCGCCAGCAACATCAAAAATGGGAAAATCCCTTCTTTCAGTTGATCTCCAGCAACTTTGCCAATGAGAATAGGACCGCCAATTGCTTTTAAAGGAATATTTCCAGTAAGCATCTTGCCTATGCTTTTTAAAATGGCTCCAGCCATTAAAAAACTTTTTTTCTTGGCCGACCACACAGCCAAAATTGGATTTTTCTGTTGATAGAAAGAAGTCTTGGGCGGAACAAACATATCTTGGCCGTTCATTAAAAGTCCTATTTGATATTTTTCCTCTTTGACGCCACAAGGATGATCTTGAACAACCTTGGTAGGGAACACTTGAACAATATACAGATCTCCAGCTCGATCATAGGTTAATCGAAAATGCCCTGGATCCTTTCCATAGACTTGCACCAACTGAGAAAGGTGATCCCAACTGGTAAGCTCTTCATTGTTCATTGCCACCAATCGATCGTTGACCTGCAATCCTGCTTTATACGCCGGCGAATCTGGAACAACGTCTTGGGTAATAAACAACTCATAAGAATGTAATCCTAAAAATTTTTCTTTTTGCTCAGAAGATAACAAAAAATACTCCGGAGGTAACTTCATCAAAACATCCAGTGTTTTTTCATTTCTCTTCACCACAAACTTAAGCTCACTTTGAGCGATGTTGGATAAATAATGCTTTAATTCATACCAATAAGTAACGGGCACGCCATTGAGACTTAATACAAGGTCTCCTGTTTCAAACCCTGCTTTGGCCGCAAAAGAGTCTGCGCGGGTAATTCCAATGGAAGCATTGGCCCCAATCACCGATATTCCTTTTAGAACGCCGGTAGCAGGTTTTTCACAAAACATATTCCATTGCTCCTCCACTTCGGGAGTAAATGGTATGTTTAAGGGAGCATGGTCTCGACGCACGGTTAAGGTCACTTCTCGTCCAATGCTCTTTCCCACGCGCCCCAAAAAATCTTCTTGCCAACGAATCAAAGGATGCCCATTGACTTCTATAATTTCATCTCCAGAACGTAGCCCCAATTTCCATGCTTGAGAATGAGGAATCACTTTGGCCACATGCCCTTTCACCACGGGTTCTAACCCAGCCATTTCAATGATAAATAAAACAACAATCGCCAACACCACGTTTGCAAAAGGACCTGCAGCCGCAATGGCAATACGTCGCCAAACAGGCTGATTTGAAAAAGAACGATTGGCATCTTTCCCGGTTAACTTTTGAGTTGGGTCTTCTCCATAGAGTTTGACATACCCCCCCAAAGGAAGCACCGAAAGACAATATTGGGTTTCTCCAACTTTCTTTTTGACAAGTTTTGGACCAAATCCCAAAGAAAAGACTTCTACTCGAACCCCAAAAAATTTGGCCACCAAAAAATGGCCTAATTCATGAAAGAATACGAGTGCACCTAATAGAATAAGAATGCCAAATAAATATTCCATAAAACAATTTAGGCTAACATAGGCGCAAAAACTAAGACAACATCTTTATCACGTACTGCGCTTTTGTACGTGCCCAATGATCCGCCTCATAAACACCCTCGAGCGACTTAGAAAATAAGTCTGAAAATGCATCGAGCGTTTTTTGAACAACATAGGCAATTTGGTGAAATCCTATTTTTCGTTCTAAAAAAGCACCAACAGCCACTTCATCGGCGGCATTACAGACAGCCCCCCAATGTCCCCCTCGTTTTAGGATTTCATATGCAACGCCCAGCAGGGGAAACTTTTGACCATCCACACCTTCAAACGTCAGCATACCGACTTTGGTTAAATCCAAGACCGGTACTTCTTGGGGATAACGCTCTGGATAACAAAGCACATAGGCAATGGGGATTTTCATGTCTGGCAAGGAAAGACAGGCCAGTGTGTTGCCATCTTGATAAGAAACAAGACCATGAATCATGGATTGGGGATGAACAACAACCTCAATTTGAGTGCCTCTCAAATTAAATAAATGCCCTGCTTCAATCACTTCAAATCCTTTATTCATGAGGGTAGCGGAATCAATGCTAATACGTTTTCCCATCGACCACGTGGGATGCCGCAAGGCTTGTTCAGGTGTCAGCATCTTAAAATCCTTTTCAGGGATCTTTAAAAAAGGCCCGCCCGAAGCCGTCAGCGTTATCTTTTCAAGTCCTTGAAAACCATGGCAATCTAATAGCTGAAAAAGCGCATTGTGTTCGCTGTCTACGGGCAATAATGTTCCTTTTTTTTCTTTGACCAAGTCCATCATCCAGGGACCTGCCGAAACCAAAACTTCTTTATTGGCCAAGGCAACAACCTTACCAACGGAAAGTGCCTGCCAAGTTGGTTTAATTCCAACTGCCCCCACCAAAGCCGACATGACCAGATCCACTTCTGGTAATGTCGCCAATTGCTCTAATCCCTCTTCTCCCCAGAAAAATTCAGTCTGTGTAAATCGATTTTTTAAATCCAGGGCATCTTTTTCACAAGCCACACTCACCGCAGCAGGCCTAAATCTTTGAATTTGTTCAGAAAGTTTTAAAATATTAGCGCCCGCCGCCAATCCAATAACTTCAAACCGATGAGAAAAACTTTCGATCACCGCAAGTGTATTTTGCCCCACGGAACCGGTCGAACCTAATATAGAAATCTTTTTTTTCATAAATTATAGAAAAAACGAAGAAAAATAAATAAAGGGCCCACAAAAAAGAACACTGTCAAACCGATCTAAAATGCCCCCATGCCCCGGGATCGCCACACCGGAATCTTTCACCGAAAATGCTCTCTTGATAAAAGATTCAAATAAATCACCCACTTGACCAAAAATGGAACCCACGCCTCCTAAATAGATACACCCCCCATAAGAAATGGAATCAAAAATAAAAATCTTATACAGGATCACGGCAAAGATACTGGCAACAATCGCTGCAATAGATCCCTCCTGTGTTTTGTGGGGACTGATCACGGGTGATAATTTTGCCTGACCCCATTGCTTTCCAACAACATAAGCAGTGGTATCTGAAATCCAAGGAATGATAAAAACCAAAAAGATCCAGTAAACGCCCTCCTCTAACAGACGCACCTTGGGCCAAAATGAGAATAAAAAACTCACATAAAAAATTCCTAAGAAAGAATAGCTAAGGAGTGAAAATTGCTTTTCAATCGTTCCTCGCTCCCGATGTACGACATACAAATAAACGCAAAAGAGAATCAAAAATGAAATGCAAATACCTTCATACAAAAACGAAGCACGAAAAATAATAATAGCGGCTAAAAAAAATCCTAGAATGCTTCCCAAAACGCGTTGAAACCAAAGCTCTTGTTCACCACACAATAAAATAAAATATTCATATAAAGCAGCCGCACTGGCCGCCAAGGCAAATAAAGCAACGCCTGTTGAGCCACCATAGATCAGTATCCCCAAAATGAAAATAACACCAACCGTTGCTGTCGCAATGCGTTTAAAAAGTTTGGAATTAAGATTCATATTGTTCATCCGTTAGGCCAAATCGTCTTTTGCGTAAACGGAAGACCTCCAAAGCCTTCAAAAATTCATTTGTATTAAAATCTGGCCATAAAACTTCCGGCGCATAGATCTCGGTATACGACATTTGCCATAATAAAAAATTACTAATCCTCATTTCACCACTGGTTCGAATAAGAAGATCAGGGTCTGGCAAATCAGCCGTATAGAGATGTTTTTGAAAACTTTTCTCAGAAATATCATCTGGCTTTACATCTCCTGCCATGCAAGCTTTGGCCAGCAGCTTGGCAGCGCGAACAATTTCGCTGCGGCCACCATAGGAAATAGCAAAATTAAGAATCATTTGATTGAAAGAAGAGGTCATTTCAATTGTCTTTTGAAGTTCTTCCAACACAAAAGGAGGCAATTTAGAAATTTCCCCTAACGCACGCAATTGGATCTTCTCTCGAACTAAAGTCGCACGTTCTGAAATAAGATATTCTTTTAAAAGCATCATGAGCCCTTGAATTTCGTCCTGAGGCCGTTTCCAATTTTCATCTGAAAAAGCATAAAACGTCAAAATGGGAATTCCGAGTTGTTTGGCTTGTATAATGGTGTCTTTCACCACGGCCGTTCCTCGAATATGCCCAGAAATTCTGGATTCCCCTCGTTGTTTGGCCCAACGGCCATTGCCATCGGGAATGATTGCAATATGTTTTGGATTCATAATGCTGCTACTGAAAGAAAATCATTAGACATTCAGAATGTCTTTTTCTTTATTCTCTAGGAGGGTATCGACTTCTTTAATAAATCGATCGGTCATTTTTTGAATTTGATCTTGAAGTTTTCTAACGTCATCCTGTGGCAAAGATCCTTTTTTTAAATCTTCATTGGCATCTCTGCGCAACATTCGAATCGAAACACGTGCTTCTTCCCCAATTTTCTTAACCAATTTAACCAAATCCTTTCGGCGCTCTTCGGTTAAACTTGGAATTTGAATGCGAATGATTTTCCCATCATTGTTGGGGGTTAATCCCAAGTCTGAAGTTAAGATGGACTTTTCAATAGCAGAGATTTGACTAATATCCCAGGGCTGAATGGTTAACAACCGAGGTTCTGGTGCAGATACCGAAGCCATGCTTTTCAAAGGCATTTTAGAACCATAACAATCCACGATAACGGTATCCAACAAGGCTGGATGGGCACGACCCGTTCTAATTTTTGTGAGCTCCCCTTTTAGAGATTCAATGGATTTTAACATTTTATTTTCAAACTCTTTAACGTTCATCCATCCTTCCTCCGGGTTGAAACCAAAGTCCCCACCTCTTCTCCAAAGACAGCTTTTTTAATATTGGAATCTTTCATTAAATTAAACACGATGATTTCCATATCATTGTCCATACACAAAGAAATAGCCGTCGAATCCATCACGGATAACTTCTTCTGTAACACCTGAATATAGGACAATTTTTTAAACATTTTAGCATCTTTATGCTTTAAGGGATCTTTGTCAAATACCCCATTTACCCGTGTTGCTTTTAAGATCACTTGGGCACCAATTTCCATCGCCCGCAATGCTGCTGCCGTATCGGTTGTAAAATAAGGATTCCCTGTCCCGGCTGCAAAAATAACGACTCTGCTTTTTTCTAAATGTCGAATAGCACGACGACGAATATAGGGCTCGGCCAACTGTTGCATGGAAATCGCTGAAAGAACACGCGTATACACGCCTTCCTTTTCAAGAGCATGTTGCAATGCTAAGCTGTTGATGGTTGTTGCCAACATCCCAATATAGTCCGCAGAAGCACGATCCATCCCTTTTGAACTTGCTTCCAAGCCTCGAAAAATATTACCCCCACCCATCACAATCGCAACTTGAATACCTAAATCCACCAATTCTTTAACTTCTTGGGCAATTTTTTTAAGAACCTCTTCATGGATTCCAAATTCTTGCGTTCCGCTCAGCGCTTCTCCACTGAGTTTCAATAGAATTCTTTTATATTTTGGTTTTCGCTGAGAGGTCGCTTTGGTCGATGCTAAAGTCATGCGTCCTTATTTAAGTTGACTCGCTACTTCTTGTGCAAAGTTCTGAACTTTCTTTTCAATGCCTTCACCGACTTGGTATCTCACAAATCGTCGAATCTGACAATTTTCACCTATCTTGGCAATAAGCTGCTTTAACAAATCAGAAATGGTTTTATCTTGGTCCTTAATAAAAGGTTGTCGCAACAAACACACTTCATCATAAAATTTTTGAATTTTTCCTTCTACCATTTTATCCATGACCGCTTGGGGCTTTTTGGAGGCTTTCGCTTGATGAAGATAAATTTCTTTTTCTCGTTTTAAAACTTCTTCGGGAACATCACTTTCAGAAACATACTGGGGATGGGCAGCCGCAATGTGGAGCGCAATCTCTTTGACAAAGGCTTGGAAGTCAGGATTTCGGGCCACAAAATCTGTTTCACAGTTGACCTCAACCAAAACACCAATTCGACCTCCACCATGAATATAAGAATGAACAATCCCTTCTGCTGCCACACGTCCGGCTTTTTTGGAGGCATCCGCCATTCCTTTTTTTCTTAAATAATCAATGGCTTTTTCAAAATTTCCTGATGTGTCTTGAAGTGCGCGCTTACAATCCATCATGGGCGCCCCTGTTTTTTCACGAAGCTTTTTAACGTCTTGGGCTTCGACCATTTCAGGCTTTCTCATTTTTTTTGGAAGGCTTTTTTATACGTGCTTCATTCTCAGTTGTTGGTGCAGATTCATCAACTGCCTCTCCTGAATATTCTTCAGGATTTACAATAACGGGCGCTTCTGGAATACTTAAGACGTCTTCCGCTGAAGCTTCTTTTTCTTCTTCTTGAACCGTAGCTTCCGCATCCCTTAAATTTTTCTCAAAATCTAGAAATCCTTCTAAACAAGCATCTGCAATCAGTCTTGAAAAAAGACGAATTGATTTAATGGCATCGTCATTTCCCGGAATAACATAATCCACATCATAGGGATTACAATTGGTGTCTACCACAGCAACGACTGGAATGAATAATCTCTTGGCTTCTGTCACGGCAATGTGCTCTTTTTTGGGATCTAATACAAAAAGTGCCCCGGGCAATTTTTTCATTTCACGGATCCCAATAAACGTTCGAAGTAACTTTTGGTATTGCTTTTTAAGCGAAACCACTTCCTTCTTCTTGAGGGCTTTAAAAATCCCTTTTTCTTCCATATCTTCAATACGCTTTAAATGATTGATGCCAGCCCGAATGGTTTTAAAGTTGGTCAAGGTCCCCCCCAACCAACGATCCGTCACATAAAAAGTACGAGCCCGCTTGGCTTCATCTTCAATAATTTTTTGAGCTTGTTTTTTGGTTCCAACAAACAACACTTTTTTACCTTGCGCTGTAATGGAACGTATAAAGTTACAAGCTTCTCGACACAATTCGACTGTTTTTTGAAGGTCAATAATATGAATCCCCTCACGTTCTCCAAAAATATAGGATTTCATGAGTGGATTCCAACGGCTTCGAGGGTGGCCGAAATGAACCCCGGCTTCTAAAAACTCTTTCATGGATAATTCTGGCATAGCGTTAAACTTCTGAGGTTAGTAACATAAGAAACTTTATAAAAGCAAGCGTAAAAATTATAAACACTCGTTTCCTTTCCTAAGATTTATGTTACAGGGGTTGGATGTATAGAGCCCATCATTACCAGCTCCCTGTAAAACAAATTTTGGGAAAGGATAAAGACTTGTGTGTCCCTATTCAGATTAGCTGCTAGACTTATTGAGTACTATTCTAAAGTTAAATTTTTAAGCAAATTAAGTTCAGAGAGAACTTTGCCGGAACCATAAACCACACACGAAAGCGGATCCTCAGCAATGCTGACTGGAAGTTCGGTTTTTTCTCGAATCAATTGATCTAGATTCACAAGAAGTGCACCTCCTCCAGTTAAGACAATTCCATTATCTGTTAAATCTGCTGCTAATTCTGGAGCGGTTCTTTCTAAAGTCTGTCGAATAGCATCAATAATGGCATTCAGAGGCTCTGATAGCGCTTCTCTAATTTCATCAGAAGTTACTTCTACGGTAATGGGGGCCCCTCCCACCAAATCTCTTCCTTTGACGCGAACCGTTCTTAATTCTTCGGTAGGTGCTGCATTTCCAATGGTCACTTTAATGTTTTCTGCCGTTCGTTCACCAATCAGTAAATTATATTGCTTGCGAAGATATTGAATAATAGCCTCATCAAATTTATCTCCTGCCACTCGAATCGACTGGCTACACACAATACCCCCCAAAGAAATAACAGCAACTTCTGTTGTTCCGCCGCCAATATCTACCACCATGCTTCCCGTTGGTTCCGTAACCGGAAGTCCCGCCCCAATGGCCGCCGCCATGGGTTCTTCAATCAAATAAACTTCTCGACAACCCGCTGCTTCGGCAGCCTCTTTGACAGCTCGGCGCTCTACTTGCGTAATGCCATAGGGAACACAAATAACAATGCGCGGTCTTAAAAAAGATCTTTTGGGAATGGCTTTATTAATAAAATATTTCAGCATGGCTTGGGTCACTTCAAAATCTGCAATCACGCCATCTTTCATTGGACGAATGGCCACAATACTACCGGGCGTTCTTCCCAACATGCGTTTGGCTTCTTTGCCAACCGCCAATACTTTCGTTCCACCTTGTCGTGTTTTTTGAACCGCCACCACCGAAGGTTCATTCAAAATAATCCCTCGGTCTTTCATAAAAACAAGGGTATTGGCAGTGCCCAAATCAATGGCAAGGTCGTTCGAAAGATAAGCCATGACGCTGTCAAGAAACATGATAAATTTACGCTACCATGGGCCCTGGTTCAACTCAAGCGGAAAAGGCTTCAACACGCTACGAACCAAAAAAATGAAAGGCCCAGACGCTACCCCGATGAATTTGAATGCTACATGTGTTTTGAACCATCTGATTGTTCATCCCATTCGAGCCAAAATGAAGCCTCTCATGAATCAATGGATAAGAAAGATTTCGCGTCGTTACCACCGCACCCTGCAAAGACAAAGGAAAGATCGAAACACGGTCTTCTTTTTTTCCCTGAATGTGAAGTTTTTGGGTTACAAAAAAAATTTCACATCGATGATCTAAAATTCGCGCCTGAACATTCTTTGAAATAAAAGCCAATAA
>JACQJD010000075.1 GCA_016198185.1 Deltaproteobacteria bacterium
CTCACCCACATCACTTACGGCTGGGCCTTGCTCAAAGGCTTATGCGCCAGAGATTTGAAACGATAAATCTATTTAAAAAACTAAAATTTTCACCAAAATTACATTTATCTCCTAATTCTCATATGAGACAAATTTGTCTTATCAGGGAATGAGCAGATACCACAAAAAGAAATGCTCCCATTGTCCACATCAAATAAAATTCCCTTTTAATTCAACTTTTTTGCGATTTTTTGAAAAACAGGTCGTGCCAAAGTTCTAAAATGAAGAGCCGCCAAAGAAGCGCCGTCCGCTCAATTTCTTTAAGACCACTTCTAGCGCGCCCTAAAGCTTGGATTTCTGATCTGGATAAAAAATTTAAACTCATGGCATTTTCAGAATTTAAATGATCCCAAATCATTTCCTTCAAATCCACTTCAATCCATTGACGAATGGGCAATAAAAAACCCTGCTTTTTCCTTTGAACAATTGTCTTCGGTAATTTTGATTTGAAAAGGTCTCTCAAGATGGCCTTCCCTTGCCATCCCTTCACCTTAAAATGATCTGGTAAACGGTAAACAAAACTGACCAAATCACGATCTAAAAAAGGCACCCGGGCTTCCACCCCGTGGGCCATCGTCATTTTGTCGACTTTCATCAATAAATGATTGGGCAACACCTGCGTTAACTCATAATGGGAAATTTTCTGGAACAAAGAACGTGAATCTTTGGACTCAAACTGAGCGCAATAACGTTCGTACTGCTCTTGAAACCAGGGACGCGAAGCAGAAACATAGGTCGTAAAATAAAAATTGGCCCGACACCAAAGCCAATGCGGTAATCGCCATTTAGAAAACCGATGCCAACGATACCCCCCAAATAATTCATCCGCCCCCTCGCCTACCAAAATGACGGTTGCAAATTGCTTCAAGTGCTCGCCGATCAAATAGGTTGCAATGGCACCGCCATCAGCCAAGGGCTCATCCATATGCCAAACCATTTTTGGAATCA
Organism: Deltaproteobacteria bacterium; assembly: GCA_016198185.1. GTDB lineage: Bacteria > Bdellovibrionota > JACOXK01 > 2-02-FULL-40-11 > 2-02-FULL-40-11 > JACQJD01. Next base: position 988 of record JACQJD010000075.1, read on the forward strand.
AAGATCCAACCTGAGAAGCATCCACATAAAACTCGTGATGCGTCGTCCCCATATGAGATGAAACCAATTTTGAAAAATGAAGTTCATCGTTCTCGGCATGAAACCCCGCTGTAAAGGTATGGAGATCTCTGATCTTGGGCCTCATGAGAGCCGTCACAATGCTCGAATCCAATCCGCCAGATAACAAAACGCCCAATGGCACATCGCTGGTCAACATTTTTCCTACGGCATTCTCTAAGAGCTGAAAAAGCGTTTCTGGGATATTTTTTACATCTGGGGGCGAGGCATCCTCTAATTTCCAAAAAGCTTTTCTGGTACAATGCCCCTGTTGAAACGTTAAAAGATGCCCAGGCTCTAATTTGCAAATCAAGGAAAAGAGGGTTTCTTGAGGCGGAGAGTACTGATGCGTTAAATAAAAAAAGACATTTGGCATATGGACTTGTATTTTTTTCTGAACGTGTGACGAACATAAAATGGCTTTAATTTCCGATGAAAAAATCAATTGATGAGCATCATAAAAATAATAAAGAGGCTTAATCCCCAGAGGATCTCTGGCCAACACCAATTTTTGTTTCTTTACATCCCAAATGGCAAAGGCATACATGCCCTCGATCTCGTAAACCACGTTTTCTCCAAAGGCATGATACCCATGAACCAATACTTCGCTATCGGTGCGACTTTTAAACACATAGCCCTTACCTTCCAACTTTTTTCGAAGGGATCGAAAATTATAAATTTCACCGTTGAAAACAACTTGAATCGAGCCATCTTCATTGCCAATAGGCTGATGCCCTTGAGAGGATAGATCAATAATGCTTAACCGATTGTGCCCCAATGTCACCCGATCATCTTCATAATACCCCTGATCATCTGGCCCCCGATGATGGGTGGCCGAAATCATCTTTTCAATCAGTCCTGGTTCTTTAAAGCCGATAAAACCGCAAATGCCACACATGAATTAGTTCTTCCTCGAAGAAATGTTCTGCCAATGGGCACGAGAATAGGGTTGAGAAACACCAAAGATCCATGCTCGAATCACATGCATGCCATAAACCCCTAAAGTCATCCAACACGCCACAGGATGAAAAAACCAAGCCATATCTTTTTTCTTAAAATAACCTTTGAAGCTTTGAAAAAATAAGGGAAAGATAAAAAAACAACACATGACAAAATAAAAAATACGAATCTTTGCCACGCTTTTAGGAGAATGGAAACGCTGTTCGCAAGAGGCCAAGTATAAAAAATCGCGAATCCTTCGCGACTGCTTATGATAAAAATCAGAAAACTTTCGACAATAAAGATGTCCAATAGACTCTTTCACTTTGGCTACTGTGACACGTTCTTTCCCAAGCTTAGCCACCAGCCTTGGAATGACATCCACATCAAAAAAATAGTCTTTGATTGGAAGTTCATTTAAATATTTCTTTCGAATGAAAAACCCATTGGCCCCAATGGTAGGAATTTGGTTTTCTTGAAATTGAACGGCCAGATACGATGTTCGATCTTCACATGAAACATTGCAGGCCGTCCATTTTCCTGTCAGAAAATTCCAGCGATCATAATTTCCCAAAAAATGACATAAGGGATCGTTCATTCCCAACAGTGCACAGTAACGGGTAATAACATAATCGCCTTTTCGATACAGGAAGGCCCAAGGTTCACTGGCACAAATATCTGACTGCTCAAAAGGGATGAGCATGTTTTTAAGCCATTGAGAATGTGGCAATATATTGTCTGAATCAATAAAGGCCACGATGTCATGGCTTGCATAATGATAGCCCACGGCTTTGGCTGCCTCGCCTGTTTGCAATGGGTTCTTCAAAATCGTGACTTGATAAGCCGCAGCCATTTCCAGTGTTGTGTCTTTAGACCCTCCATCCACAACCAGAATTTCCATAGATTGTTTAGGATAGTCCTGTATTGCAATAGAAGAAAGGCACGCGTCCAGCACAGAAGCGCTGTTCAATGTGGGAATGACAATACTAACACTGACCATTTGTTAATCCTAACAGGGTGTTGACAAAGTCATTTCAACTGCAAAATCCATATGTCCTCAAATTTTTGTACACCCTGTAATCCAGGCATGTGCTCCAAATTAGGGAACTGGCCTTGAACCCCTTGATCCCCTACTTCTTGCCGATAGGCTTCTGTGTGAAGAAGAATATATCGCACCCCCAGCTGCTTTAATTTCTCAAGAGTCTGTGGCTTGGTTAAATCGCGAAGTTCTTCATGCAATCTCAAGGTTCCAACGGTATGAAGATCCGAGTTCAACAACCGTTTCTTATGTTTCAACTGATACAGTTTATGAAATTGCGATAAAGGATATTCAGCAATAATAAAATCTCCCGATTGTTCCCCAATCCATTCATACGCAGACGGCACCGAAAGATCAATGGGTACAACTTTGGCAGCAGGAACAGGTAAAAACTCAAAGGCCATGATCAAAAAAATAAAAACCATCACACCCCATTGTTTTCGATAGGAATAGTTCTTTAAAACCGTCCACACCCCATAGATAGAAAGAATAATCACCGAAAGCTGGACCATGACAGCCAATCTGGAAAATGCGCGAACCGGAGGTAGGACGGCATGAATCCACAAAGAAGGCATCGGAATTTTAACAACGCCCAAATTGATATAAGGGGGGAATGAACACAAAAAGAAAACAAACGCCGCTAAAAATAAAAAGCGCAAATGAAATACATCTGGTTCACCCATTTGCTTTCTTCTTTTCCATGCAAGCCAAAACAAAAAAAGACAAAGATATCCCAAAAAAAGCGTGTGTTCTTGAATCAGAGAACTTCTTCCGTAAAAAGGAGTATCTAAAAACTTTTGGGTAACCTTCCCCCCATAAGGGTGAATGGCCGCTGGCAGAAGATAATTGAGCAATTTTGCAGATTGAAGTTCTGCATCCCGCAAAGGCCGCTCATAAGCCAATAAGGATTTGGCTTCCGCAGTGGTGGGGGGATTTAAAAAATTCTTAAAGGCATGAAAATAAAAAGGCAGTACAAAAAGAAGGAAACAAAATCCACCCCAAAAAAACAACTTTACGCCTAACCTTGTTATTTTTGAAAAACGAATCCCCATGACCAACACAAATAGCGCTAACCACATGAAACAAAAAATCCCATAATGGGGTTCAACTGCAAAATTCAATGCCAAACAAAAAGAAACGAAAATGCTGTTTTTGACCGTCGGATATTTAGACACCCTAAAGAGCGCCCACACAAAGAGCGGTAACCACTGAATGGAAGCCAGCCCCAATCGTTCAAACGCTTGTGAAAAATGATACGGAGAAAATGCAAATAAAAAACCGGCCAAAAGACTAAGATCCAATCTATGAAAAAGATCATGGACCAAAAGACTCATCGTCATCCCAGAAAAGAGGAAAGACAGAAGTAACGCGATATTATAAGAAAAAATCGCACGCTCTCCTCCCATCACACGCCCGTAATAGAACCAAAAATAATTGGTGAGCATTGTGGTTCGATCTACCCCAAAAGGCGCATTGATATAGTACATGTCCGAAAATCCATGCCCACTTAACGCACCGTATTTAAACCAAAAAAATTCCCAAATCACACTCATCCCATCTATGGGAAGATCTCCATCCCCGAGTGTTGCCGATGACAAATGTAAGATCAGCGGCCATGTATACAAGAGGGTGAAAGCCCCGTAAAAACCAAAACCCAAAACCAATAATTTTTTATAGGATGAATACATGCCAAATCATGTGAAAGAAATAGGTCTAGGTCCTTGCGTGGAAGAAAGATTCGAGAGAATCAGATCGGCGGTCTTTTCCCACGTAAATTTTTGACTGGTTTCTACCCCTTTTTGAGAAAGCACTTGACGATGAGATGAATCTTTCAAGAGTTCAATAATTCTATCGGAAAAAGCACCCGTATCCCCTAAGGCAACACGCACCATTTCGGGACCATAATAATCTTGCAGTTCTTTCAATTCATACGCTACGACCGGAACACCACATGCCAAGGCTTCCAACGCCACCAGCCCAAAACTTTCATGGTAAGATGGAAAAAGTAAAACTTTTGATTTTTGCAGCAATCTGAGTTTCCGATCACCCATTAAAAATCCTTGGTAAAAAATATTTTGTTCTAGTCCCAGAGCTTTGGTCTTCTTCTGAAAAAGAGCATAGGGATAATCACTGATAAAAGAAAGTTTGGCGTGGGGATATTTCTGAACAACCTTAAACCAAATTTCAAAAACATCTTGAATCCCCTTCTGCGGATGATTTCTTCCAATGAAGCATCCTTCATAACAACAATTTACGTCCACGCGTTGATAACCGCTGGAACAGGAAACAGCCCCTGGCGTCACCATCACTCTTTCCACTGAAATACCGCGGTAAATCAGCGTTTGTCGATCGAGCGCATTCGACACCAAAATAAGATCTGCATACTTGCGAAAGCTAAAAAATAAAAGTCGCTGCGAAAACCATCCGTAGAGAGTCGAGCTAAAATGAAAATTTTTAAATTTTTTTTTGAAAAACTTGGCCAATGGATGGGGCTGAATTAAATGACACCCCGCAATCCATTTCACCGACGGATGTTTTCGTTTGAAAAGAAAAGCTGGAATGGCATCTGCAATCGTATCGGAAGATGAATAAATCACCTGCACATCAGAAAATGATTTTAAGTGGCGCCAGGCCTCAAAAACTTGCCTAACATAGAATACAAGCACATGGGTTTTGGATTGTTTTTTCCCGGTGGCAAAAATCTGCATATTTGGCAAATTTAAATTTTGATATCTCAAAGTCCCATGTTGAGAGGTAATGACTTTTACAGAAAACCTTTTTGAAAAAAATCGAATCCATTCTAGCGCACGCCGATCAGAACCACTCATGCCCTCCGTTTCAAGAATGCCATTGTTCAGAATGATCATAGGTCACTTGAAATATTGTAAGATCGTTTCGGCATCCAACTTTACAAACCTTTCTATATTTCTCTAAATTTTATGAACTTTAACACCCAGTATTTTCAGAAATTCTTTCTTTTGAGAACTGTGTCTTGCAAACCATTTTACGGTATCCACAGGATCAATAATGGCAGAAGTACTGACTTCGCACTGACACCAACAACGACATTTTTCAATTTTTCGTCGCAACGCATTACTTTTATGGTTGTATAAAATTTCATAGAGTGATTGCTGCTTAATGTTGCCCATGACGTCTTCGTCCCCTTCGGTCCCCTGGGGTCTTAAAATGCAGGGCTTAATATTGCCATAGGGATCAATCACAATCTGCATATACCCAGCATAACACGGCAAAGAACTTCGACGCTTTCCCATGATACGCAAACGGAGGTTACTCATAAAATAATGATAATCCATGGGCTCCAGAAGTTGTGAAATTTTTTGAAGATCTTGTGCGTTCAAAGCATACTGTGACGTTGAATTGTAAAAATAATCACTGGTCTCTGCTAAAAAGCAACTAAACTCACAACCCATGGATTCAACATATTCTTTGACTTCTGGAATTTGATGATAATTTTCTTTCGTGAGCGTCATTCCGCACGTAATGGATTTAACCCCCAATTCTTTGGCATATCGAATGGTTCGGGTTGCCTTTTCACAGGCATTGGAAATACCTCGAATTTTGGCATGCATATCGCCCACCCCATCCATCGAAACCGCCAAACCAAAATTTGGAAAATATTTTAAAATATAGGTGATTCGATCGCGAATCAGTTCTGGCATCAATCCATGTGTTTGAATGCCGAGCCCAATCCGAGGATATAACCGATGAATCAATAAAACAATATCTGCAATATCGGGTCTTAAAAAAGCTTCTCCTCCCGTTAAACCCACATTTTTGAGATGAGATAAAAAATCATAATTTTGAATAAAAAAATGTTCAATATTGCTAAACGTCAGTTCGTCTTTTATTTTGGGTTTATTGTCATCGATTTTATAAATTTTCCAAATATCACACATCACACACCGTGAGTTGCATTTATTGGTGGTAATAAAGTTAATGTAATGCGGTTTTTCAACGAGATGAAATTTCTTTTTTATGCGATATTTATAAGAATAAATAACTTTTTTAGCTATCAACGGAAGGTGTTTCAGGGGCGCCTGATACGCTTTAAACGTCAACATGGAATTACTGTAATGGTAGATCTTAGGAACATCAATAGGTTTAATTGGGGTCCATCCCATCAAGCATTTTTTCATCATAAACCACTCTCTTTCAATGTAAATTGATACCTTAGAATGGGTCGTCTATTATTTTTTCGGATTATAGTTAAGATGAATTATGCAGCATACAGGCTGAGCTGTGGAAGGCTGGTATTGATACTCTTGAATTACATTTTAAAGATCAATGCAATTCTCAAAAAAAAATTCAAGCGACCGCGATGGCTGCTATCGCTCGCCCTCGCGGAAAAGCCAAGGGAAAAAGGGTAAAAGTGCCAAGGCTAAGGTCGCCGAAGGGCGACCGTCTTAATGGCTTTTTGTCCTCAGCAAGCGGAAGCCGAGACCATCGCTGCGGAAGTGGTCCCAGTAGTTGTAGCCGCGACTGGCAGAGCGCAAGTACTGCGCGCTGTTGCCCCAACACCCACCGCGGACAACGCGGTATTCTCCTTGAGAAGGCCCTGTCGGATCTTGAGATGGAGAATTTTCATAATACTTCTCATCCCACCCATCTTGACACCATTCCCACACATTTCCACTCATATCAAAAAGCCCCCAGACGTTGGCTTCACGTGTTCCCACTTCATGTAAATGTCCTTCTGAGTTACCGTTATGCCACCCTATTTTATTAATATCTCCATCCTCACTATAATAAGAGGTCTTTGTTCCAGCTCTTGCGGCATATTCCCATTCTGCTTCATAAGGAAGTCGATAGATGAATCCATCGTTTAAGGCATTTAAAGCTTTTGCAACCTCTTGTGCGTCATTCCATGAAATATAAACTGCCGGATGATTGGGTTTTTCTTTTACTGTTTGTAAAAAAGTCTTATTTTGCTCTGAATTAGGATGGTCTCCCATCAGCTGATAGAGCATTCGATTTGTGAATTCTGTCTTTTGCAGTTGAAACCCTTGGGAGATCGTTACTTCATGTTGAGGGTGTTCATTATCATCTCCTTCTCCCTCTGGACTTCCCATTTGAAATGTTCCAGGCGCTATCGGTTTAAACTCAACCCTTAACTCTGAAAACTCTTCTCCGGCGGGAAGCATAAGAACAAGTAGATCTGAAAGGGTTCCCCAGTTTGAGGCATGAATCTCTTCTGGAGCTTTGAAAGGCTTGTTTTCTTTTTTTAGATTTTTAAAAAAAGATTTGGCTTGGCTCAAGTTTATAAATTTGAGAAGGACTTGGGTTCCATACTGTGATCCCTTTATTTTTTCTGATTCCGATACTGAAAGTGTCACAACTTGTGGCCCTTCTTTTTCCATCACTTCTTCTTTTTGACTCAGTTCATCTTTCTTTAAGTCATACGTTGATGTAACTTGAACCAATGTCCACTCTAAAACCAATGCCACCACATCTGTCCCTGTAATCCGTTGCCGGCTTCGAATATGACATCTGACATGGTATCCCTCTTCTATTCCCAAATGATAAGTCAGAATTTGAACAAGATGTGAAACGTAATCCCTAGGATTAAATTCTTGGTCCTCTAATTTCCAATCCCACAAGAGGGCTTTCTCAAAAACAGCTCTTAACTCATAATTGTATCTGCGATTTTCTGGATAAAAAGAAGAAAGCATTTCCAATATCTTTGCAATATACAGATCTTCTTTTCCTCCTGTTGGAAAATGAAAAGTTTTCTTTAAGTTTTCATTTTCTGGAGATTTATAAAATTGCCTCAAATAAGAAAGATCAGCTTCATTAAAAACACGGATTAAAAACGTTTGAAAATCTTGGGGTGAATTCTTTGAAAAAAGTCTGGCACCCTCTCGTTGCAACATCCCCGCTTTTTGCCATCCCGGCTCTTGAACGGCCTCTCCCAGAATTTCTAGAAGAATCTCTCTTGGATTTTCTTCGGGCATCTGTAAGCGCTGATTCCAATAGAGATATCCATGCTCCTCTTCCAAAATGCAGGGCAGATCTTGCGCTAAAATGAAACTCATGTTCCAAACGAAAATCCCCAATAAAATACCAAATAATGATTTTTTCATCCTTGCCTCCTTAAAAAAATGGAAGTTTTTCCTTATACTGCATAAATAAAGATCAGACAAGGCCCGGATTTCGGGCCCCTCGCATAAAACAATATAGACAAAATATTTACTTTTTGTCTCTTTTCGTTCATAATGGTATACGCAACGATGAAAACATCAGTCCATCTTAAAAACATTCAAACGAAGTACTCTCAAAAAACATTGAGGGCTCTGGCGAGGTTGAAAGCCAAGGGAATCTTCTCAGTAGACCTGGCCAAGAAAGAAGGGATTTTGCCCCCTCAATTATCTCGTCTCACCTCTCAAGGTAAAATTATCCGAATACGAAATGGCATTTATGTACATCCAGACTCTAAAATTAATCCTAAAGACTATGATTTTTCAGCAGCTTGTTTCTACTTTGGTCCAAAGTCTGTTATTGGAGGCATAAGCGCTTTATTTTATCATGGCTTAATTGAACAAGTTCCTCATAAAATATGGGTTATTGTTTCTTATGGCCAAAAATCTAAAAATAAACTCTATCGGTGCCTTCGAACTCAAACGAATCCAAAAATTGCCATTGAGGATCACGGTTGTTTTAGAATAACCAATGTAGAAAGAACCATCGTGGAAAGCCTTCGGTATTCTTCTAAAATAGGGTCTAGAATCGCGATTAAAGCTGCACGAACGGCCATCAGCGAAGGCAGAACAACGGAAATAAAAATCGGCAGGGTTGCTACTCAACTTGGAATGAGGCGCGTAATTGAACAGTTTTGGGATGCTATTGTACTATGAGAAAACTTGAAGATCAGGCGAGATCTATTTTAAAAAGACTTTCGAACCTTGCTTTAAAATTAAATGTGTCTTTTCTCAACATTTCAACTGAGTTTTTGCTTGAACGTCTTGTCGTTCGCCTTTTGAAAAACAATGAACTTTCAGATCAGCTTGTTTTTAAGGGAGGATATGTTGCTTTGCGAGTTTACAACTCTCCTAGATTCACTGTGGATTTGGATGCTCTTCTCAAGCGTGGCAATATGGAAACGATGATTAAAAATGCCATCTCTTCTGCTGAAGCTCATCTAAACGATGCCGTGTGGTTTCGATTTGAGAAAATCATAGATCTTAAAACCCAAGGGGAATACGGTGGGAGAAGATTGGTTTTTCGCTCAGGAATCGGTCCAATTTTAAAAGATATCAGACGGGCTCAATTGATCCAGCTCGATATTGGAACCGGTGATCCTATTACGCCAGGGCCAGTAAACAATGAACTTCCAGAGTTATTAGGCCCAGGAAGATTATCTTGGCAAGTCTATCCCATAGAAACATCGGCTGCTGAAAAATTACATGCCCTTATCACTCGTGGCTCTGAAAATTCAAGAGCAAAGGATATTTTTGATTTGAGTTTATGCTGATAAATTCTTTGTTCTATATTTCCTGTTACACCAGTATACAAAACCTTATTCGATCTATTTGTCATGATATAAACGTAATAATTTTTCATGTTTTTTCCTTACCATAATTTACCTTTAAAACCATGAGATCCTTCGGGCCTACGGCCCTCAGGATTGACATTGGCATTTTTGCCAATGTCAATCTATTTTCCTTCTCCCCTGAAAAATCGTTCAAATATTTTTCATGCCTCTATCACTCAGACTGTGATCAGACCTCAAGCTATTGAATCGGCGCAGTCCAATACTGCCCTATTTTCCAATATCCATTTTAAGGGAAATGACAAACTTAGACCCTACACCGCCTTCACCTTTGGTAACATAGACCCTACCATCCAGTAATTCCACCAAGGTCTTTGAGATATGAAGTCCCAATCCTGTGCCCACTTTGATGGTTCCAGGAATACGATAAAATTTTTGAAAGATCTTTTCCTGTTCTTCTGCTTGAATGCCCGGGCCTTCATCATTCACACTGATCTCCACCAATTGATGACGTCGGATTACCGCCACAGAAATCACACTGTGGTGAGGGGCATAGCTAATCGCATTTAATAAAATATTAGAGATGGCATGGTCTAAGAGTCGCCCATCGGTTAACACAGGAGAGATGCGTTCTTCAAACCGTGTCACAATTTGATGATGGCTGGTCATGTGCGCATATTTCTTGAGAACTTCCTTCACCAAACTCACCACATCTTGTTTTTCTTTCCGAACCGAAATCACCCCAGTTGAAATACGCGTCATGTCCAACAAGTTTTCAACAATCCAATTCAATCGTTCGCCCGCATCCAATAAATCATCGACCAATTTCTGATGAGCCGGTGTCTGTGAAATGGTCGCATCTTCTTTTAAAGCTCTCGCAGAACCAGAGATGGTTACCAAGGGTATTTTTAATTCTTGAGAAATGGAGCCTAGCAACCCCTGATACAGTTTTTCGGATTCCTTTATTTTCTGGGTCTCTCGTAACTTTTCACCAAAATGTTCTCGCTCAATCACCAACGCAATTTCTCTGGAAACCGTATAAATCACATCTAACTGCTCGGTTGAAATGCCAGCCGCTTTTGGAAAAAAACCGAGAACCCCTACAATCGTTTGAGGCGCTCGCAATGGAATATAAAGACCATGACTTCCAGACAAGGTTTCCGTCGTCTTACCCGCCATTTTATTGTGCTCAAAAACCCACTGAACGACCGAAAACTCTTTCATATCCAGCGGAACGGACCGACCCATCATATGGGTTGGATAAAGCTTGCCTTCTTTAACGGGCAAAACAAAAAAAGTTCCAGGAATGGCAAACGAAAGTTTCTCCAAAACACCGATAACATAACTTTCAATCGTATCTTTGATCATCCCCACCCGAGAAGCTTCATATAAAAGTTGTGTTCGCTCTTCTCTTTCTCGTAAAATCTTTTGTTGTTTCATAATACGATAGGTCAAGATCCCCGCTATACTGGTCACAATAAAATAAGCAAAGAGCATCATCATATCTTCAGGCGCAGAAACATACAGAGTCCCTCCTGGTGGAATGAAGAAAAAATTCCAGATGAACCCACTCAAAATAGCAGTAAAGAGAATGGGGCCCAAGCTTTCAAAAAAACCAACACTGAGCACTGCCATCAGAAAAATAAATCCAACGGCACGATATCCCACCCATTTTTGAACAAATAAATTTAAGAGCGTCGTTCCCAAAATAATCCAAAAACTATACCAATAATATCGAAAGCCAGTTTCAAACTTGAGGAACGATAAACGCCAATTTCGCGTCGGCAAGCTTTCTGGGTGCCGAATGACATGAACGTCTAAATCACCCGCATGACGAACCAATTGGCTGAGCAAATCCCCCCCCCCAAACAAATCGCGCACATGCCGAGCGGTGGGGCGCCCAATCACAATTTGAGTGACATTTTTTTGCTTTGCAATTCTTTGAAGCGCCGAAACCACATTCAAATCGGTCAGCGTGATCACTTGCGCACTCAACTCTCTGGCCAAATCTAAATTCTTTTTAAGCTGACGTTCATCTTTATCAGAAAGTTTTTCACCTGGACTGATATAAACCGCAATCCAGGGTGCCTCTAAATTATAAGCAATCCGACGCGTGGCTCGAATGAGTTGCTCCGAATAAGGACTATGGCTTACCGCCACCATGAGCCGTTCGTTGAGGTTCCAAGCCCCTGCCGTTTGACCGAGTGTTGTCATCTCCTGAATGTCACGATCCACGTGTTCCGCTGTGAGTCGTAATGCAATTTCCCGAAGTGCCGTAAGCGGTGCTTCTTTAAAAAAGTTTGAAAGCGCACGCCCTGCAATATCTCCCAAATACACTTTCCCAGCTTTGAGGCGTTTTAAAAGATCAATCGGCGTAATATCAATGAGTTCTATGGAATCACTTCGTTCTAAAATAGAATCTGGGACCGTCTCACGAATGGAAACGCCTGTAATCTTTTCAACATTTTCTTTCCGACTCTCAATATGTTGCACATTCACAGTCGTATAGACATCAATCCCCGCATCTAAAATTTCCAAAACATCTTGATACCGCTTGGTATGCCTGGCCCCTGGAATATTGGTGTGCGCTAATTCATCAATCAACACCAGCCTGGGTTTCCGAGCCAAAACAGCTTCTAAATCCAATTCCTCAAAGACGGTTCCTTTGTACTCCATTTTTTTTCGAGGGATGATTTCCAAACCGTGAATTAATGCTTCTGTTTCTTTTCGCCCATGCGTTTCCACAATACCCACCACAACATCCGTCCCTTCTTGTTTGGCTTTTTGGGCTGCTTCGAGCATGGCAAAGGTCTTGCCCACGCCTGCAGACATCCCAAAAAAAAGACGTAGCTTGGCTCGATCCTTTTTCTTTTCTTCTTCGGTGATAGAAGCTAAAAGCTCATCGGGATTGGGTCTTTCTATTTTCATGGCGTTTGTCCCTTACCCTTTTGGTCGAGGGCTAAATTCAATTCTAATACATTCACTCTTTCTTCTCCCAAAAAACCGAAAGTGGGGGACTCTTTCAGATCTTGAATCAGTTGAAATAATGCTTGTGGCTCACTGAAATTTCTAGCTCTGACCACTCTGGGCACTTGAAAAAGTGCACCTTGAACAGAAATATGTGGATCCAAACCACTGCCCGAAGTAAATAAAAGTTCTGGTGGAATAGGCTCCATCGAAAATTTTTGAAATAAAATCACCCTTTCATCCACCTTCTTTTTTAAGACAAGGCTGGTGGGACCCAAATTCGTACCTCCCGAAGGAAGGGGTTGATAATCGATGGCAGAAGGTCTGGGCCAAAAGTATTTTTCCTGTACGAATTTTTGACCAATGAGGTGAGCCCCAATCGTTTTTTCTTGATGAACGATCACCCCTCCATTGGCTTTTTCTTGAAACAATCCCTGACCGACCACCGTCATCAAACAAGGGTAGAAAATTCCAACCAGCAACGTCATCACGCAAAAAAAACGAATGCCAATGCCAATATTCTTCATCCGTTTACCTTTAACCCACTGAGAATGAGATCAATAACCTTCATTCCTAAAAAGGGGGCCATCAATCCTCCCACCCCATATCTGAACACATTATTTCTTAAGATTACCCACGGCAAAGCAGGTTTGTATTTTACCCCACGCAACGCAAGCGGAATTAAAAGCACCATAATCATCGCATTAAAAATAACCGCGCTCAAAATGGCATTTTGAGGCGAAGAAAGTTTCATAATATTAAGCACGTTCAAGGGTCCCTCGGTTGTTGTTCCATACAACGTCCCAAACAAAGCCGGCAAAATTGCAAAATATTTTGCAACATCATTGGCCACACTAAATGTCGTTAAAGCACCGCGCGTCATGAGCAACTGTTTACCAATTTCAATAATTTCAATGAGCTTGGTAGGATTACTATCCAAATCTACCATATTGCCTGCTTCCCGAGCAGCTTGCGTTCCGGTATTCATCGCAACCCCAACATCGGCTTGCGCCAAGGCAGGCGCATCGTTGGTTCCATCTCCCGTCATCGCTACCAAATGTCCATGCGCTTGTTCTTGTCGTATTCTTTTTAGTTTTTCTTCGGGAGTTGCTTGTGCCATAAAATCATCGACACCCGCTTCTGCTGCAATGGCTGCAGCCGTCAATTCATTATCACCTGTAATCATGATCGTTCGGATACCAATGCTGCGAAGCTCGTGAAAACGCTCGCGAATACCCCCCTTGACAACATCTTTTAATTGAATAATTCCCAAAACTTCTTTTCCTTGCGCAACCACCAAAGGCGTTCCCCCTTTTTTGGAAATTTCTTCTGCTGTGGATATCACTTCTCGTGGCATCAAACCATTCTGTTCTTGAACAAATTTCTCAATGGCTTTGAGCGACCCCTTTCGAATTTTTTCAACTGCCTCTGAAGTGCGAATGTCAATCCCACTCATCTGTGTTTGGGCAGAAAAGGGAATAAATTGAACTTTTTCAGGTAAAAATTCACTGGCTCTTAAATTAAATTTTTCCTTGGCCAGAATAACAATGGTTCTTCCTTCGGGCGTTTCATCAGAAAGCGAGGCCAATTGAGACATTTTTGCTAACTGTTCGATGGGGCACCCCGGGGCTGGATAAAACTCGGTTGCCATGCGGTTTCCCAATGTAATCGTTCCGGTTTTATCTAACAGCAAAAGATCAATATCGCCGGCGGCTTCAATGGCCCGCCCACTCATGGCGATCACATTGCGTTGGATGAGACGATCCATGCCACTAATGCCAATGGCACTTAACAAACCTCCAATGGTTGTTGGGATTAAACACACCAAGAGCGCAATGAATACCGGCACCGATACCATATGAGATAAATCTTGCCCCGCAGCCAACATACTAAAATCTGAAAAGAATTTGAGAGACACGATAACAGCCAAAAAAATAAGGGTTAGCGCTGAAAGAAGCAAACTGAGCGCAATTTCATTCGGCGTTTTTTGACGTTTGGCCCCTTCTACCAATCCAATCATCCGATCTAAAAAACTATGCCCTATTCCCGCAGTCACTTGAATGACAATACGATCGCTGATCACTCGCGTACCACCTGTTACGGCACTGCGATCTCCTCCGCTTTCTCGAATCACCGGCGCAGACTCGCCAGTCACAGCAGATTCATCGACCGTTGCAATCCCTTCAATCACTTCGCCATCGGCGGGAATCACATCCCCCCCTTCACAGACAACCCGATCTCCCACTTGTAATTCCGATGCCGACACTTTCTGTTCGCCATGCCCCACCCATTTTCGTGCGATCGTCTGACTTCTGGTTTTTTTAAGAGCATTGGCTTGCGCTTTTCCACGACCTTCTGAAATAGCTTCTGCAAAGTTTGCAAACAGAACCGTAAACCACAACCATACGGAAATCTGAATTTCAAAACCAAAAAGCGATGTTCCCCAATGTCTCAAGGCATAATAGGTCGTTAACAGGGCGCCAATATACGTGACAAACATGACCGGATTTTTCCATTGAACCCTTGGATCTAATTTCACAAACGCATCTTTCAATGCCAATGAAAAAATCTGTCCAAAATCAATATGATGCTTCTGACTCATACTCGTTTAAAAAAGAACCCCTTGTTTCATTAAGAGATGTTCCATCACAGGCCCTAGGCTTAATGCCGGGAAAAAAGTGAGTGCCCCAATCATTAAAATAACCGCAATCAATAAAAAAACAAAAAGAGGCGTATCCAAACGAAAACCTCTGCTGGCAAGCGGAAGTACTTTTTTAGAACTTAAATGCCCCGCCACCGCCAAGACGGGAATCATCACAGAAAATCTTCCAATAAGCATGGAGAGCCCAAGCCCTACATTATAATAAGGGGTATTGGCCTGAAGCCCAGCAAACGCACTTCCATTATTTCCAGCCGCTGAACTCCAGGCATATAACATTTCAGAAAGCCCATGCGGCCCCGCATGGGAAATACTTGAAAGCCCCATCGGTAAAATAACCGAAATCCCTGCCCCCAGTAAGATGACCACATTGGGAATGAGAATGGCCAAAATCACCAGAATCATTTCTGGGGCTTCAATCTTTTTTCCAAAATATTCTGGGGTTCTCCCAACCATAAGCCCACAAAGAAAGACCGTGAGCAACACAAACATGAGCATGCCATAGAGCCCTGCACCCACCCCTCCAAATACGACTTCTCCAAGCATAATATTTAACAGTGCGATCCCCCCTGCCAAAGGACTTAAAGAAGAATGCATGGCATTCACAGATCCATTCGACGCCGCCGTTGTGGATACAGACCACAAAATACTATTTACAATGCCCAATCGTGTTTCCTTGCCTTCCATAAAAGAAGTGTTTAAAAGAGCTGGATTTTGTCCGAGCTCTGACCAGAGCGAAACACCCAATCCGGCCAGATATAAAATGAACATTGCCATAAAAATAGCCAAGCCATGTCGACGAGACCGAATTAAAACCCCAAAGGTATACGTAAGCGCAAATGGAATAAGTAAAATCGCAATCAACTGAAGTAAGTTAGACAAAGGCGTTGGATTTTCAAAGGGATGAGAACTATTCGTATTCAAAAATCCGCCCCCGTTGGTTCCCAATTGTTTAATGGCAATTTGGGAAGCAGCAGGCCCCATGGGAATTGTCTGAGATTCTCGTTCTAAGGTTTCAACTGTTTGAGCAGGTGAAAAATTTTGAACCACCCCTTGGCTGATAAAGACCGTTGCCATCACGATTGAAAGCGGTAGAAAAACATACACCACCGATCGCGTCACATCGACCCAAAAATTTCCCAGCTGATCGGTCCCTCGATTTCGAATCCCCCGAATGAGGGCCAGTAACACGGCAATTCCGGTTGCGGCACTCAAAAAATTTTGGACGGTTAGCCCTAATACTTGAACCAAATAACTGAGCGTCGTTTCACCTGCATACGATTGCCAGTTGGTGTTGGTCATAAAACTGATGGCCGTATTAAAAGCTAGATCCCAAGACACATTGGAAAAATGTTGAGGGTTGAGCGGTAAATGCGCTTGAAAAATTTGCAACAAAAACACCACCAGAAATCCTAAAAAATTAAAGAACAGAAGTTGCAGCGTATATGTTTTCCAATTTGAAGTTTCTTCTGGGGAAATATTGCAACATTGATATATGGCTCTTTCTAACCACCCCAAACTGCTGCTCAACACATGTTTTTTCCCTAAAAAAACATCGGCCATGTACCTTCCCAAAATCGGAGTCAACAAGAGCAATATTGCTAAAAATACAAGAACTTGGAGGATTTCAATGATCTTCATCGCATTAGAATTTATCTGGATAAATTAAAGTATAAATCAAATAAAGGAACAACAAACCTGCTGCAATCCCAGCCAATCCAAACTCCAGTTGCATAAATCAAGTAAACTCCTTTTCTAAAAAAAAATCAATCTGTGGTTATAAAAATGATTCTCATCCGCCTGCTTTAAATACCCACGGTATGTGGCCACGACTTGGACCTCTCCAGGCGGCATTGAATTCGAGCCTGGAGAGGTCCAAGTCGTGGCCACATACCGTGAAATTCTAAAGCTGGTTATAATAATTTTCAAAGACTTCGATATTTTTTTCGGAAAAGTTCGCTTCTGCAAACCGAATGGCTTTTTGTCTAAGATCGGCCAATTTTTGTGGATTGTTTTTTAATTCTAAAACTTTTTCAATAAAATTTTGAACCGTGGGCTCCACCAAGATACCCCCCTCTTGAACGACTTCACCAATGCCTCCACGGTTAGAGGCTAAAATAGGTAGCCCACAAGCTTGCGCTTCCATATTTACCCGACCATAGCCTTCTTTATATAAGGAAGGCATGATCAGAAGATCTGCAGACCATAAATACGCGGGTAAATCCTGATTGCGCACCGGCCCCACAAACATCACTTGAGAAAAGGCTTTGGATTTATGTTCGAGCTCAGCTCTTCGTGATCCTTCTCCAACCATTGCGATATAAATATCCGATGGCAATTTTTCGACCATCTCAAATAAGAGATCAACGCCTTTGATGGAAAGGAGTCTTCCTACAAATAAAACCACAAATTTCCCTTGCCAGGATGCGATGGGTTTTTGCCCTGAAGCGATCGGATGAAAAATCGACAAATCTAACCAATAACGAAACCGCGAAATTCGCTCTGGAAGAATTTTAAAATAGTTTACGTGCTGTGCCCAAATCGCTTTGGAAAGAACAAAAACATGATCCGCTCCATTTAAAATCCAACTCACAAACCGAACTTGAACAGATGATAAAATTTTTTGATCATAAACAGAATGAATGTTGACAATTAGTTTTTTCCTAAATATTTTTTTTAAAAATTTTCCAATAAAGGCGGCTGTAATACCCTGTGCATGAATGATATCCAGGGTTCTAAATTTCATGAGAAAATAAAATGAATAGATCCC
>JACQJD010000076.1 GCA_016198185.1 Deltaproteobacteria bacterium
ACCATCTTTTTTGATAATTATTATGTAGCAAACAGCCAAGCATTTGACAGACATTGGAAATTTCTACTCCCTAAAATTGAGACTTTGTTCACCGGCAATTTTGACGGTAGCAAGCGACGAAGCGTTGATGCTTTGGACAAAGGCGTTATGAGCACCTTGGAGCTTATTCACCAAAATCCTGACATGGATGGCTATGAAGATCTTAAACCCAAAATGTTAGAAAATAAAAATCGAGACGATGCAAACAATCCGTATGATTTTACCCAAAATCATTTATATAATTTTATTTTGGGAAATATTCATTCGGATCTATTTAGTAACTTTACGAACGTACCCAGTGATTTTGGCACCAAAGAAGTTGTGACACCGGCTGTAACAAGACAACGGCCCGGTAGAATGCGTCAATGCGAAAATTATGATGATATGTTTGTTGTTGTAACCCCACAAAAAACAGAAAAGCAGTTGATCGTAAATTGCTTACCAGATCTTTTATCTTCTCGGAAGACGATTGACGCTAAACCTTATACCGAATTTCAAACAAATGGCCTAGACAAATATAAAGAAGTTCTAAGCAAGATTATCAATGATGTCATAAGCGGTATAGCCGTGGAGCGGTCTGAATCTATTGGGGCACAAATACTATTAGGTCACTATGAAATATATAAGGTAACCAATAATCCAATCTTAATAAATATAACCAAAATGGAAATCATGTCCTTAAAAGACCGTATAGAAAATAGTACCAGCAGTGGCAGTGATTCCCCAGAACCGCAAGACTAAATTCAACAACCCGGCCCAACAAAAACCCGAGCATAGTACTAAACCAGACGAAGGGCGTCATCAAGCCACGCATGAATATTTAGAAAAAGAGTTAAAACTTTATTGTCATAAAATGAAAGACTTCACCACACCCTGAAATAATAACCCTTTCAAATCAAATCTGCAGCATGCTAAATTAATCTTTGCATGAAAACATTAAAGCAATTTTTAAAATCACAACCAGAAATTATTTTTGCTTACTTATTTGGATCTCGCGCCAAAGGAACGGTTCACGCCTTGAGTGACACAGACATCGCCATTTACATACACCGTGGTGCTCTTTTATCGGCAGAGGCCCAGGCCTATGGCTATATTCCTTCGCTATTGGCAAAACTCCCAAAAAGACTTCAAAAGCAAACCATAGATATCGTTATTTTAAATCAAACGCCCATCTTATTACGACACCGCTGCCTATATGATGGCACCCTTCTTTTTACAAAAGACAAACGTCTTTTAACAAAACTTAAAGTACAAACATTATTGGAATACTTGGACACAAAACCCCTAAGAGAGAAAATTCACCGAGGATTGTATGAAAAAAAATAAGAAGCACTTTGACTTACAAGTCATTGAAAAAAAACTGATCACATTGGATGAAAACATTGCTCAATTGGAAAAAATTCGAGCATCTTTAAATTTAGAAGATTTTTTGAATGACACTGAGCAGCAATGGAGCGTGGAACATGGGTTGCAATTATGCATTCAGCAGGTGATTGATTTGGGCAGCCATCTCTTGGTAAGCCTTCGGTTAAACAACATTGAAGATTATAGCGATGTCGGCACCAAATTGGGAAAGCATGGCATTTTGGAAAAGGAGCTCTCCAAAAAATCTGTAGAAATGATTAAATTTCGGAATTTGCTTATTCATGAATATATTCAAGTCAAACCCGAAAAAGTATTTGGCATTTTAAAAACTGGACTTTCAGATTTAAAGGCCATCTCCACGAAAATTAAAATTTTTATCCAGAAATAGCCGTAGAAATACAAACGCGCCCATCGCTTAAGCACTATCCCATGGAATCACAAATAGATCTTTGGTTACGGGATACGCTTGTTCTGTTGGCGTAATCATGAGTCCGGGTTGTATATTCAATTTTGGATACGTTTCACGAAAAGCTTGAATCCCGCTCCCTTCTTTCTTGCCCGAACGGGAATGGGCTTTGACTTCTATAGGATAAAATTTCCCATACATGCATCCGCGGTTAACTATCAAAATAAAGCTTGTTTTTGATAGTAAATTGCAGTATTATAGAAACATGATTGAGCGTTTTTATTGGGAAAAGGCACTGATTTCTCTATCGGAACACTGGCGACTGACCTGTATGTTGGGAGCGCGCCAGGTTGGAAAAAGTACTTTTTTGCGCCCTCAAGGAGCATTTTATTCTTTTGACGATGAAAAATTAAGAACGTTGGTTAAAAAAGACCCCCTTCATTGGCTTCAAGAACAATTACAGGCTTCAAAACGTATCATTTTAGATGAAGCTACGCGCTTGCCATCTCTATTTGAGGCCATGAAAATAATTGTGGATCAAAATCCAAATGATAAGGGACGCATTTGGTTTGCCTCTTCTTCTAACTATCAACTCATTAAAAAAATTGAGGAAAGTCTCGCAGGTCGCGTTTTTATTTACGCGGCGAGCCCGCTCCTGGTTTCAGAAGTTGTAAACAACGAAACCCCCACCTTTCTTGAATGGCTTCACGAAAAAAAAATTAAATCTTTTTATCGAGATGAACATCATTTAATTGAAAAAGTTTTAGAAAAAAGTCTTTTTCCAGAGCCCTTTTTATCTCAAGATCGCTTTTTTTCAAAACAATGGTTGGAGCAATATATTACAACCTATCTTTTAAGAGATTTGGTTGAGAATTTTCCAAAAGTCGACTTTTCCAAATGGCAAGAGTTTATTAAAATTTTCTTATCTTACCCGGCATCCACCCTTTCAATGAATCGGCTGGGACAATCGATTGGCGTTCATCATGCAACGATAAAAGAGTATATCAAGATTTCCCAAGCAGCTTTAATTTGTTTTAGATTACCCATTTATTCAAAATCCACATTAAAAAGACTCGTCAAAAGCGAAAAATACGTGATGATTGATTCCGCGCTTTGTAAAGCCTATCACGCCCACATTTCCAGTGGTGTTTTGTTTGAAAATTTCATTATTTCTCAAATTATTTATCTTTTAAATGCTACTTTGGCTTCATCTAATTTTTTTCATTGGCGGACAGAAGACGGTGCAGAAGTCGACTTGGTGCTGGAAGGTGACTTTGGGGTTATCCCCATAGAAATCAAGCAGGGAACAAAGATCTCAAAAAATATGTTTTCAGGATTAAATTCTTTTTTAGATGCACATCCGCGGGTAAAACGTGCACTTTTATTTTATGAGGGGTCTAAAACAGAACGCTATGAAAAGATTCATGTCCTTCCCGTTGCAACCCTTTTTCTTTAATTTATATTCATTTCAGATCACCTTCCCGTGTGTGATTGCTTACGGATTATAAATGATATTCCCTAAGATCCGCTGGAGCTCGTTATCATGGGCACGGCCAGCCCTTTTAAAGGCAGGGCGAATGATGTCGTCCATGGTTGTTTTGTAATAAACACCCTCATGCCGATTTTTAAAGTTTTCGTTTTTAATAACCCTCTCCAGGGAATAAAAAATCAGGGCAAGTTGACGATGCTGATAGCGTTGGGAAGAATTCTCATTAATCCAGCCCTCTTCAAAAACTTTTAAATGCCCCTGATAGGCACTCATGGCTTTTCTTAGGGCCGCTGGCTTGGTTGAAGAAGCTAGAATGGACTCCAATATTTTCAGGGATTTTCTAAGCTCCGGATCAAACTCCGCATTTTCATCATCCCATGATTTAGGGAAAGAATCAGCGCCCGTTTCAACAATCTCAAATACGCGAACATAATGTTTGCCACCGATAGCAAACCGCGCCCCATCGTCAGAAACTGCAACACAGTGAGGCTCCTCACCCATCTTAAATCGCAAGGAAGAAAAACGCTTTTTATAATAAACATCTATTCCACCTAAATAGGACATGGACCTACCAATTTGCGTTTCTAAGTTCTGACTGTACACCACCTGCGATGCTGTATCAAAAAGGTATTCGTTGCCGTTTTTCAATACCACTGAGTACTCTTTATCCAGCAAAGGTAAGGACTCACCGCCCTCCAACATCCGTGGACGCACATCGAAAGACCAGGTACCCTGATCCGTTCGCAAAAATAATTGGTTTTGAAGATTTGCAACTGTCACACACTTTTTCCCAATAAAATTTTTTACAGAGTGCTCAAAATAGGTGTTTTCCGTACCTTCTGCCAAATCTGAAGTGTTTAAAGTTAAAATACGTACTTTATTGTCATCACTGATGATAAAGAGCATCACTTCTCCAAGTAATTTTTCTACGACCGCAAGAGAGCGAACAAAACCGCCCCCCGGAATTGTCCAATGACTCCATTTCTTTTCCAATAAACTCCACCAAAGCACTACGTTGAACCCTCCCGCAAATAAAAATGTTCCGTTGGAAACTGTCGCCAGACTTGTGATAGGACCTCTTTTATCCCCAAATTGATACTTATGTAACTCCTCATGGGGATATTGTATAGAAACCTTCCAAACAACCGCCATTTTCTTAGTTTGTGAAGTCGCATCTTCTTCTTCACCACCATAAAATACCCATTCACCCTTGGGATCAAATGCAAGCGTATAAGCAGCCCCATCTATATAAGCATAGCCCAATTCGTTAATCTCATATTGAGGAGATTGAATAACATAGCGAACAACGCCTTTCTCCTCTTCCGAAGGATTCGTTACAGCCGTTCGTTCCGAGGAAAGCGTAATAATATTTATCAATACTTCATGAATGGCTGAATCACCAGTTTCGGTGCTTTTCTTAAGAGCTGGCAAAATGATTTCACCTCTAATTTTTCGATAAGTAGGGCCTTGTTGTTTTCTGAAATCTTCATTTTGAACCACTCGCCCAAGGGACTCAAAAATTAAAATCAAGCAACGATGCTCCACGAGATCTTTATCCCCCCCCCACCTCTGCTCAAAATTTTTCAAAAGTTGCTGATATTGATCCACGGTTTGCTCACCGATGCGGTGGTCAAGCGATGGATCCAACAGAATGCCTTCTAATTGTTCTATCGTTCCTTTAATATCTTGTTCAAATAGCTCCTTCAATTCCCCATATAATGGCTCCTGGATAACCGGTTCTTCCAAAACGTCAACCGCTTCTTGATGTCCCGTGGCTCGTGCATATTCCACAGGCACACTCCCATGATTGTTTTTGATATTCCGATCAGCATTCGCTTCTATTAAAACTTTCATAACTTCAATCTTTCTCCAAACAACTGCAAAATGAAGAGGTGTATCCCCATTTTTATCTTGAGCATTAATATCTGCATTGGCCTGGACCAAGACTTTGACAACCGCTGCATGTCCTTCGCATGCAGCGATATGAAGAGGCGTAGCGCCAGTTTTTTCATCTTGAACATTAACATCTGCGTTCATCTGAAAAATCAGCGTATTCAGAGCATGGATATGCCCTTCCTTCGCAGCATGAAAAAGTGGCGTATGACCACAAGGGTAAAGTTTATTGACATCCAAAGTGGCCCACGCTGCCAAGAGAGCTTCGATGCTCTGCTCGTCATCATTTTCTAAAGCCCAATCTAAAGCATTTACCCCCCTGGCTTTGGCTTGTACATCAGCATGTTCTGCAATTAGCATTTTTAAAACAATGGGCTGCTGCATGTGAGCCGCAATCAACAACGCTGTCTCGTTATGATTGTTTTTTAAATTCACATTCACGCCTTTATGAATCAGCACTTGGACAAAAGCTTTGTGGCCATGACATGAAGCAATATGAAGAGGGTAATTACCATCGATATTATGTGCATGAACATTGGCACCGGCATCCAGCAACGCCTGCGCAATATCACTGTTTCCAAAATAGGCCGCCAGATGAAGTGGCGTATTTCCTTTTTTGGTTTGAGCATTGACATTTTCACCTTTTTGAATGAGTCGCTTCACTTTGCTAAGATCCCTGGCACGAATAGCTGCGTGAAGTTCCGTTTCATCTTCTTCAGGGCTATTTTCTGGCCCCATTAAACTCTGTGCCAGCTCCTCTTCCTTTGCTACCCCGTCATCCTGTGTTGGCGGATTTTCCTCTCCCAACAAAATCCCTGGATTATTTAAAAATAGCGTGATCAATAAAAAAGAAACGAATATTGAAAAATGATGTTTAGCCAGCTTCATATTTCCCCCTCAAATAAAAAATCTATAACAGCGGCCGTTTTATAACATTGAACCATTCAAAAAACAATGGGGTGACATTTCAAAGCACGTGCTAAAATTTTTGCTCTTTCAACCCCTATTGAGTATGTCAATCCTACCCATCAAAGAAATCGAAACATTAGGCAAAAATACGGCACTGTCAAAAAGCTGACATTGACCAAAAAATAACCATCCAAAAAACATGAATCAATTCGTGTGGATATGTTTTTCCGTCGAAAAAGTGTCAAAATGTTCTTCAGAAAAAAAAGATTAAGGTCTCATTAAAATGGACTTAACGTATTGATTCTAGACCCAAAATATTTTTGGCATTCTATTTGCAATAGTAAAGGGTAGGTAGTGTTGTGGATGTAAACCATCCAGTCCCATTAGAGGGGAAAATTAAAAAGGAATTAAAATTTTATGAGAATTTCATTAAAAATTCAAATGCTCTTCTTCTGCGCAGGGATGCTGAGTGCGGCTTGGGTGCAAGCAACACAAGAAGTGGTCTCCCAGAAGCGGGTTGTGTTTTCGAGATCAGAGCTCGAGATCTTAAAGGATCTGGGTGTTAGCATAGAAGAATTTCTGGCTGCCACCGATGCCATTGAATTGGAGTTAGAGAAGGATCAACGAAAGCCGGCTACCCAATCACAACAACATCGTGCCATTTCATCCAAAGCCAAATCCATGCACGCCACCCAACCTGAGGCAAGCGCTCTCCCCCCGGGGGTCACTGAGTTTTCAATGGAACCTTTGCCAGGAGATTCTCCAACAAATTCGCAAACGCAAGCTCGAAGTGTGAAAAATGAGAATACTGCAAGTGAGCACACCCCGACCATTTCCCAGATGACGGGGAAGGATAAATTTTCTTCGTTTTCAGTATCCACACCCGAGGGCATGAGTTCGATGGCAGTACCTCCCATCAGCCCTCAATTGGAAGAGGTGAGTGCCGTGTTGGAAGAAATGAACAAAACTTTTTTCTCTCGTCATAGTGAAGCGACAGACGATGGTGCAGAGGAGGGTTCTTTCCCCCATACTTCTTCTGCACCGATCTCTGTTTCTAAAACGCCTGTCCAGGAGCCAGAATCGCAAACCCAGAACCCCAGTGTTTTGGCGAAAAACTCAACACCCAAAAGTACTGATCCAATTTCGAAAGAATTGTCAAAGACAGAAACGCAA
Organism: Deltaproteobacteria bacterium; assembly: GCA_016198185.1. Lineage (GTDB taxonomy): Bacteria > Bdellovibrionota > JACOXK01 > 2-02-FULL-40-11 > 2-02-FULL-40-11 > JACQJD01. The sequence goes on from JACQJD010000076.1 coordinate 7,275, forward strand.
AGTACTTCGCCAACGAAAGAGCCAGAAATGCCGATAGCACCCACCGAACGTACACCGCGCCCAGAGGCCGGCCCTCTTGCAAAAAATCCAAAATCACCTGAGGCGTTTTCGAAAGAACTTCCTAAGCTAGAACCCCAGCCAGAACCCCCTGCGGTGACGCAGAAAGATGCACCCCTGCAAGCCAAATCTGGACTCCAACCCGAGATCATTGAAGAAGATCACGTTGATTACTCAAGCCCAGGACTCAAAGACATGATCCGGGCCAACCCAGAAACCATTGCCAATCAAAAACAACAGGTGGATGAAACCAATAGCAGAGGTATTTCTTCAGAATCTCAAACCAAAAAAGAATCCAAAGATTCGAGCTCAGACGATACCCAACAACGCCAGAACTTAATGATCATTACACCTCAGACCCCTTTCTCCCCAAAAGATCAGAAAATCATTGAGGTGGCTCAAAAACTCTTAGATACTTTTAATACCAAAGAAAACCTCTCCCCTCGCCCTGGGGAAACCAAAGAAGAATTTGAAAAAAGAATTGCGCGCCAACTCGACACGGGCGTATTGCCACTTCTCAACCCCAAAACAGAAAAAGAATCTTCTGAAGACTTTGGCGAAGGCTTTGAAGGGGAGCGCTCTCTCCCCGCACCTGCTGAAAGCCCTCAACGCGAGCAATTTCAAAAGATCATTGCCATCCAAGCTCTCACTCAAATTGCCAATAACCAAACTTTTAGAGACAATCACCCCTCTCTCGTCTATGAAAAAATTATAAATGGCATGCTGGTGCCTACCTTTCATCAAAGCTCGCTCACCGGTAACACCGAACTCCATGAAAAAATACTCGAAACGCTTGTCAAGATTCCCAGCCATCGCTCTCAAAATTCAAATGCGTACTTCGCGGCACCTAAAGTCATTTCCGATGACCTTGAAACTTTAGATCATGAGCTCCTTTCTTATATGAAAGAATTAAATGCAGAGCTCCATAACGCTCTTTCTGACTTAATGCTCCCGGACACCACGCTCCCTACTCAAAAATTAAAACATGCAGCTTGGATCATGGAACACAAAGTGAAAAAGCTTAACACCCTGATCTTGCAAGATCTCAATGCTCTTCTATATATGATGCAACATAGCTCTGATATCGAAGACCGCTTCTTGGCTGCCGCTATCTACTTTAACCGCAAAACCCATCAGGGCAAACGCATTAACCCCAAAATCTTAAAACTCATTCACCAAATTATAAAAGACTACAAAGCTTCCAAAGAAAATGAAGAACCTGCACTGGCTTTCCCAGATGAAAACGCTTGTCCTTCTCAGGATATCTTGGGTGATCTCAAAGCTAACTTCGGCAACCTCGAAACCACCGTAGCCCAGCTCAAAGCTTTCTCTAAAAAACATGACCCTGCTCTTTACAACGAAATGCAAAACGCCCTCATCACCACTGGCCGTATTAAAACTCAAATCCAAGACATCATGCGCAAATACCCGCCAGGCTCTCCTGAATGGAAAGAAGCTCAAGTATGTCTCGATTGTGTCGAAGCTATTCAAGGAGAAGTTACAAATAGCCTCCATCCGAAAGATCCAACCCCCGGCGGCATCCAGACCTCTGACAACGCCTCCCAATAAACCTCCCAGAACGCGGAGGGGGAGAGGTGAAAAGAAAAAAAGAATTAGGACCAAATCAATGGAGTGGTGATTTTTCTGAATAAAGTCTTCAAAAAAAGCACTGAAATAGCTTAAATATTTTTCAAAAACTTTGCACTAGAATTCCTATTTTTTTCTGTTATAC
>JACQJD010000006.1 GCA_016198185.1 Deltaproteobacteria bacterium
AACGGCGGCTGCTACCACAGATACGTATACAGCTGGGATTCGGATTGATAACGTAGAAAACACTGCAGATTCGATGACGGATGGGATTTTGGTGACATCTTCAGGGATCAATAATGGGGTGACGGATGGTGTAGATGTGTCTGCTGATAATATAACGAATGCCATCAATGTGGGCGCCAATACAATTACGGGTTCAACGGCTGTGATTGATTTTACAGATTTTGATGTGAGCGCAGATGGCGTGGTAACCCTGGCAACCGATTCAATTAGTACCAACGATATGCTCACCCTTGTTATTCCGCCAGATGGAAACGACAGTGATGAAGTCCACGGAAGAGGTCTTTATATCGATGGCCGTGGCGATGATGATGGCGACGGAGTCTTTGATGACAATGAAGGGATTCAAGTGCAAACTGGATTAATTGATATTGATGCAATATACGATCAAACAACCCAGTTTAGTGGCACCACTCTGGGTACAATCAATGTCGATTTAACTCTTAACAACAGCATAAATGCAGATACTGTATTTCCAGCCATAAGATTGAATCTTTCTACCACGGGTGAGGGTTTGGCAAAAGGAATGTTTATGGTTATGAAACACACGGGCACGACCGATGCGGGAGCGTATCCCGCAGGAATTGAAATACTCAATCAAGCTGCTGTTGTATCTGCCGTGACCGATGGCATTTTGATCTACAGTACTGCTGCAACGGATGGCGTCCCAACGGATCCCGCCATTGACGATGCCATCGATGTTTCAGATGCAGAAATTACGAACGCCATTAACATTGGGGCCAATAAAATCTTAACAGCTACAGCTGCAGCCCTTGATTGTACAGCCGCCAATGCCGACTGTACTTTCACGGTTCAAAACAGTGGTACAGGTGCTGGCAGTACCGTCATTTTTGATTTGCTGACCGATGACGTAGATTTAAGATTGGCAGATGCATCACCTGCAAATAACCTCAATGGGCTTTATTATGATACGACCAATAATAAACTGTGTATTGATGACGATGGAGGCACCGATATTTGTACAGGGGCATTGACGATGGCCATGGGATCGCTGAATTCCAAAGAACAACATGCCCTCAAAAAAGCCGTACCGTCACTTGAAAAACTAAACTCCAGTGAATTTTTGGCACTTACTGAAATCCCCAATGCGATGAGTTATTTAAAATCAATGGTTCAGCTTTATGCGGGATATCCTCAAAAAAGTTTCATTGAAACAGCACTTAAATTACCACCCACTCAGTTGAGGGCACTTTCTAATATCTCTCAAAAAATGTATCGGCACATGACCCCAGACCAAACCATTGCCATTCGCCAAAGCACGCTCTCCAATGAAATGATGTTACAAATTTTAGAAAAAGTTTTTGTAGTGGAAACCCCGATGATGGTTCAACAGGAACTCGTGAAATCTCTGCCCGATGGTCAAGGCCATCGAAAGGTCACGTTTGTTTCTTCAGAAACAGAACCCTATCTTTATGACCGTGGGGTTGGATATTGGGTCAATGGGGTCGCCATGATTGTGTTAGACCCCACGTATGTCAGTCTGGTGGAAATCAATGATCGCTTCCCACTTTATATTCAATTAACGCCCACCAGCCCAAATCTTTCTGGGAGCTTGGTAGTGACGGAGCAAAGACAAAATTATTTTGTGGTGGAAGATATTCGCGATGGAAAACGAATGAATTCTTCGGGGACGTTTCAGTGGTATGTTTCTGCCTCTCCCAAAAACACATCTTCTCATGAGAAATATGAGAACGAAGATGATTATCTGAAAAGTTTTTTTGGGTCACTTTTATAGTTTTCCCGAAGTTATTGATTTCTGTGTCAATCATTCAATGAAATCTTATTTGAATAAATGGTGGGGGTGGGGGGATGAGGCAAAAAGATATTCTCTCGATCCTTCCTCTCATTTTTTTGAATATCTGACAAAACAGTTCGAGATGGAAAATGCTTGGACTTTACCTCCCAAAGAAGACGACATTGAACTTCCTCCTTCACGCATTGCCAATTCAACTTATGAAGCATTGAGAAATTTAATAGGCCCTCAAAATGTGAAGATGGATCCTCATACCCGACTTTGTCATAGCTTAGGGCGCAGCACGCCTGATCTCATTCAAGCCCGATTTAAAATCAGACGAGAAGCACCGGATGCTGTTATCTTTGCAGAATCCATAGAGTCGATTGCGAAGATTCTAAAATATTGTGAAGCAGAAAACATTGCACTGATTCCTTTTGGGGGAGGTTCCAGTGTCTTGGGAGGCGTGTCCCCTCAAAAAAAAGAAACACACCAAGCGGTCATCACGTTAAATTTACAAAAAATGGATCGAGTCCTCGAGATCAATGCTGTTTCGCACACAGCTCAAATTCAGGCTGGTATTTTAGGTCCAGACTTGGAGAAAGCACTCAATCAAAAAAATTTTACACTAGGACACTTCCCCCAATCGTTTGAATTTTCTACAGTCGGTGGGTGGATTGCAACGCGTGGTAGTGGTCAAAATTCTATTTTCTATGGAAATATTTCAGATTTGGTATTGGCACTCAAAGTGGTAACCCCTGCTGGCATTTTGGAAACAAAAAAAATACCAGCCTCCAGTACGGGACCCGATGCTAAAAATCTATTGATCGGCAGTGAAGGTGCCTTTGGTGTGATTGTCGAAGCAACTCTAAAAATAACGCCTCGCCCTGTCTTCCGAACCTTTGAAACATTCTTGGTGAAAGATTTTAAGATGGGGGTCAAAGTGGTTCGTGAGATTGAGCAGGACCACCTTCGCCCTTCGCTCATCCGACTTTCAGATGCCCATGAAACACAGTTTTTTCTAACCATGAATCGCTCGAAAGGTTGGAAGGCCTATTTGAAACAACGTCTTTTAAAGATGGGGCTTAAAAAAAAGAAAATCGCTCTTGACCAAGCCTGTTTTTTATTGGTGGAGGCGCAAGGTTCACATGAAGAACTGACTTCTTTTAAAAAGAAGATACGTTTTTTTAGATCGCAGTCTCTTTCATTGGGGGGGGAACCTGGCTGGAAATGGCATGCAACTCGATTTGAATTGCCTTATTTAAGAGATGAACTTTTGGGACGAGGCATCTTGGTCGATACCTTTGAAACGGCTATCCTTTGGGAGAACGTTGAATCTTTGTACCATGCGGTGATCCATGAAACCAAAAAAGTATTAACCCCAAAAGGATTGGTTTTGTGTCACGTTTCTCATGTGTATGCTACGGGGGCCTGTCTTTATTTTACCTTTTTGGATAAAGCCTCTTCTCAACCCTTAGATCAGTGGCGGGTGATTAAAGAACATGTCACCCAAACGATTTTAAGCGCAGGCGGAACGCTGTCGCATCACCATGGGGTTGGAAGAGACCACTTGAAATTCTTAATTCAAGAACACGGGCCATGGTTTGTTGAAGAATTAAAAGTCATGAAACACAGATTGGATCCAAAACACATTTTAAATCCTGGAAAATTGGTTGAATGAGGACGTTTGAATTTTCCGATCGAACGCGGGCATTGAATCTTGAAAAAATGCAAAGCCAACAGTTTGATGTCTTGGTAATTGGCGGTGGCATTACCGGTGTGGGTATTGCGCGTGATGCTGCCTTGAGAGGGCTTTCGGTGGCGCTTATTGAAAAGTCAGATTTTGCAGGCGGGACGAGTTCCAAATCTTCCAAACTGATTCATGGCGGGCTTCGATACTTAGAAAAAGCACAATTTAAATTGGTGTTTGAAGCTTTGCGGGAGCGCCATCTTTTGCAGAAAATGCTTCCTCAGTTGGTTGGGCCCATTCCTTTTCTGCTCCCCATCTATCGTTCCGGGCGAATTAATTTTTTTAAAATGGCAGCTGGGATGTGGTTGTATGATGCACTTTCTTTGTTTCGATGTCCGAAGCTTCACTCGACCTTTTTCAAAAAAGGCATCTTACAAAAGGAATCTTTTTTATCGTTGGAAGGCCTTCAAGGGGGCTTTTTGTTTTATGATTGTTTTACCAATGATGCTTTGTTGACTTTGGAAGTGGCTCGTTCTGCTCATCAAGAAGGGGCGGTGCTTGCCAATTATGTGAGACTCATTGGCTTTGATAAGACAGACAATCAAATTAAAAGTGCACGTGTTCAGAATGGGTTTACAACTGAAATTTTTTCAATTCAGGCAAAGTATTTTATCAATGCAACGGGGCCTTGGAGTGAGGTTGTTCAAAAATTTTCGAGTGGAGTTTGTTCAATCAAACTGAGACCCACCAAAGGGGTTCATGTGATTTTTCCAAGATCTGTGATCCCGGTACAACATGTCGTGACGCTGCAAGCGCGGGATGGTCGGTTTATTTATCTCATTCCTTGGGGGGAGCATTGTTTGTTGGGAACGACCGATACAGATTATCATGGTTCAGGTGGGGTAGAAAATATCTCTGCCACACGAGAAGAGGTGGACTATTTAATAGAGTCCGTGCGTCGGTATTTCCCAAGAAGTTCTCTTTCCGATTCAGATATTATCAGTACCTATGCGGGCATTCGTCCTTTGGTGCACGAAGAAAAAAACACCGAATATCGTATTTCAAGAGAACATCAAATTGTAAAAGATCCTTCCGGGTTAATTACCATTGTCGGGGGAAAATTAACCACCTATCGAGAAATGGCGAAGGAAGCTGTGGATTTAATATCAGATCAACCCTGCATCACTGATCGAAAACCCTTTGTTCCCAGGGGCATGGATAGCGCTTATGCTCATACACTTTCCGAGAGGCGTCTTGAAAGCTTCATCCAATGGGGAATGGCTCAGACGCTCAGTGATGTAATGGTGAGAAGAACCGAAGTCTTTCTCAAAGCCAAAGATCAAGGCATAAGCTCAGTACCAGAGATTGCTTCGTATATGGCGCGGCGATTGGGTTGGTCCCAGCTTCGATTACGTCAGGAGATAGAGGCCTTTAAACAACAGGTAATGCTTTCGAAGCAGTTTCTTCTAAAGGCTTGCTAAAGTGATGGATGATGGAAATCATTTCGTCGAGATCGACGGGCTTTTGCATATAAACCATGGGAGAGGTTCCGGTTTTAATTTTTTGAATGTCTACGTTTCGATGTGCCGTCATAATGACAATAGGAATTTGAGACAAGTGTGGATCTTGAACTTGTATTTTTCGAAAGGTAAAGCCATCCATGATCGGCATCATGAGGTCTAATAAAATGAGGCTTGGCAGTTCTTGCATATTTTTGAGAATGTCTAGCGCTTCTTGTCCATGACAGGCACAAATGGGTTCATAGCCTTCAAGCTCCAATAGTTGTGAAAAAGAAATTCGTAAATCTTCATCATCTTCGACGATAAGTATTTTCATGAGGCCAGCTCCATTTGCTCTTTCGTTCCTTGCAGAGGAAGAACGATGGTGAATTTTGTTCCTTTTCCTAGTTCGCTCTCCACGTCAATCGATCCTCCATGGCCGGAAATAACACCCTTTGCGATAAAGAGTCCAAGCCCCAAGCCTGATATTCTTTCAGAGGTATCTCCACGCTCGAAGCGATTAAAGATTCTCCTTTGTTTTTCCTTGTCAATACCAGGACCTTCATCTTGGACTGTGATGATGGCGTCTTGAAAGGTTTGATTTATTTCAATTCGAAAAGGTTTGCCAGGGGCATACTTAATGGCATTGCCAACCAAATTGACAAACACTTGTTCCAGTCTAAAGCGATCCCAATGGCCAAGCACATGAGGAGGTGCGATGAGTTCAAAATGGACAATTTCATTACAAAATCTTTCTTGAATTTCTTTCAAGATTTCCACGAGGTCTATTTCTTCAAAGTTAAAGCTTAGTTTCCCAGAACGAATTTTTGATACATCTAAAAGTTCGTCTACCAAAAGCGTTAACCGATCCACTTGTTTTGCAGAAAGATCGACGGCTCTAAATAATTTATGAACCGGAGGTGTTTTGTTTTCAGAAAGGTTAATGCCGCGCTGGGTCATTTGGAGCTGAAGTTTGAGAGAGCTGATCGGTGTTTTTAACTCATGACTTGCAATAGATAAAAACTCATCTCTGGCGCGAATCGCGGTTTGGGCCTCTTCATACAATTTTGCATTATCGATGGCCATGGCCGCTCTTCGTGCCAATTCGGTGGCCAGTTCCAGGTCTTTTTCTGTTAAATCACGTTTTTGTTCTGAATAGAGAAGGGAGAGGCATCCCAAAATGCGTCCTCGTGCCAACAACGGAATGGTCATATAGGATTTTAAATTTACAGATCTCATCATGCTAAGATGTTCCTCATTGTAGGCATTTTCGATCAACAGTTGATCTGGAACTTCTGCACAAAAGTCAGGTTTTCCAGTTCGAATGACATTGGCGATGCCGTGGGTGCCTTTGAGGTCGACAGGATAACGTTTTTGAATTTCAGTGGCCCATTGTTCCAATTCAGGATTTTTATGAGCGACCGAAACACATTGGATGTTGTTACGTTCATCCAACAAATGAATACAGCACCAATCTGCTAACGTAGGAACGACAACGTGTGCAACACGATTGAGCGTTTCATAATAATCCAAAGAAGAGGTTAAGATTTCGGTGGCATCCATGAGAAATTTTTGACGATCTTCCCATTTTTTTCGTTCGGTTAAATCACGAATGATTTTAGAAAAACCAATGAGGTTTCCGTGGTCATCATTGACGCGTGCAAGAATTATCGTTGCCCATAATAAAGAGCCATCTTTTCTAAGATGCCATCCTTCATTTTCAGTGCGTCCTGTTTCAATGGCTGTTTCAAGATACTTTTGGGCATCTTCTTTTTCAATCGATTCCGGTGTTAAAAATATAGAAAAGTGTTTTCCAACGATTTCATCTCTGGAATAACCAGAAATACGTTCGGCCTCGCTGTTCCAGGTGGCCACATGACCTTTGGCATCTAACATAAAAATGGCGTAATCTTTAACGGATTCGATCAGCAGCCGATATTGTTCTTCTGCACGATGCAAAGCGAGTTTTAATTGTTGATTTCGAATTTTTTGATGACGACTTCGATAGAGTGCAATTTCAATGGTGGTGCCAAGTTCATTTTCTTTGAAAGGTTTTAAAATGTACCCAAACGGTTGAACGGTTTTGGCACGTTGTAGGATTTTCAAATCCGCATAGGCGGTTAAAAAAATAATGGGAATATCAAATTTGGAAATGATCTTTTCGGCAACTTCTGTGCCAGACAGGTGGCCTTTGAGTTGAATGTCTATGAGAACCAAATTGGGATGAAACGAGTGTGTTTTTTCAACAGCCTCTTGTCCTGTGGAAGCAATGCCACAGACCTTATAGTCAAGGTTTTGGAGGCATTGTTCGATGTTCAGAGCGACATTGTTTTCATCTTCAACGATTAAAATTTTTGGTTTTGGCTTCATACGCTGTTACGTAACTCTTTACGCAGCAGGCGTCAAGCTTGGCCAAGACACAGTGCTTATTTATTCGGCAACACCATTTTATATTGACAGAATGGATGGACCGATATAAGTTTCGTTAAATTTGAAAACGATTATCAAAATCAATGAATAACCCTGCGACCAAAGTCATTTTAATTGGGAACCCAAACGTAGGCAAAAGTGCGCTGTTTAACCAGCTGACAAAAAGATACGTCAGTGTTTCCAATTATCCCGGAACAACGGTTTCGATCAGTCGGGGAGAATTTAAAACCGAGGGCCGCTTGTATGAAGTGATGGATACCCCGGGCTTGTATTCACTTTTACCCATGACGGAGGATGAACGGGTGGCGAGGCGCGTGTTATTAGAGCACCCGAATGCGGTGATTGTTCATGTGGTGGATGCCAAAAATTTGGATCGGATGTTGGCGCTGACGTTTCAACTGAAAGAAGCCGCATATCAACATTTAATTTTGGTTTTAAACATGATGGATGAGGCGCATCGGGATGGTTTCAAAATTGATTGCCAAAAATTAGAGTTGGCATTGGCGTGCCCGGTCATTGAAACCATTTCAATTTCAGGTCAGGGCATTTCAAATCTTAAGGAAAAAATTTATGAGATCACAAGCGTCCATTGATTATTTAGAGCCCAATATCCAAGACGTCATTCAAGAGATCGGGCAGTCTTTAAGGGCTACGTATACGATTTCGAAACATGCCATTGCGCTGCTTTTTCTTCAAAAGGATGAGGACATTGAAATGCTTCTTCAAAAGAATGAAGCAGGTTTTTATCCAAAGTTTTGTGAGATGAGAGAAAGAATTTCACAACAATACGATGGAAATTTGAACCAAGCCATTGCGCTCAGTCGACAAAAGAAAATCAATAACGTTGTTTCAGAAACCGTTCACTCTAAAACCATTTCTGCTCGGACGGTCACGAAATTTTTGGACCAGTTTTTAATGCACCCGGTTCTAGGCTATGGTTGTTTGGCCGTTGTCTTGTATTATTGCATTTACCAATTTGTGGGCGTTTTTGCTGCGGGTACATTGGTGGACTTGATTGAAACCTCTATTTTTGAAGAACGTATAAACCCCTGGGTGACGTCTTGGGTGACAACGATTGTTCCGTGGCAAGTGGTGACTGACTTATTTGTGGGAGAGTACGGGGTGATTACGCTCGGAATTCGGTATGCTGCGGCATTGGTGCTCCCCATCGTCGGGGCCTTTTTCTTAATGTTTTCGGTGATTGAAGATACGGGGTATTTGCCCAGGCTTTCCTATCTCTTGGATCGGATTTTTAAAAAAATTGGACTCAATGGCAGAGCGGTGATCCCTATGATTTTGGGATTGGGATGTGACACCATGGCCACCATGGTGACGCGGGTTTTAGAAACCAAAAGAGAAAAAATCATAGCGACATTGCTATTGGCCTTGGCAATTCCTTGTTCTGCTCAGTTGGGTTTGATTTTAGCGTTATTGTCTACCAACGCTAAAGCCATGGTTCTGTGGGGAAGCGTGGTGAGTTTAGAATTTCTGGTGATCGGTCTTTTGGCAGCGTCCATTTTACCGGGGACAAAACCCCATTTTTATATGGAAATGCCACCGTTACGACTTCCAAAATTATCGAATGTTTTGTCAAAAACAACAGCGCGAATGAAATGGTATTTTTTGGAAGTATTTCCATTGTTTATTTTTGCCAGTGTTTTGATATGGGCTGGCATTTTAACAGGTGTATTTCAATGGATCGTTCGGGCCATAGAGCCTCTCATGGGCGTTCTCGGTTTACCATCTCAAATGGCGATCGTCATGTTGTTTGGTTTTTTCCGAAGAGATTACGGTGCTGCAGGACTTTTTGATTTACAATCCCAACATCTTTTGACGGGGAACCAGTTGGCCATAGCTGCCATTACCTTAACTTTATTTTTACCCTGTATTGCGCAATTTTTAATTATGAAAAAAGAAAGAGGGTTATCCATGACACTCGTTATGTGTACGTTTGTGTTTGGGATGGCCTTTGGTACCGGAGTTGTGTTGAATCAGCTTTTAACTTTGTTTGGAGTCCAATTATGATCTTATGTGTTTATTGTCAAAGATATTTTAGGATTTCCGAAGGCACCAAGAATTGTAACACCTGTAGCTTGTTTGGAGGGTGTCAAAAAATAAAATGTCCTTATTGTCAATATGAAATGCCCGAAGAGGAGGAGCCATCCAATGAACGCGCTAACCTTAATTGATTTAAAGCTGGGGCAAGAGGCCCATATTGTTGCACTCAAAAATAATGTTTCTGGCATTCCAGAGAAGCTCATTGCCATGGGGGTTTTGCCGGGTAAAAAGATAGCGCTCGTAAAATCTTTTCCAGCTTATGTTTTTCAAATCGGTCATTCTCAATTTTCGGTGGATAAAGACATCGCCCATTCCATTGTTATTAAAACGAGTTAATGTGCAGATGTAATTGATCTTCACATTCGACTTAACCTTTATCTTTTCTAGCCGATACGTCAGGATAAGGGGGCTGTATGAAAAATAAATTTTTTTTGGTTTTGCTGGGTGTCTTTGTTTTTTATTTTTCTGCAAAACACGTAGCTTTGTTTTTCGTTGAACGAACGCTTGAAAAAAAGTTTGCCCAGATGACCGGCTTAGAACTGGAAATTGGAAGTCTGAATTATTCTTTCCTGACCTTTTCTGGAAGTGTGCAAAAACTGATTTTAAAGGATCGAAACAGTTCTCTTTTTTCTGTACAAGCTGCGAATGTCTATTTTCGACTTTTGCCCCTATTTTCCAGAACGCTTCATATTCGAAAAATAGGGATCGAGGATCCTCACATGACATTCTATAAAAAAGACACCTATTTTAATTATGCAAAACTTTTAGAATCCCTTGAACCTACGGGCGCGCGACCTAAAAAAAGGACTCGGCAAACAGCAGCCCAAACCCATCCAAGGCCATCTTTTCCCTTCAAAATTAAAATTGAAAAAATAAAGGTGAATGATTTTATGCTTTCCTATGTTGAGAAATTTACAAATGAAAAATTTGAATACCTGATTCAAGATGGGCAGGCAGTCATGACGGACCTAAGCTATCCGGATTTAAAAGATATTAAAGTTGAAACATCGATGGTTTTTTCAGGTCAAGCCAAGGCGCGCTTTATTGCAAATGCACGTTTAGACAAAGAATTCAAATTAAATGGCAACTTTCAACTGACCGATTTAGATCTCTCGAAATTTAAAACGTTCATGCTTCATCATTATGGCATTGCGCTTCAAAGTGGAAAAGCTACCGTACGTTCTCAAATTTCGCTTCGAGGCACAAAGTTTTTTACAAAAAATGAAACGGCCGTTTCAAATTTAGACTTTTCGGGGGGGAACTCCATAGAAGGCCAAGTGATGGCCCAATTGACAAAACCATTTTTGGCAGCACAAAAAATTACACAGCAAACCACTTTGAAATTTAATTTTGATATGAAGGGTGATATGACCCAAATTAACTTTATCGAACTTTTGGGTAGTTCTGTGGCGAATGGCTTTTACAAAAAGCTCTCAGATCTTGGGACGCCCGTCTTTCACAAACCCCTTGAGGATATAAAAGGCCTGTTGCCTTCTTTTTAGTGGCCCACAGGGTGGCATTGGCAAAGGTTGATTTTAAAAAATTCAATTTCTATGTTGATGTGTGATTAGTGAGTTTCACTAAAAATATCATCCAAAGAGCTAAAACGCCATCGTAGTTCCAAAAGGGTTTTTTCAATATAGTCTTGCTCTCTAAAAATATCCACGGCTTCTAAGCCAGCGGCCTTTCTATACTTCTTCAACACCGTCACGCTTTGATCATGAAGATTTTGGATCCTCTTATAAAACTGAATGAGTTCTTCCTCAGCGAAGCGTGAATTCAAAGAAGGTAGATTAATCAATAAAGAACGAAAGTCAAAAATCATTCGAGACAGTGAGTGGAAACTTCTCCCACCGAATATTTTTTTTATGTCATTTTTTTCAAGAAGTTCATCCCACTTATTCAGTGTGCGTTCAAATAAAACCAGGAACTCATCAATGATGAATTCCTTAAAAGCATCTTTCCCTAATTGAGAAAATAAAATCCAGATGTTATCAAGTCCGGCATCCTGTTTTTCAAATCTACGTTGATGAAGGGCCTCCACAAAATCTCTGGTTTGGGGATAAATAAAATCTAATTCAAAGGCTTTTCTGTTATATAAATCAAAGTCACTCTCTGCGCTTCTCTTTTCTGGATTGTCTAGCCATGCCTGATAGTAGGATGAAAGAAATTGTCCCCAGCTTCCAGGGATGAAAGCGCTTACATAAGTAGAAAATATTTTTAAATCAGGAATTTCATGA
>JACQJD010000077.1 GCA_016198185.1 Deltaproteobacteria bacterium
GATTTATTTTTATAAATTTTATCTTTGCCAAATTTTAAACCAATAAAATTAGCCATCGCATCTCCAAAGGCCAATGAGAGAATGGCAATCATCACCAAGGGTTTTGGAAAAACAATTAACAGCATTCCGAGCGCCAGCAAAAAAGGGGTTGTGGCGCTTACCGTATTTAATTCTCTTTTTCTCATGACGGGCGAAAATAGGGTAATGATGAAACGATTCAAAGGTTTGATCCACAGCCGCGAAAGATCCAAGATCATAAAAGACCCACCGATTGCCATTAAAATTAAAAATGCTTGAATCGGAGTTGTAAATACATATTCATAGAGCAAAGCAATGCTGGCAATGAACCCAATATGAAAACACTTTCTCAAAATTTGAATATCAGATTTGGTGGCCGGACGAATCCACGGACGAATTTGCGCGACCCAGGTTTGAATTTGAAAAATCATATGCTCCCCCCAAAATATAGTGCAGCTCAATTTAGCCACCGACACCCTCTCTCCGAGGCTCGAAACCAATGCTGCTTCAGAGAGAGGGTGTCAGTGGCTATGCTCAGCTCTTCTTATTTTTTTTGAATAGCATAATATGTGCCAGATTCTGTTAAATGGGCTAAGAATTCAATATGTTTAATCATATTCATAGCTTACATGTAAAGTTACGCTACGCTAATATAGTGCTATGTATGGTAAATTTGATTACTGTTTTACGCAATCTATGGTGAGTGATGTAAACAACAATTCTCAGAGAACTCATAGGTAAGTTGGTTCCGGCAAATGAAGCGCTCTTATTTTTTAGGCCTCCTGAGCCACAAATTCGCCTTTTTGTTTCAAAAGACATTTGTTAAGATCATGGCATGGCGTGGATGCGGCGAGCAAAAATTATTTGCACCTTAGGACCTTCGACTTTTTCTGAGGCACAGATTGAGAACTTGATTCGTGCGGGGATGGATATCGTTCGCCTAAACTTTTCTCATGGCAATGATGATACCTATCGGCAAGTCATTCAGATCATTCGAGAAAAAAGCAAAAAATTAAAAAAATTTGTTCCCATTCTGCAAGATTTACAAGGCCCTAAAATTCGAATCGGAGAATTAAAAAAAGCAACCATCACGCTTAAAAAAGGGCAAAAAATAATGGTTACAACCCAAAATATTCATGGGGATGAAAAAAAGATCTCAATTCCCTACGAACCGTTGCCCAATTTAATGGATAAAGGCAATCGCATTTTGATTGACGATGGTTTGATTGAACTTGCTGTTGAAGATATCTCGGGAAAAGAAATGAAATGTCGTGTGCTGAATGAGGGTATTTTAAAAGCGCATAAAGGTGTGAACGTTCCATATTTAAAAACCGATGGCGTGAGTTTGACAGCCAAAGATTTAAAAGACCTTGAATTTGGATTGCAACATAATGTTGATTTTGTAGCACTTTCTTTCGTGCGATCTGTGAAAGATATTGAAAACTTAAGACGAAAATTACCTGAAATGAAAGGGATCGGAATCATTGCTAAAATTGAAAAACGAGAAGCGGTCGACGTTTTTGATGAAATTTTAGAGGTTTCTGATGGCATTATGGTGGCTCGCGGTGATTTGGCCGTTGAAAGCTCGACGGAGATCGTTCCTTGTTTGCAAAAAGAAATTATTCAAAAATGCAATTTGGCTTTAAAACCCGTTATTACGGCTACTCAAATGTTGGAGTCGATGGTGACGCACCCACGTCCAACGCGAGCAGAAGCTTCCGATGTCGCCAATGCCGTCTTAGATGGTTCGGATGCCCTCATGCTTTCGTCTGAGACGGCAACTGGAAATTATCCCATTGAAACGGTTCAAATGATGGACCGAATTATTCGTGAAGTCGAGCGGCATCATCATTATCATCAGAAAGAATATTTCTTTAGTCCGCATATCGGTTATCCAGAATATAAAATGTCGGAACCGGGTGATGGCTCTATGGAAAATGCGGCGTGTCAGTTGGCGCAGGGCATTGGTGCTAAGATCATCTCGTGTTTATCCGAACAAGGGCGATCTGCGGTTCGGTTGGCGCGCTACCGTCCTCGGCAACCGATTATTGCATTTACGTATGATATTCAAACCCAACGAAAACTTTCCTTGGTGTGGGGGGTTCAGTGTTATTTAATGAAAAATCTTTTAAAGAGAGGAAAGGTTTTTAATTTTTTAAAGATTGTTTTAAAGAGGTTGAAATGGGTGGAAGATGGCGATCGCATTGTGGTAACGACCGGTGTTTTCACACATTCACCCGATACCACCCGCATTATCAAAGTTCATGAGATTTAAGGATAAAAGCCGCGGACCAGCATCGCTCGGCCGAGTTGTTGCAATGCCCCAATAATCGCTGCGATACGCATGTTGCATTTGTACTGCTTTTGAATTTCTAAGACCTTTTGAAAGGTGGTCGACATGATTTCAAATAGTTTTGTATTAACTTCTTTTTCTGTCCAAAAATATTTTTGCAGCCCTTGAACCCATTCAAAATACGATACGGTCACGCCACCCGCATTGGCCAAAATATCTGGTATGACAAAAATACCACGATCAAATAAAACTTGATCCGCTTCAAACGTCGTTGGAATATTGGCGCCTTCTGCCAAAATTTTGCATTGAATTTTATGAGCATTTTTAATGGTGATTTGTTCTTCTACGGCAGCCGGTATTAAGACATCGCACGGCAGTTCGAGCAGTGCTTCATTGCTAACGGCATCTGCCTCTGAAAAACCCATGAGCGCTTTTTTTTCTTGTAAATGGGCGTGCACTTTTTCAAGATTCAGTCCTTTGGCATTGTAAATTCCACCATTTTCATCACTGATCGCAGTAATGCGGCAACCAATCTTTGCCATTTTTCGGGCGGCGGAAGATCCTACATTCCCAAACCCTTGTACCACCACTGTGGTTGATTCATCCAAATTCAGATTGAGATGCTTGGCTGCTTCCATAATGGTGTAGACGACCCCGCGTCCCGTAGCCTCCGTTCGTCCCAACGTTCCTCCAATGACAATCGGTTTTCCGGTGACAACACCCGGAATGGCAAACCCCACTTCTTGGCTGTAGGTGTCCATCATCCAAGCCATGACTTGTTCATCGGTTCCAATGTCAGGCGCAGGAATATCTTTGTCGGGGCCAATTAGGTTTGAAATTTCACTCGTGAATCTTCGGGTCATCCTTTGCTTTTCACCTCGGGACATTTTGTGCGGATTACAACGAATGCCTCCTTTGGCCCCCCCCAACGGCAATTGAAACAAGGCACACTTTAATGTCATCATCATGGCGAACGTAGCAATTTCACTGAGCGTGACGGCAGGATGATAGCGAATGCCTCCTTTTCCGGGGCCTAATGTCATATTGTGTTGAACACGGTATCCTGTAAAAACTTTGATATGCCCGTCGTCCATTCGAACGGGAACAGAAACCACCAAGGCTCGTTTGGGATATTTTAAGCGCCCTGCAACATTGGGATCGAGTTTCATGGTTTCCGCAGCTAAATCTAGCCTGCGCAAAGCGTTTTGATATAGAGGTCCTGTATAAAGCTCAAACTCACTCATGGATGTGAATGTGGAGAATCATAGATTTATTTGTTTCTTAGATTGTATTCTTTCATTTTATTTTGCAAGCTTTTCCTACTAATTCCAAGGCTTTTGGCGGCTTGCGTTACATTGCCATGCGTTTTAGCCAAAGCTTTTTTGATTAAATTTATTTCAATGTGTTGCGTTGTTTCTTTGACAATATTTTTAAAAGACCCCCCTTGGTTAAAATCTTGAGGTCCAATCATGGGAATGGAAATAGAGGGCACCTGACCGATGTCCGTCGGTAGCATCTCTTGACTTAGGATATTTTTTTCACTGAGAAGAACCATTCTTTCAATCACATTTTCCAACTGCCGGATATTTCCCGGCCAGGCATAGTGCTTAAATGCATTGAGGACTTCTTCCTCTATCCCTTGAATGTTTTTTTCAAGTTTTTTGTTATACTTTTTTATGAAAAAATCAATAAGATATGGAAAATCTTCTAACCGTTCCCGGAGTGGGGGTAGGGTGATGGGGACCACATTTAAACGATAGAAAAGATCTTCTCGAAAAGTTCCTTTTTGAATTTCTTGTTGAAGGTCTTTGTTGGTTGCAACAATCAGGCGGATATCAATTTTTTTGGTTTGAATTCCCCCCACACGTTCAATTTCATTTTCTTGTAAGACGCGTAATAATTTGGCTTGGAGCTCCAGCGGAATTTCTGCAATTTCATCTAAAAAAAGGGTTCCGCCATCGGCCAGTTCAAATCGTCCCGGCTTTGAACCCACGGCGCCGGTGAAAGCCCCTTTTTCATATCCGAACAGTTCACTTTCAATGAGTGTTGCTGGAATGGCTGAACAATTGATAGCGATAAACGGGTGTTTGTTTCGGCGGCTACCGACGTGAAGGGTTTTGGCGACCAATTCTTTCCCGGTGCCACTTTCCCCACTGATGAGAACGGTGGAGGGGGTATCGGCAATTTTTTGAATCATGCTCATTATATTTTTCATCAGAGGGCTGTGCGTAATTAAATCGGAATGGATTTCTTGATCGGAAGGTCCTTTGGAGCGTTGTTCGTAATGGGCAATGGCCTTTTGAACAATCGGAAGAATTTCACGCTTGTCAAAAGGCTTGGAAAGATAGTCGAGCGCCCCAAGTTTTAAAGCCGAAATGGCGGTTTCAACCGTTTGATAAGCGGTGAGAATGATGACGGGAATATCTGGAAATTGTTTGGAGACGGCTTCCAAAAGACCCAGCCCATCTAAATTGGGCATTTTGAGATCACTGATAATCGTATGAATTTTTTCTTGTTTTAAGATGGCCAAGGCCTCGATGCCATCTTTGGCTTGAACGACACGGTATCCTTCTTGTTCCAAAAGGCCTTGGATCACTTTTCTTAAGTTGGCTTCATCGTCGACGACGAGAATAGAATGTGTCATAAGGATCTCACCGGTAAAGTGATAGTCAATTTTGTGCCTGCGTGCAACTTGCTTTCAACTTGGAGCTGGCCTTGGTGGAGTCGAATTATTTTTTGGCAAATCGGAAGCCCTAAACCCGATCCCTGGTGTTTGGTCGTAAAAAAAGGCATAAAAATATTCTTAAGGTCCTGTTCTTCAATGCCTTCTCCGGTATCTTCAAAAGTTATTTCAACTTGTTTTTTTTGATGTTTGGCTGCGATTTTAAGCCGCCCTCCTTGTGGCATTGCTTGAACGGCATTGAGAATAAGATTGAGAAAAACTTGGTTGAGTTGTTCGGGGTCTCCCAAGATTATGTAAGGTTCCGGATCAAATTCGGTAACGAGTTCGATATTTTTTGGGAATTCTGGCTGCTGGTTTTGGAGGGCCTTTTTTAAAATGGCAACGAGATCAATGGTTTGGAGCTGTTGCGGTAAAGGTTTTGCATAATTTAAAAATTGATGGACAACCCCATCCAATCGATTGACTTCATGCAGAATGATATCGAGAAATTCTTTTTGGGTTTTTGGGATATCTGGTGTTTCTAAGTATTGAGCAGCACCTTTAATGGACCCTAAAGGGTTTTTAATTTCATGGGCCAGTCCAGCTGACATTTCTCCTAGGGTTGCCAAGCGGTCTCTTTCACGAATTTTTTCATAGACTTCAAGGTTTCGAAGTGTGTAGGCAATTTGTTTGGAAAGAGGGGCGAGAAGCTCTAGGATCGCGAGCGAATAAGGAGCATCTAGCTTATCATTCATAAACATACAAAATCCTAAAATTTTATTGTCGAGGATAAATGCAAAGGCGGCTTCCGTTTCCAGCTTTTCAAATAACTGCAGAATCGTTTCCAGGCGGTCTTTGGCAAGCCATCGAGACCCTTCCAGAATTTCTCTTCGAATAAAATGCGTGCTGATGGGGGTAGGGTGTTGTCTCAGAAGATATTTCATGAGATCGTGTGTAACGAGAATTTCCATGCTTTCGGGTTTTGAAGCTTTGGGAGCCAACGATTGTAAAAGTTTGTAGGAAAGTCCAGCAGGATCCAATAAGAAAAAATGGGCTTGGGTGGCATGGAGGACTTTCTTTAACCCACCTAAAACTTCATGGGACAAATCTCTGATATCTGAAATGGCAACGATTTTTTCGATGGTTTGTTGAAGGGCTGCTTCCATTTTTTTTCGGTCTTTTAAGAAGAGGTGATTGGTTAATTTTTCCGTGATGGCTTTAATGGGTTCAAATAAAATGAGAATGACAAAAGAAGCGACAAATGTGTTAAATAAAAATAAGGTGCCAGCTTCGACCCAAAAAACCAAGGTGGCGTAGATAATGGTTAGGATCGCTGACAGAATGAAAAACAAAAATCCTTTTGCCGTGAGATCTTCCAAGTCCAGCAGTCGTTTTTTGGTGATCAGTTGGTAGATGAAATAAAGATACAAAACGAGAAACAAATTACCAAAAGAAGTCAGCGGCAGGCCTATTTGACGAAGTTGGTCGAAGAAGAGCATGAGAAGGGTGACGAGCCCCAATAAAATGAGATAGCGTTGTCTTTTTTTATCCGGGGCACTCATTTTGGTTTGGTTTAGATTTTGATAGAGAAGATAAAAAACATATCCTACGAGCAAAGCAGAGTAAGCAAACGCACCGTGAATAAACCAAAAAACAGTGGGGTGGGGAAGAAATATGCCCAACGCCAATGCTGTGGAGATGACATAGATGGAAGTCAACGCTTGATGGGCCCGGGTGTGTTTTTCATTTAGATTTTCAACAAATTGTAAGAAAAAATAAAGAGCACAGGGTCCCAGCATGACCGTCAAAAGGCCATAGAGTCGTTCTAGAACTTGGATTTCGAAAATACGTGTGAAAAAGAAAAGAAAGTTCCAAATGGAAATCAGCGAACATAAAATCACAAACCAGCGGTAGCGCTCATCTTTCAAACTTTTGGATGCCGTTACGATGGCAAAGATGCAAGCCATAAAGGCGCAAACCAGCGCACTGAAGGTGAGGGTGTTCATGTTTTTTTAATACTGTGTTCGGGTTGACGAAGTCAATGAATAGACTTCTAAAGTTTGCCTGATAATTGGCCACTGGGAATGTCTCTGATGCTTGAAAATGCAGTTGTTGGCGTAAGCCAACAACAATAAGATAGCCTCTTCCTCTCATTTCAGCGAAGCTCAATCAATGCCGCCTCAGAGACATTCCCAGTGGCCAACCATCGATCATCTTTAGGATTCGTCTTACAGGCAAACACAATCTGTACGCAAATCTCTCGAGATCTATTCTACAGGGAGTTGGAACGCGGAGTCTATATCTCCAACCCCTGTAGAATAGATCTCGAGAGATTTGGGAATGAATTGTGGGTAAACTTTAGAAGTCTATTCATTGACTTCGTCATGCAGTTTTCTCTGGATCTTCTAGAAATCTTAGACTAAATCTGAAATATGGATGTCCAAAAAAAGTTTAGGCATTATCGGTGGGTCGGGGCTGTATGAAATTGCGGGCTTGCAACGCCTTGCCAAAAAAACACTTCGCACGCCCTTTGGAGATCCTTCAGATGCGTATCTGATCGGTGAATTAAACGGCGAGACATTGGTTTTTTTACCACGACATGGCGTAGGACATCGGTTCAACCCTTCCGAAATTAATTATCGAGCCAATATCTATGGCATGAAAAAATTAGGCGTGAGCTCTATTTTATCTTTCAGTGCCGTAGGCAGCATGAAAGCAGAAATTAAACCCAAGGATGTGGTGATCGTCGATCAGTTTATCGATCGGACGGTTGGTTATCGAAAGCATACGTTTTTTGAGCAAGGAATGGTGGCGCATGTTTCGATGGCCAAGCCCGTCTGCTGGGCACTTTCTGAAATTGCCTATCAAGCCGCAAAGCACGTGGCACCCCAAGTGCATCCTTCAGGTGTTTACCTGTGTATGGAAGGGCCCCAATTTTCAACACGGGCAGAATCGCTCCTCTATCGTTCTTGGGGCGTGGATGTCATTGGCATGACAAACTTTACCGAGGCAAAATTAGCCAGGGAAGCAGAGCTCTGTTATGCAACGCTTGCCTTTTCGACGGATTACGATTGTTGGAAAGAGGACGAAGAAGCTGTTTCTGCTGAAAAAGTATTGGCCGTCATTGGGGCCAATGTGGAAACGGCCAAAAAAATTATTCAAGAAGCCGCAACCTTATTTTCAAAAAAGAAAAGCTGTGAGTGCCCCCATGCTTTACAACAGGGGTTGGTGACGGATGTTTCAAAAATTTCAGCAAAAACAAGAAAGAAGTTAGGACTTTTTCTCAGGAAGCATGCATGAGCATTGTCGTTGTTGGAACCTTGGCCTTTGATTCGATTCAAACCCCTTTTGGAAGGGTCGAGCGTATTTTGGGGGGATCGGCCAATCACTTTTCGATGGCTGCCCATTATTTTACATCCATTAAAATGGTTGGCGTTATTGGAGATGATTTTCCACAAGAACATTTAATGTATCTAACCGATCGAAAAATTTGTACCAAAGGGATTCAAAAAATAAGAGGTAAGTCTTTTTTTTGGGAAGGTCTCTATGAATCCGACATGAATCAAGCCAAAACCTTGATCACAGAGCTCAATGTGTTGGAGCAGTTTAATCCGATTTTGCCGGCAGACTACCGTCAATCGGATTGTTTGTTTTTGGCCAACTTTGATCCAGAATTGCAACTCTCTGTTCTCGATCAAGTGGGGGCCCCTTCTTTGGTGGCCTGCGATACGATGAATTTTTGGATTGAACGAAAACGGGAAGCACTGGAAGCGGTCTTGAAAAGAATTCATCTCTTACTTTTAAATGAAGGGGAAGCAAAGCTTCTCACAGGAGAATCGAATTTAATTCGTGCGATTAAAAAAATGACACAGCTTGGGCCCAAAATGATTATCATAAAACGGGGAGAATATGGGGCGATGCTGTATTTTCAAGGCACGATTTCAATTTTACCAGCTTATCCGCTGGAAGAAGTCAGAGATCCCACCGGGGCAGGGGATGCCTTTGCCGGCGGGGTGATGGGATATTTGGCAAAACACAGAAATTATCTCAATGAGCATATCGTGCGTCGTGCGATGATGTATGGAACGGTGATGGCATCTTTTAATATCGAAGATTTTAGTTTTAACCGTTTGAAAGAGCTTTCTTGGAAAGCTGTAGAAGAACGTTACCTTCAATTGAAACAAGTTATTTCACTCTAGCAGGGTGTTCAAAAAGAGCTGCAAAAATCTTCTTGGTCTACGACTACGTCAGCCTCGCAAGGTGAGGGGCCACGAGATTTGACTCTGTCTTTAATTTGCTTACAATTAAATCTGTAGGTCGATTTTTCCGACGACTGGGTATTGAGCCTAGGTTAAATTTCTCATCTGATTTTAATTTTGGACGTTTAAGACACATGAAGCAGCAGATTATTTATTATCTTATGATTATCATAACCGTCGTTCGGTGCGGCGGGGGAAGCCAGGGGCCTTCTGTGTCACCTGATCTATCGGAGTCGTCCATCTCATCAGCACCTTCCACCCAGCCCCTGATGGCACCTGAAACCTTCACCCCCTTTAGCACCTCCTATTATATGAAGATTGAAGAACAAAATAGAGATACGTTGGGTACCAAATTTCATGACTCTATTGTCACAGATCGCAGTGCCTTTTTTGTTTCTAAAGATGAGGTTATTTTGAATGGATCATGGCAAGAAATGCTCCTGGCAGGGAAAACCAGCGACCCCTTTGTTCATCTAGATGCTCCCTTTGATGCCAAAGTGCCTCATGTGTTCGTTGAATACAAAGTACAATTTGAAGGAAAAGAAGTCTACGGACGGAATGACACAGAAATACACTATTTTATATTTTCAAAGTATCCCGCAAAAATTCAGTTTCAGCATCTTGCGATCGAAAACAAAAAGGTAAGCGTCTCTTTATTCCACGCGCTAAAGTCGCTGAAATTGTTACGGCTATTTCCCTCGAAATTTGAATTTTCTGAAAATGCAAATCAACGCTTGGTTATTTCTACCGATCGTCTTGAGAACGCAGATGTGAACGATGCGCTCAATAAAATTATTTTTGAAAAAAAAGAAGAAGGGGTGGACGTGGCCTTTCAACTACCAGATGATTTTAAAAGCGTTGCATCAGGCTTAGCTTCTTTTACAGAAAAAAGTCTTTTTTCAACGGCAATCGAAATGAAATCGATTCAGGAAGTAAAACATGTCAAGATTGAATAACTTTTTTTTATATCTTTTCATTTCTGTGAGCACAGGGATGATCGTTCCGTTGAGCATGGCTTATGCTGCGAGTGCTCCAAATTTCGAACTCATAGATACAACTTCTAGCCCAGAACGTGGAAATTTTGTTTTGGCTAAATTTCAAAGAGGGGTTGAACTTTTAACGACATCGCCACTCCAAGGGGTGGGATTTCAAACTCCTGATTTTTTAAGGCGATCCAACATGTCTCTTTTTATATTTGAAGAGGCGTTTTTAACCACTTCAATTGAAATCACGTCGGCTTTTAACGAGAAACAGGCATCGATCTCTATTTATTTTTCAAAAGCAGCTGCGGTGTTAGATCATGAAAACATCAACCGTGAAATCTTTAAATTTCTGACGGGATTATTTTTAGAAGGGGATCAATCCCATCCTAATATTAAAAATACGCAATTCCGAGATGTGGTTACGCTTACCCTGGTAGATGAAATGCTTAAAATCGACCAACAAAATCCAACGTATTTAAATCCTGCGCGACGTCGTGTATTGATTCAATCTTGGCAAGCCAGAGAAAATCTATTTGATTATTATCCTGGATTGGATCTCTTTTTAACATTTTTACTCTATGAAAAAAAAGATACTTCAAAAAACTATGATTTTCTAAAGCGGGTGATTGAAGAGGGGCGAACCTCTTTAGATCCCCAAAATATTTTTACAGGGGCTCTTTTAAACGCTTTTCAACTTACCTTGTTCGTCAATCGTTTTGCCATTGCGCTGATTCAGGGGAATGAGCCCTGTTTGCAAGAAGCACTTTGTTACCGTTTTGATATTCCAAGCCCAAGTCTTTCCGGCTTACACGATCTTTATGCCATTAGGCACATATCCAGATTTGATATCCAAGATGCTTTCGATCGAAAAACCCAACAATTTAAACCTTTTGAGTTCAAGTTAGACGCGTTTTCGATCAAAATCATTCGTTTTGAAAGGTATGAAAATTTGAATAATCCTCCAGTGATAGAATACAGTTATGAGAAACAATTTCCATCTTTTATACCCACAGACGTGGCAGAAAATATTTCTCTAACCAAGCTTTCTTTTGAAAATAGTCAGCTTAAAATGATTCGTGATGATCATAGCGTGAATCGAAAGGATAAAAATCTTGCGCCTCTTTTTCAAGGTTCTGCTACCATCAATGATGAGACCTATCTTATTCTCTCGAATCCCACGGATGGATTGGTGCGTTTTGTGATTTCTTTTTTTGAAGGAAATATTCCAAGCATTCGTTCCGTTCATGTGATAAATCCAGATCCAAATATCAAAGCGGCCTCTTCCTCTGTTTATATGGGCAGTTTTCCGGAACCGGCTTCTTTGTGGCCTGACGAGGAGCTTGAATTGACAAAAGCAGAGTTTGTCAATTCTACCATTCATGCCAAAGAAAAGAATGTTCCACTAAAAATCCATTTCAAAACACCTAAAAGTGCAGGCCCCATCGACTATTTGGTGATGCGCGTTCTTGTTCTTGATAATGATATTTCTCAAGAGGCCTCGATCTTGAAACTCAATGAAACCAGGCCAGGGGATAGAGACTTTTATACGCATGTAGCTCAATTTTCTGTTTCTTCAGACCTCAAAAATCATAAGATTAGACTACAATTTGAAGGAATGAATGAAAATGGTTATAAACTGGATTCCAATCCCAGAACGCAGCCTTATTTTACACCCCACCAATTTAACAATTATGAAATGGGTCCAGATGAAGTTCACCAATTTGACCTTATCATCGATGAAGACGATAGTATCCCTTTGACCATTTCTGGCGGTCTTTACTATTGCGCCGGAGAACATGTCTCTTCCGGATCTGGTTCGAGTAGAGGCCTATACTTAGTTGCGGACATTGAACCGGGAGCTGGCTGGCCGGAAGACTTTAGACCGACAAGTGTAAGTCTTGGTGTGAAATTAAATACTGCAGACCAACACATACGGTCTGGCATCTTCTCACTTCTTAATGACGCCAGTCAATTTAGCGTCCGTGCACGGCCAGGCGACTATTGGTATCAAAATGATTATGAGTTGTTTCAAAATAAATCAGGTCATTATTTAAGTAATTTAGCTGCCGGCAGCATAGACTTGACGCAAAATCAATCCAATCGGCCGAAGTTTTATAGAAAACCTATTCAAATTGATATGCATCACTTGATGCTTACGGCTTCCACGAATCAAAATCCTGAGATTCAATATGAAGCTTCCGATGAAGCTTCCGAATCTTTTTTGACTAAATCTTTTTCGACCACCATGCCCTGGCCTTTTCCAACAAAGAGCAGTGATTATTCTTTCTGTGCTCAGAAACAATTTTGGACACCGAATGATGTCACTTTTAAGTTGATTTCTCCTAATGTCGTTCCTCCATCAGACCTTCCAAAGTAAGATTTTTGAAAGACAAACATTTTTTATTTTGCTACAGATGAAAACCATGAAAGCCATTGTTTTTCATGGTTTTGGAGATCCTTCTGTTCTTAAATATGAAAGCGTTGAAGTGCCAATGCTTTCTTCTCATGAAGTTTTGGTCCGGGTCAGAGCCTGCGCCTTAAATCATTTAGATATTTGGGTGCGGGAAGGGTTGGGCGATGTGTCCAAACCACACATTTTAGGTTCAGATGTATCGGGTGTCATCGAAGCTGTTGGCAGCGAGATGAAAGATCTTGAAAAAGGACAATCCGTTCTTATTTCACCGGGGATCAGCTGTGGCTATTGTGAAGCATGCCTTACTGGGAGAGATCATTTATGCCCGCGCTATACCATTTTGGGAAAAGGGATTTGGGGAGGCTATGCAGAATTTGTAAAAGTTCCACGGCAAAATATTTTGCCCTATCCCCAAAATTTATCTTTTGAAGAAGCAGCTTGCATGCCGCTTACCTATCTAACGGCTTGGCAGATGCTGGTTCAAAAAGCCAAAATAAAACCTGGCGATTGGGTCTTGGTCCTGGCCGCAGGCAGTGGGATTGGTGTGGCCGCCATTCAAATTGCAAACCTGTTTGGCGCACGGGTGATTGCCACAGCTTCCAACAAAACCAAATTACAAAAGGCACAAAGGTTGGGAGCGGAATTTGCAATCAATTATCTTGAGAAAGATTTTTCAAAAGAGGTCAAAGATATTACGAAGGGCAGAGGGGTCGACCTGGTTGTGGAACACACGGGGGCGCAAACGTGGGAAAAGTCTATTTTAAGCGCCAAATGGGGGGGCACGATTGTCACCTGTGGGGCCACGAGTGGTTCCGAGGGGAAAACCAATTTGGCCCATGTGTATTTTCGGCAGATTCAAATTTTGGGATCGACGATGGGAAGCAAGGGTACGCTCTTTGAAATTTTAAGACACATTGAAGCCGGCAAGTTAAAACCGGTTGTGGATAAAGTCTTTCCTTTAAAAGAAGCTGCCCAAGCTCATCAAAAAATGATGCTGCGTGAGCAATTTGGGAAATTGGTTTTGGTTCCATAAGAGCTGTTTACGGATTATTTGCGAATCGATACCGGAATCGAATGTTTTTGAAGGTGTTCTAAGTAAGTTTTACCGGAGAGGGTGGTTTCGAGTCGATGAACACCGGTGGGGTAATTCCCAAGTACGAGCATTTCTAGTACCAGGGCGGCGGAAAATCCAGTGGTGCGTTCCATGGCAGAAAATCCTGTTGTGTCATCTAAAAAATCAATGGTTTCTAGGGTGATGGTTTTGGATTCTCCATTTTTGATTCCCTGGCATGTAGCACGAAGAACGACCAAGTCTTTATCTTCTGGAAAATTTATTTTTGGAGTAACCACCGTATGAAAAACTTGGCGTGGGGAAAGCGTGCAATCTCCAACGGTAACCGGTGTGGTATCCAAGAGCCCTAGCTCCAAACACGTTTTAATTTTTTCATAGTGCCCTGGATAACGTACGGTTTTATAATCGTAATTTTGAATTTTTCCTTCAAAGCTCCAGGGACAAGTGGAGGTTCCTCCAGAGGTTGTAAAGGCTTCGCATGTACCCACGGGGGGTTGGAACGCCAGCGTTTCTAATTCTGTAAAAGTATCGACTTCGATGATTTTCCCATTTCTTAAAAAATGCGCTTTTCCAAAATATTCATTGGTGAGTCCCTCAATGGAAAAAACCAATTTGTACTGGAGCGGTGGTTTGGGTTGTTGAGGGAGTCCCCCACATCGAATATGGACACTGTGGACTTCGTCGAGGGTTTCTAAAGCATAGACAGCCAATAGATTGCCATATCCTGGCATGAGACCACAATCCGGGATGATGGTAATGCCTGCTGCTTTGGCGTTTGAAGATAATTGATGCTGTTTCCATACCACGTCTGTGTTGCCACCCAGATCTACCATGTGGGTTTGGGTCTCAATGGCCATCTGCGTAATCTTTTCATTCAAAAAATAAGGGACGGCACTAAAAACACCATCTATCGGTTTTAGAAGGTTGAAAAGAAATGAGGTGTCTGAGACATCTAGCGCAGTGGGCGTTACTAATTTTTTTTGTAAAAGTTTATTTAAGCGTGTGGCCTGATTTTGTGCGAGTGATGGTTCTCGGTCGGCCAAAATAATTTCTTGAGCCTGTCCAAATTTGGCAAGATCATAGGCTGCCGCTACGCCTTGGCGCCCTGCTCCTAAAACAGCGTATCTTTTTTTCATCAAGAAAAACAAAACACAATTGATGATCAGATCGCAATAAAATTAGTTGAAAGCCGCATGACGCTGTACCCCTCCCAAAAAAAACATGAACCATACAATGATCGTGATGGGTCGTTTTGGGGTGGAGCTTATTTTTGAAAATTTGTTTTTAAGAAAGACTGTTCATAATCCAGGGTGGCTTCCAAGTCTTCATCGCCTGCAGCTGGAAATTCTGTATCAAAGAAAATGTGAAACTCACTTTCGCTTTGTGAATTAACCCAGGTGGTTAAAGACTGAATATGTTCTGCCGGAATATAGACCAATTGTTTGACATGAACGATCAGAAGTGGCTCCTCCTCAAAGAGGGTTGTTTGAAGTACAGATTTTTCGGGCCTGGAGGGTGAAATCGAAATGTGTGTTTTTTCATTTTCAAAGTAATAGCCATTTGAATCTTCAAGTTCTTCTTTAAGATCGTCGATAAATTCATTCCAGACATGTTGATAGGGGAGTGTTTCATCTTTACGATAGCCATGCGCGGAATCTGCGGTGGTTCCTGGAATACTTTGGAGACCTCCCATGGCGAGCCATTTTAAACACTGGGGTTGGGTTCCAGTTAAAGCATAATACAAAGACACATATAAATTTTTTGGTTTTTCATTTTTTTGAATAAGGTGTTGATAGGCATCTTCCGAAATACTTTCTCTTGCGGCATTGATTTCATCTTGCCATTTTGGATTAACACCCATATCCCTGGAGCCTTCACTGTGTGTTTCCCAGCCAAAGAAGGTATCGCGAATTAACGTGATGGGAGAAGCGCCTAGCCAAGCCACATTCGAACCCATAAAGACGAAAGGGTAAAGAAAGATTGTCGGCTTTAGCAGAGAATATTCGGCCCAGAAGGTATTGTCCTTAAAATTATAGAGCAGATCCGAGAAAATCTTTGTCCACTGTTTTGTCCAGGTGAACGTTTGCGTGAGCTCTAAATTGCTAATCTGGGTTCGTGAGTCATAAACTCCTTGTGCCATAGAAATATAATCTTTCGTTTCTTGAAGGGCATTTGGGTAAGAAGGGTTGCCAATGAGTTCCCGTTTGGCTTTGGCAAGCTGTAATAAGGTATAGATAAATTGTTCTCGTTTTGATTTTTCAGACGCAGCAGACGGTGGAAGATATCGTCCTTCAAATTCGAGTTCGCTGGCACGTGCGGAGTATTCTAGAGCTTCCATCCGAAGCTCATCGGGCTTGGGCTCAGATTGACAGGCGGATAAAACAGCAAAGATGGCTAAGAGAAAAAAACTTCTTTTGTAAACAAAGAGCATAGGTGAAGGCATAAAGATCCCCTTTTTATGGTTTTGGGTTTGGTTTGTCAATCGTTGAGTTCCCCCTGCTTTCCAAACGTAAGCTGCGCTCTGTACCGATTGTGGGGTTTTCAACATACGCTTATGGTTTTTCCATTTCTTAAAAAATGCACGGCTGTTTTGGCTTTTGAAGATGGAAGAGAAAGGATCTATCTGAGACATCGTGTAAGTTTATGTAAATATGACTTTACTCGCGAGTAAAGTTATGCTATAGTGATTTTACTCTATGATTGAAAGATATCTGAAGGTTCCTGTTTTACAAGACTTAAAGGAGAAGATGGTGTTTATCGGGGGGCCTCGTCAAGTGGGTAAAACTTTCTTGGCGTTAAGTTTGCTTTCGCCAAAAAGCTCTTCTGAAACCCACCCGAGTTATATGAACTGGGATGATCTGAAAGATCGAAAACTTCTTTTAAGAGGCGAGCTTCCTGCAAAACAAAAATTAATCGTTTTGGATGAAATTCATAAGTTTAAGAAATGGCGTAATTTGGTGAAAGGATTTTATGATAAACACAAATCTGAAACATCGTTTCTGATTACGGGGTCCGCGAGGCTGGATTATTATCGAAAAGGGGGAGATTCATTACAAGGTCGGTATCACTATTACAGGCTCCATCCTTTTACGTTGGGAGAGCTCCAAAACACGGGTGATGGGAAGGATTTATTGCCGGTATTAATGCAGTACAGTGGTTTTCCGGAGCCCTTTTTAAAACAGAATCAACGCGCACATGGTCGGTGGCAGCGCGAACGATTGGAACGTGTTTTATATCAAGACCTTCGCGATCTAGAAAATATCAAAGAAGTTAGCCTCATTGAGCTTTTGCTTGAACATTTGCCCGTCTGTGTAGGTTCTCCCTTGTCCATCAAAAGCCTTAAGGAGCTTATCGAGGTTTCTCATGCATCTGTTGAACGATGGATTCAAATTCTTGAACGACTGTATGTTTGTTTTCGTATTGCGCCGTATGGTGCACCCAAAATACGCGCTGTTAAAAAGGAACAAAAATTGTATTTTTGGGATTGGACGCAAGTAGAGGAACCTGGGGCTAGATTTGAAAATTTAGTGGCGAGTCATTTGTTAAAATATTGCCATTATCTGGAGGATACGCAAGGCCATCGGATGGAGTTGCGCTATATACGCGATATCGATAAACGTGAAATAGATTTTGTTGTCCTCAAAAATAAAAATCCACTTTTTGCAGTGGAATGTAAGACTGGGGAAGCCCGTGGAAATAGGGTGCATCATTATTTCAGAGAAAGAACAAAAATTCCAAAATTTTTTCAGGTTCATTTAGGCAAAAAGAATACGGGAAATGAAAATACAGATGTTCGTATTTTGCCGTTTGATCTTTTTTGCAAGGAATTAAATTTGCCTTGAGCTCTTATTCCGAATCCAATTTTAGTGTTTTTTTATCACGGATCATTTGTGGTTTTTGGTTTGGTTTGTCAAATTTTTTTTAACAATCGTTTTCTTAATTCTGTAGAAATTCTATCGTGGTTTCGATGTTTCGATCGCTGAGAGAAGCTTCATGGGCAGACAAATTATGATCGATGTAGTATGCTTTTTTAGTGGAATCATTTTCTTCATTCGAATACTCTTTTTGAACTCGTATTTTTCTTAACTTATAGGTTCCGCTGGGGCTGTCCTGATCTACCTCTTCAACGGGAAATTCATAAACAGAAATTTCATTTTTTGATGTTGTTTGGCTTGGATAAAGATCGGTTTCCAGGGTCGTGCCGTTTGGCTTTTCAATCACTACATTAAAATGAGCACGAGCCGATCCCAGGTTTTGTACGGGAATTTTGACATAAATAGTCGTTTTCCCATTTTCTTTTCTTTGAAAAACTTCCAATGCATCCAAAAGCATTTTGGGAGGTGTTCCATCGCCTTGCGGATTGCCAATGAGCACTTCATTATTTTCAGAAAAGGTTTTTGCGAATGCATCACCATAAAAATCTTTTGTTTCACGATAGTCTATCTCTGCACGATGAAGTTTTATTTTTTGCTCCTGCATTTGAGAAGGAAAATGGGCCAACATCGTTATGCTTTCTGGTGCCATTTTTAAGAGTGTGGGTTGGGTGACAACTGTTCGAGGATCATTTTGGCCATAAGATTTTTCTTCTAAAATAGAAAGACCACCCTGCAGTTGAATTAATGGCACGTTGAAAAGATGTGTTGATGTTGTGCCAGAGGGATGAATCCAGTAAAGCTTTATTGATTGAATATCTTGAGAATATTTCACGGGAAGCGTAACTTGAGCCCCGTCTTGAGATTTTTTTCCAAGAGAAAATGAAGCTTGGCTTTCTTCAAAAAAGGGATTTGGTCTTACTGCCATATGCATATTTCTCTGACCAGGGATGGGAATTGTTACTGGGGTACTAGGGGTGATAACTTTATAATTATTCCCATCTGAAACAAATACTTGTGTTAAAGAATAGTCTCCAGGAAAGAGCTGCTCTAGATTTAATTTCTTGGCCTTATGAAAGTAAAAAAGATCAGCATCTTTAAATTTAACGCAATCTGCCTCACGAACATCTAAAATACACAGGGTTGACCGATCCAGCACTTTGGGAGACTCAAAAAACAACGAGGCCTGAAGGATTTTTCTATTTTCCTTAAAGAGTCCTTGGCAGATCAGCTTTTGTGTTTGTGGATCATACATGATTTTTAAAAAATCTTTTGCGCGATAAAGGGTTGGTGATATGCGATCTTGACACCCTTCTTCGACAGCGATTGATAAAGAAGGGATGCGTGTTGCATAATCATATTCTCTGTCTTTAAAAATAAATGTTTTTAAAAAGGCATAGGTTTGGGGGGAAGCTTGTTTTAAAAGCTCGGGTTCATACAAATACATCCTAAAAAGTTCCGCAAAATCTTCTTCTGGAGATTTCTTTTTTATCGCGTACTCTGAATAGAACTCCTGATTTGATTTTATCGCTCTCCAGCCCTTCTCGTTTTTTTGCCATCTCAAATTTGTGAAATTATTTTGTAATGCCTGGCTCATCCCCGCCCACACCGCATGCCCAAGCTCATGTAAGAGTGTTTTTTCAAATTCCTGATGGTGCTCATTTTGAGAGGAGACATATAGGTTGATAGCCTGAGAATTTTTCTGATACCACCCAACATCACGAGAGGAATCTTCATGAATTTTGAGTGGTGCTTTGGTGCGGGCGATTCTTTTTAACCGCAAGAGCAATTTGATTTCCAGAGGAAGATCTGCC
This sequence comes from Deltaproteobacteria bacterium, assembly GCA_016198185.1. Lineage (GTDB taxonomy): Bacteria > Bdellovibrionota > JACOXK01 > 2-02-FULL-40-11 > 2-02-FULL-40-11 > JACQJD01. Next base: position 19,387 of record JACQJD010000077.1, read on the forward strand.
AATTGTTTGGCAATGACGGCTAAGTCTTCTTTGTGTAAGGGAAGTTCTGTGGTGGCATCATAAGTTCCTTCTTGGCTTCCAACGGTAATATCATACGTCGATTTCAAAAAATCAACGAGTTGATCTCGATTTAACATCGTTTGGATGAGGGATTCATAGAGGCTATTGTTAAATCGAATACGCTGGGTTGGCCTAACGGCGGTACCTGCCCGTGCTTTTTTTTGAACACTTTCGAGAAAGGTTTCACGAAAGGCATTGGTGGAGAAGAAATAATGAGTTCCCTTTTCAGATTCATCTAGGGTTACCTCTTGTGGAGGTTCTTTTTGAACCAAGGTAGGAGATTCACGATCTCTCCTATAAATATAAATGGGATTTCCTTTGGGCATTTGGAGTGCAGATAAAAAATAATAAAGATAAAGCAAATCTTGAGATTGGAAGGCTTGAGATCCCTTTGAGAGTTGGACATTAAAATCTTCTTGGAGGGCGTCTAGAAGTTCTTCCACTGAAAAACTTTTAAGGCATGACTCCGGTGCAATATCGGTTTGACCCAGAAGTGTTTTTTGGAGCTCATCTTTTTCTTGAGGTACGGCTTGATTCAACGAGATGGTGATGACGCCAAAAAATAAAAACAAAATAATGCGAGTTCTCATACTATTTTAATGATGTATCGGTTAAATGCGTGCGAAGCTTTAAAAAAGAAACTTTAAAAAGACCGCATTTCTTGACAGCGCGGAAAAAGAGACTATACTGACCTTCCATAATAAGCCTTTCCGGCTAAACGATTTCAGTGAATTTAAATGTGAGGAACTTAAATGTGAAGACAAAATTTATTTTTGTAACCGGTGGCGTTATTTCATCTTTGGGAAAAGGTCTAGCCGCAGCATCCATGGCTTCTTTGCTCGAAAGCCGGGGGTTAAAAATCAATCTCATTAAACTGGATCCTTATATTAATGTAGATCCTGGTACGATGAATCCCTTTCAACATGGCGAAGTGTTTGTAACAGACGATGGGGCGGAAACCGATCTCGATCTTGGGCACTATGAACGGTTTACCAAATTAAGGGTTTCGAAACTCAATAATTTCACAACAGGTCAAATTTATGATGCGGTCATTACCAAAGAACGCCAAGGAAAATATTTGGGGGCCACCGTTCAAGTGATTCCTCACATTACAGATGAAATTAAGCACAATATTTTACAAGCCTCCAAAGGGTTTGATGTGAGTATCGTTGAAATCGGAGGAACGGTTGGGGATATTGAAAGCCTTCCTTTCTTAGAAGCCATTCGGCAACTTAATTTTGATTTGGGGAAAGATCATGTGGCGTATGTGCATTTGACCTTAGCGCCGTACATTAAAACATCTGGAGAATTAAAAACAAAACCAACGCAACACAGTGTAAAAACATTAAGGGAAATTGGGATCCAGCCTGATTTTTTACTTTGTCGAACGGACCGGCAACTCTCCAAAGACATTAAAGATAAGATTGGTTTATTTTGCAATGTGCCCGCAAGTCACGTCATTACCGCGCGTGATTTAGACTGTATTTATGAAGTTCCGCTGGCATTGCATCAAGAAGGATTGGATGATTTATTGGTTGAACGGCTCAATATGTGGACGGGGGCTCCCAAATTAAATCGATGGAAGAACGTTGTTTCCAAATTAAAACATCCCAAATATGAAGTAATCATTGCCGTCGTTGGTAAATATGTTCATCTGACCGATTCCTATAAAAGTTTAAATGAAGCATTGATCCATGGCGGAATTGCGAATTCCTCTCGTGTGAACTTGTCTTTTGTGGATTCCGAAGCGCTTGAAAAGGGCAATTTGGAATCGTTCTTAGGTTCTGTGGATGGCATTCTGGTTCCCGGGGGGTTTGGCGATCGTGGCACCGCCGGCAAAATTCAAGCCATTCGGTATGCACGTACCAATCAAATTCCGTTCTTTGGCATTTGTCTCGGGCTTCAGTTGGCGGTGATTGAATATGCGAGAAACGTCTGTGGATTAGAAGATGCCTCCAGTGGAGAATTTAAACGAAAGAGCAAACATTATGTCATTGACATGATGGCGGAACAAAAAGGGATTTCTCAAAAAGGGGGGACCATGCGCTTGGGTGCTTATCCTTGTGCGTTGAAACCCAATACCCTGGCTCGAAAAATTTATGGGTCAGCTGAAATTTCAGAACGCCATCGCCATCGATTTGAAGTCAACAATGCATTTCGAGACCTTCTTGAAAAGAAGGGGATGATCTTTAGTGGTCTTTACAAAGAAAAAAATTTGGTGGAGATGATTGAGCTTGCGAACCATCCTTGGTTTTTAGGGTGTCAATTTCATCCTGAGTTTAAATCTCGTCCTTGGGATCCACATCCTTTGTTTTCGAATTTCATTCGAGCTTCTTTGGAAAAAAAAATAAAACGTCATCCATCTTCAGAGCCTTCAAAAAAAATAGAACCCCGGTCTAAAAAAATAGAAAGTGAATCTTATGTGGGTATCCCCAGTTAAAGAGATTCGAGTATCGTCGGAGGTCCGGATCGGTGGCACCCATCCCCTGGCGTTTATTTCAGGCCCCAATGTCATTGAATCCGAGAAGCTTACGTTTAAAATTGCCGAAGAACTTTTGGATGTGACGTCGACCCTCGATATTCCTTTTATTTTTAAAGCTTCTTACGATAAAGCCAATCGTTCTTCTGTCCATTCCTATCGTGGGCCTGGGCTGAAAGAAGGGTTGGCGATTTTAAAGGAAGTAAAGGCCCGTTACAAAATTCCCATTTTAACGGACATCCATCAACCTTCTGAAGCAGGCCCTGTGAGTGAGGTGGTCGACATTTTACAAATTCCTGCTTTTTTGTGTCGGCAGACAGATCTGGTGGTGGAAGCTGCCAAAACCAGAAAGCCCATCAATATTAAAAAGGGGCAGTTCCTAGCGCCGTGGGATATGAAAAACATTATCGAAAAAATATCCTCCCAAGGGAATGAAAATATTTTATTAACGGAGCGGGGCGTGTCGTTTGGGTTTAACAATTTAATTGTAGATATGACCAGTTTCCCGATCATGCGTAAATTCGGATATCCCGTTGTGTATGATGTGACGCATAGTTTACAATTGCCGACGGGACAAGGAACCTCTACGGGTGGACGGCGAGAATTTTTAGCTTCCCAAGCGCGAGCAGCGGTGGCCTGTGGCATTGATGTTTTATTTATGGAAGTGCATCCGAATCCCGAAGTGGCCAAGTGCGATGGTCCGAGTTGTCTCCCCCTCCATGAGTTGCCGAAGCTACTGGCATCTCTCAAAGGGATAGATGCGCACGTGAAAGGAATTTGAGGATGTCTGTTTTAGAAGATGCCAAGAACGTTTTAAAAATTGAATCCAATGCTATTTTAAGTTTAATTGATCGATTGGACAGCCGTTTTGAAAAAGCGGTTGATTTTTTATTTCATTGCGAAGGCAAAGTGGTTGTGACGGGCATGGGAAAGTCTGGGCAAATTGCTAAGAAAATAGCAGCGACGTTTGCCAGTACTGGAACGCCCGCATTTTTTTTACACCCAGCAGAAGGCATCCATGGAGATTTGGGAATGGTGGGGCGGGAAGATGTGGTGTTGGCGATTTCTTACAGTGGCAATACCGAAGAATTGCTTAAAATTCTTCCCACCGTTAAAAGAATTGGTGCCAAAGTGATTGGGATGACGGGTAGACCTCAGTCCGAACTTTCCAAAGCCAGCGATGTTTGTTTAAGTTTAACCGTTCCTGAAGAAGCATGCCCGATGGGGTTAGCGCCTACAGCCAGCACGACGGCTACGTTGGCTTTGGGAGATGCCTTGGCGGTGGCTGTTTTAAAAAAGAGAAATTTTAAGGAAGCTGATTTTGCCTTGTTTCATCCTGGAGGTACCTTAGGCAAAAGGTTACTTTTAAAAGTACAAGACATCATGAAAGTAATTCCCCATGTCCCTTTGGTCCGGATCGACCAAGACATGAAAGAGGTTCTTATGGAAATTACGGGTAAAAAGTTAGGGGTCACAGGGGTGGTGAATCACGAAAATCAGTTGGCAGGCATCATTACCGATGGTGATTTAAGACGTCATTTAGACAATGAGTTTTTCTTAAAAACGCCCATCGATATTATGACACGTGATCCTAAAACCATTGGGGCGGATGAACTGGCGGTTCAGGCCGTTCAAATCATGGAGACACATAAAATTACGTCTCTTTTTATTGTCACAAATTTGATGCAACCTATTGGAATTATTCATCTTCACGATCTTATTGAAGCAAAGCTCGTCTAAAAGACATTTTTGGCATGATTTTTGCTAGAAGTCTTTTGACACTTCTAAACTCTAATGATACCATAAATTTGTCTCGTCTGACTCATAAAGGTGGAAGGTAACGAATGGTCATGCTTCATAAGGTAACGCCCTTAGGGTTGGTAATAGTTGGGGTGGTCGTTTTAGAATTCTTCATTTTAATTCCACGAACCATACGAGATGCTGAAAAAAAGCACTTTTTGCCACCGGCGGAGGATGTTGATTTAAGTATTCAGGGGTTTCGAGCGGCCAATTTGAATGCCGATGGTCAAAAAGAAACGGTGGAAGCAAAAGAAGCCGAGCTTTATCAGCAACAAGGTTTTGTCATTTTAAAGGAAGTAACCGCTCGAATTTATGCAGAGGGGGATCATGTCATTCATGTTCGAGGGAAACGCGGAAAATATTTTTTAAATACGAAAGACATTGAGTTTTTTGGAGATATTATTGTGACATCTGAAAATTTAGGATACGAACTTAAAACAGAATATTTAAAATATGCAAAAGGGGAAAAGGTTTTATCCTCTCATGAACCTATTTGGTTTGCAGGTCCCAATCCCCAAACCCCTTCTTTAGAAGTGACCGCCAAAGGGATGCACGTGGAAACACGCAAAGAAGAGCTGAAGCTCTTATCTCAGGTTCATTGTAAAAAATTTGATGAAGATGCCGAAAATATTGATGTTCAATCAGATAAGGCCACTGTGTATCTCAATAAAAATAAAGCCTTATTTGTGGACAATGTGGTGGTGACCCAAAGAGACATGAATATTTTTTCAGATCGGTTTTTAATGGCGTACAATAAGAAAAATAAATCCATTGATCGGGCGGAAGCTTCTCAAAATGTTAAAATTGTTCAGGAAGATCGAGTGGCATCTTGTCAAAAAGCTCTTTTTTTAAATCGGAAACAAAAAATTATTTTAACCGGAAATCCACGGGTGGTTCAAGGGGGTGATTCCGTTTCGGCGAAAGTGGTTATTTTTTTTACTGCGGAGAACAAAATTTTATTTGATGAAGCTGTGGGCGAAGTCAAAGAGTTGGGATTAGAGGGATTTTAATGCATACGTTGACGGTTCGGAACATTTCTAAAAATTTTGGTACGCGAAGGGTGGTGGATTCTGTGTCCTTCGAAGTAAAGTCTGGGCAGGTGATTGGGCTTTTGGGCCCCAATGGCGCTGGCAAAACCACCAGTTTTTATATGGTGGTGGGTATTGTAAAACCCGATTCAGGGACGGTCTTATTAGATGATGTATCTCTCCAGGATCGCCCCATGTATCAGCGGGCGAGGCTTGGATTAAGTTATTTACCTCAGGAGCCTTCTATTTTTAGAAAATTAACGGTTCGAGAAAATATCATGGCCGTTTTGGAAAACATGCCCCTTTCACTGACGGATCGTGAAAGTAGACTCCAATCGTTGTTGGAAGAGTTAAGCATTACACACCTTGTGGATAGTTTTGCATTTCAATTGTCTGGTGGAGAGCGCCGTCGTGTGGAAGTGGCGCGGGCGTTGGCGACCAATCCTCATTTTATGTTGCTCGATGAACCTTTTGCTGGGATTGATCCCATTGCGGTTATTGAATTACAAAAAATTATTAACCAACTGAAAGCCAGCAACATTGGGATTTTAATTACCGATCATAATGTGAGGGAAACGTTGGGAATTTGTGATTTAAGTTATTTATTGAAGGACGGTCATGTGCAAGAGGTGGGAACGGCAGAACAACTGGTCAATAGCCCCTTGGCACGACAGACGTATTTGGGTGAAAATTTTAGACTTTAACAGAGGAATGTATGGCCATTGAAATGAAACAATCTTTGAAGATGCAGCAGTCGCTGGTGATGACACCTCAATTGCAGCAGGCGATCAAATTGCTTCAACTTTCTCGTTTAGAGCTCGAGAATGTTATTACCAAAGAAATGATGGAAAACCCTGTCCTTGAAGAAGGCGGGGAGCCCGAGGAAGAACCCAAAGAAGCGCCGGCGCCAGATCGGCAAGAAAAGGAACCTGAAAAAATGGTTGAGGGCGAAGATAGTTTTGATTGGCAGTCCTATGTTGAAAGTTACAATCCATCGTTACCGGGTTCTTTGGTTGGTAAATCTCCGGATGAAGGGACGCCCTTTGAAAACGTCATCACCAAAACCAAGGATCTTCATGAACATTTGCAGTGGCAAGTGCAGATGGCCAGGTGGGAGCTCAAAGAAGAAGAACAAATGGCACTGGTCTTGGTGGGCAATATTAATGACGATGGGTATTTGAGGACCCCTTTGCAAGAAATCGCAACCAAAGAAGGGTATGAGGTTTCGGCATTGGAAAAAGTATTAAAAAAAATTCAAGAGTTTGATCCCATTGGGGTGGGTGCCAGAGATTTGAGAGAGTGTTTGATGGCGCAGGCCAAGCAGCTTCCCGTGAGAGATCCAGATCTCGAAACGTTGATTCAGCAGCAACTTCAGCATTTGGAAAGAAAAAGCTATGATGTGATTGCCAGAGCTATGAAGTTACCCATGGAAAAAGTGGTTGAGCTCAGTCAAGTCATTTTTAACATGGAGCCCAGACCCGGTCGTGCTTTTTCCAATGTGGAAACGCAGTATATTACGCCCGATGTCTTTGTGACCTCCATGAATGGCCAGTATGTGATCACCCTCAATGAAGATGGCTTACCCAAGCTTAAAATCAGTAATTTTTATAAAAATGTGCTGTCTGGAAAAGAAGAGGGTGCGTTGACGAAAGAATATATTCAAGAAAAGTTGCGTTCTGCGATTTGGCTCATTCGATCGATTCACCAACGCCAACGAACGATTTATAAAGTGACAGAAAGTATTGTGAATTATCAGAAAGATTTTTTAGATCATGGCATCTTACATTTGAAACCAATGGTTTTACGGGATGTGGCCAGAGACATTAATATGCATGAATCAACGATCAGTCGGGTGACAACGAATAAATATGTTCACACGCCCCAGGGGATTTTTGAACTTAAATATTTCTTTAATTCCAGTGTGGGGCTCCCTGGAGAAACGGGTATTGCCACCGAAAGCATTAAAGAAAAAATTCGAAAAATTGTGGCTGCGGAAGATGTGAAGCACCCCTATTCTGATCAAAACTTGGTAGATATGCTTAAAGCCGAAGGGATTACGGTTGCACGGCGAACGGTTGCCAAGTACCGAGAGGTATTGAATATTTTGCCATCTTCCAGAAGAAAAAAGTTTTTTTAAATAAAAAATATGATAGGACTAGATTTGTAAGGAGGTTATTATGGAAACCGAATTTATTTTTCGTCATATGGATGCTACCGAGGGGTTAAAGGCGCATACCCAACAAAAAATTGAAAAACTGCAAAAACACATGATGCGTCCCACGCACATGAAGGTTATTTTTTCGATGGAGCGATTTATGCATCGTGTGGATATCACCTTTCATGAGGAGCATGAGGTTTTTCATGCCTTGGGAGAGACCAATGATATGTATGCCTCCATCGATCAAGCGATGCACAGTTTAGAAGAGCAATTGAGGCGCTATCGAGATCGGATGAAAGATCATAAAAATTATCCTCGTTCAAAAGAAGGTAAGTTGAGAGGGGCTGGGGATCTTCATGATACCCCCCATCTTTCAGCTGCTGAGACGTATTATGAACAGCACACACCTGCTGCTGTGACGGAGACTCGTAAAAAGAAGAAAAGGGCATGAATGTCGTCGTTCTGACGGGTGTTTCAGGTTCAGGTAAAAGCACAGCTTTAAAAGCATTGGAAGACCTTGGTTTTTTTTGCATTGATAATCTTCCTTTTGCATTGTTGCCAACCTTTTTAGAACTCGTGAAGGGGTCTCAAGAACCCATATCCAAAGTAGCCATTCTCATTGATCTTCGTTCTGGAAATATCGCGAAAGAACAATTTTCAAAATTAGTGCCGTTGTCCAAGGCGCAAGGGTTTACGCTGGAAGTGGTTTTGCTCGAAGCCTCAGATGAAGAAATAAAAAAACGGTTTCAGCAGACCCGCAGGCGTCATTATTTTTCGCATTTGACCATGGACGAAGCTTTGGCGAAAGAACGAAAAACATTTGAGCCTATTTATCAATATGCCAATTTGGTTGTGGATACGTCCGATTTTAATGTTCATGAACTCCGAGACTATATGCACAAGCATTTTAAACAGTTGGATTCAGATCGGGATCTTAAAATTCAACTTATTTCTTTTGGGTATAGCTTTGGGGTGCCCTCGAATGTGGATCTTGTCATGGATGTTCGTTTTTTGCCGAACCCTTATTTTCAGGAGGGGCTTAAGGAGTTGACGGGTGCTGATGCCAAAGTGATTGATTTTATTACTGCACAACGAGAGACACAGGGGTTTATGGAGCGCTTCGAAGGCTTATTGGATTATGTGGTGCCTTTGTATCAATCCGAGGGAAAGTCCTATTTATCCATCGGTGTGGGGTGTACGGGTGGGCGACATCGATCGGTTGCCATTTGCGAACTCCTCAAAAATTATTTTTCAAAGAAAAAAATCAATGTTGTCCTCAAGCATCGTGATGTTCAAAAATAACCCCCAGGGCCGTTAACCCCCCTTTTTCATAAATTAACAGGTGGTCATTTTACGCGTAGGGTCTTGCGTTCTTGAATTTTAAAAAAGATATGGTATAAGCTCATTTCCAATAAAAAAAGGGGGTAAAAAATATGTTTCATAGGGTAGTACGATTTTTTATTTTGGTCCTGGTGAGCACATCACTGGTTGTTTCAAGTGTCTATGCAGGTCCAGAAGGGGAAGAAGATTCAGTCACCGAAGGATCCACGTTGCAACAAAATCAAATAGGTGGTTTCTTTTACAATGATACGTTTGTAGAATCACCGTATTTACAAGATTCGACCGCACGGTGGTTTGTATATGATCTGGCGACCGATTGGTCTTTGTCACGAACGGCAGAGAATGCATTTAATTTTGTATCGGGCGCAGGACAGTTGGTATGGCAACCTCTGTGTGCCATTCATGATGGTTTTTTAACGGTTTATGTCAAAGTCAACAATGCGGTTTCAGAGACACAGGTTTCATTAGAGGACGTTCCTTATTCAGGGTATTTTGCACGTTCCACACAAGAGAAAATTTTAGCCAAGCAATACACAGGCTGGGATTTGGCCAAAGATGAAGGGTATGCGGTGCTCGTCATTGGAACATTTGGGGCAGCACATGTGGCGCATGAAAGTTATGATACAGGAAAAACGGCATTCGGGTTTGATGAAAGCGTTTCAGCGCGGCAAGCCCGTGAGCGATTGTGGGGGACTGTAGGAGGGCAAGTGGGGATTTTAGCGGTTGCTAAAGTGCGAGCGGGTTTGTCACGGCAATTCACTGAAGAAGACTGTGCTGAGTTGTTGCGGCTGATTGAAAGCGAACAAAGAGCGCGATCTGGTTTTTCCGGTGGTGTAAGAGAAACAGCGCCACAACCAGCCCCTGGTGCCACCCCATTAGAAGTTGTGGGAGAAGCCCCGATCGGTAGCAGAACAGATGCCGGTATGACTGGAACGGATGGTTTATTTAAAGCTGCGGGTGATGCATCACCACCGCCCGCACCCAAAGGATCTGGAACAACCGGTGAAGGCTTGCCCTGTCAAGAACCACCTGCAGCGGTTGAAGGTACACCAGCGGTTCAAGGTTTAACTGTTGCTCCAAGTTCAGAAAAAGCCCCTCTGTGTTTATCTTAAGCGTGACGTGTCTGGAAGCAGGTGTGCTGGCGGGTCCGTCAGAGCCAGAACCGTATTTGGGAAATGCTCTAACAAAAAACATTGGTAATTAGATTTTGAGCTTAACTCCGAGCAAACTCTAATTATACAGGAATCAATAGTGGGTGGACGGATTTCTGACCGGCTTTTTCATTAAAATTATCGAAATTAAGCTCAAAAGGGTTGGCATGATTTTTGCTAATCTTTTTTCATGGAAATAACTTTTAACTTCATTTAACACTGAAAGGAACTTCTATGAAACAAAGAAAATCTGAGTTCGTAACCACTCACCATTTTGATACGACCATTCGCAAACTGGATCAAAAGATTGATGATTCCGTAGCGAGGCTAGATAAAAAGATCGATGATTCCGTAGCGAGGCTGGATAAGAAGATCGATGATTCCGTAGCGAGGCTAGATAAGAAGATCGATGATTCTGTGGCAAAGCTGGAGAACAGGATCGATGTCCTTGATCAAAAGATTGATGATTCCGTGGCAAAACTCGATAGCAAGATCACAGGGCTGGATCAAAAGATTGATGATAAGGTGGATATGTTAGGTCGTTTTATGGCAAAGCATTTTTATACGAAAGATGAAGTGTATTCGAAAAAAGAGATGGATCAAAAATTTTCTGAACAGCTGCATCACATGAAAATCATGTTCGAGACCTTTAGCTACAATAATCTTGGGGCTTTGTATGATAAAAATAAAGCCACCGATGAGAAGCTTGAAAATCATGAATGTCGTTTAAAGCGCCTGGAAGGCCAAGTTTAGCCCTCACAGGAAATCTCCTTGACTCCTTTCCAAACCCAAAGTTAAGTTAATCTCCTAAAAAAGGAGACATGCATGGGAAATCGTAAAGTGTTATTTACTTCTGAGTCGGTGACAGAAGGCCATCCCGACAAAATGTGCGATCAAATTTCAGATGCCGTATTGGATGCATATTTGGAGGGAGATAAAGAATCTCGCGTGGCCTGTGAAACCATGGCGGCTACCGGTGTCATCGTTGTGGCAGGTGAAGTTACTTCTAAAAAATTTGTAGACATTCCAGATTTGGTTCGTGAAACCGTAAAACGTATTGGCTATACGGATTCATCCATGGGGTTTGATTTCAAAAGTTGTTCCGTGCTTACGACCATGAACAAACAATCTCCGGATATTTCTCAAGGGGTCACGGAAGGACAAGGCTTGTATAAAGAACAAGGGGCGGGAGACCAAGGCCTCATGTTTGGCTATGCCTGCGATGAAACCGAAAGTTATATGCCGCTTTCCATTTCACTGGCGCATCGTTTGGTTCAAAATTTATCGCAAGCCAGGCGAAATAAAAAACTGCCTTTTTTACGTCCCGATGGGAAATCACAAGTTACGGTTGAGTACGATGGCAAAGCACCCCGTCGAATCGATACGGTTGTTATTTCAAGTCAGCATGATGAAAATGCGAGTCATTCTGAAATTAAAGAAGGCATTATCGAAGAAGTTATTCGTAAAACCGTTCCAGCAGAATATTTAGATTCCAAAACAAAATTTCATATCAATCCCACCGGTCGGTTTGTGATTGGGGGGCCGCAAGGGGACTGTGGTTTAACAGGGCGAAAGATTATTGTCGATACCTATGGTGGGCATGGGGCTCATGGGGGTGGCGCTTTTTCTGGAAAAGATCCCAGCAAAGTGGACCGTTCTGCTTGTTATATGGCACGTTACGTCGCAAAAAATATTGTGGCTGCCGGTTTGGCAGAACGTTGTTTGATTCAGCTTGCTTATGCGATTGGCATTGCAGAGCCTGTTTCTGTGCATGTGTATTCTTATGGTACGGAAAAAACATCGCTGGCTCATTTGGAAGATGCCGTTCGAGAACTTTTTGCACTGACCCCCAAAGGCATTATCCACGCATTAAATTTAAAAAGGCCAATTTATCAAAAAACAGCGGCTTATGGGCACTTTGGGAGAATGGAACCTGAATTTACATGGGAAAAAACAGATAAAATGAAAGATCTTCAAAGGATGGTCCAGTAATTTATGAAGTCACACGTTAAAGATCTCTCGTTGGCTGATAAAGGTAAAGATCGAATTCAATGGGCTGAAAAAGATATGCCCGTGCTTCGGTCGATTCAAGAAGTGTTTTTAAAACAAAAACCACTTCAGGGAATGCGCATTGCGGCTTGTTTACATGTTACGACTGAAACTGCAAATTTGGCTAAGACTCTGAAAGCCGGTGGTGCAGATGTATATTTATGTGCCTCCAATCCTCTCAGCACACAAGATGATGTTGCAGCTTCACTTGTAAAACACGACGGTATTTCAGTGTTTGCCATTAAAGGGGAAGATAAAAAGACTTATTATGATCACATCAATGCGGTCCTAGAAATTGAACCCACCTTAACCATGGATGATGGTGCAGATCTTGTGACCCAATTGCACACAGCTAAAAAAAATCTGTTACGACAAGTGATGGGAGGTACGGAAGAAACAACAACCGGTGTGATTCGATTGCACAGCATGGCCAAAGAGAAGGCCTTAAAATATCCCATCATTGCCGTTAATGATGCGCAAACCAAACATTTTTTTGATAACCGATATGGAACGGGACAAAGTACCATAGATGGCATTATTCGAGGCACCAACCGGCTATTGGCTGGAAGTGTGTTTGTGGTTTGTGGTTATGGATGGTGTGGAAGAGGGATTGCCAGGCGAGCGCAAGGTATGGGTGCGTTGGTCGTTGTGACCGAAATTGACCCCTTACGAGCCCTAGAAGCGGTGATGGATGGTTTCGAAGTGATGCCCATTGGAGAGGCTTGTCGGCGAGGTGATTTCTTTTGTACGGTGACGGGAGATATTCATGTGATTCGTCAGGAACATTTTGAAGAAATGAAAGAGGGTGCCATTGTTTGCAATTCAGGGCATTTTAATGTCGAACTTGCTTTAGAAGATCTTGAAAAAATTTCTTCTCAAAAACGAAAAGTTCGAGAGGTGATGGATGAATACACGTTGCCTTCCGGTAAGCACATTTATGTGTTGGCGGAAGGACGGCTTGTGAATTTAAGTATCGCCGAAGGACATCCTGCAAGCGTGATGGATATGAGTTTTGCCAATCAAGCTTTAAGCGCAGAATATGTTAAAAAACATCATGAAAAATTGGAATGCAGGGTGTATGAAGTGCCAAGTGCGATTGATCAAAACATTGCACGGCTAAAATTAGAAGCCATGAACATTAAAATTGATCAATTAAGTGCAGAACAAGATAAATATCTTCATTCATGGCAAGCGGGCACGTAATTTCTTAAAAATAATAACATACAATGTAATAAATATATTGACGCGGTAAATCATTTTATCGTATTTTATTAACTATTGGTGTCGTCCTCACATAAAGGGGTCTTTTTAAGTGTTCTTCTCATTCCTGGAATAATCTCGACAACTCAGTTTGCGTACGGATCTTCTCTTTATTTTAAAAATGCGGTGTTGGATCCACAAAACTTAAACACATTGGCCCATGACAAACGGTTTCAAACCCCCACATCGAATGAAGCGGGTTCTGTTCATATGATTCAATTTGAAGGTATTTCCGTTGAAGCGTTATCTAAAGAAATGGAATCTGCTGCAACACTCTTGCGATATATTCCCGACGATGGCTTTTTGGTTCAAGTCAAAAACCATGCGTCCGAACTAAATCGTCTAGAACATGTGGTTTGGCATGCGCCCTATCATGCCTATTTAAAAATGAGCAAGGCTTTGGTGAAAGCTTCCAAAGAAGAGACACGCTTCGTGGTCCAACTTTTTTTATTTGAAGATCTTTCCAATACTGTTCTCGAAAAACTTGGGGCAATCGTTTTGGAAAAAAGCAGACGTTTTTTAAAATTAGAAATTTCTGGAGCCGAACTTCTAAAGGTAGCGGCACTCTCTCAAGTGGAGTGGATGGATCTTTACCGAGAACCCGTGATGCATATTGAAAAACCCGCCTATCCCGTATCGAGCAATCTATTATTAAAAAAAGATTTTGAGCAGTTTCAAGGATATGCCACCGGTGCTAAAGTTTTAAATGCACAAGGGTTATATGCGCGGGGCATTACAGGTGCTTCAGAAGTCATTACCATTGCAGATTCTGGATTAGATGTTGGAGAAATTCAAGAGCTACATGCTGATGTTCAGGGACGTGTGGTCGGTGCGTATGCCGTCGGTCGGCCTGAGATCGGAAAGTGGGATGACCCCCTAGGCCATGGGACGCATGTCGTGGGGCTTGCGGTTGGCAATGGAACAAAATCCAATGGCCACGTAAGAGGGGTTGCTTATGAAGCGCGTATGATCATCCAATCTTTGTTTAAATGGGCGACGACTTTGGGGCATGTCATTAAAAGCATGGGGCTACCGGCCGATGTCGATCGATTGTTTGAAGGACCCTATGCCGATGGCTCTCGCATTCATACCAACAGCTGGGGATCCGAGCTACCCAACGGCGAATATGATATTCAATCGGCTTTTTTGGATTATTTCGTATGGCAATACCCAGATTTTGTGGTGCTGTTTGCGGCAGGCAACTTCGGTGTTGATCTGGATCAAGATGGCGTGATCGATCGGTCATCCCTCGCATCTCCGGCTACCGCCAAAAACTGTATTACTGTCGGAGCTTCTGAAAATTATATTTTAACAGATGGGTTACAAATGAAATGGCTGGACATGGGCATTTCTGGAGATGGTTTGAGTCTCTGGCCCGCGGAACCCATTGCCAGTGACTTTATATCCAATAATGTTTCTCAAGTTGCAGCATTTAGTTCAAGAGGTCCCACGCAAGATGGACGATTAAAACCAGATGTGGTGGCGCCGGGAACCAATAATTTATCGTTGCGATCCAGAGTTCCCGAAGTCAATCCAGAAGAATCCTGGGGTGTCTTTAATGAGGATTATGTTTTTATGGGGGGCACCAGCATGGCAACACCCCTCGTAGCAGGTGCCGTGGCGTTGGTTCGGCAATATTATCAAGAAGTGGAAGACCGAAAATTTGTGAGCAGCGCTTTGGTAAAAGCAACACTGATCAATGGGGCGGATGATTTAAGTGGAGAGTCTGTCCGAAAACCTAATTCAGATCAAGGCTTTGGAAGAGTGAATTTAGAAGAGTCTCTTCTGCCAACACAAAAGGTTCGTCGTTCTTTCGATGAAACGATGGGTGTGAAACATGGCGAAGAAAAAGTGTATTCATTGAAAGTCATGGCTTCCGATCAGAAGCTACGTGTGACGCTTGCCTATCATGATTATCCCGGAAGTCCTGCGGTGAGAAAAGCTTTGGTGAATGATCTAGACCTATCGATAGAAACGCCATCGGGGGAGGTCTTCTACCCGAATGGCTTAAATGCGCCCGATACTAAAAATAATGTAGAGCAGATTGAGCTTACGGTACCCAGGTCAGGTGTCTATACCGTTCATGTTCGAGGGAAAGCCATTCGGGTGGGCACCGACACCTACCATGCTCAGCCGTATGCCTTGGTGGCGACCGGAAAGTTTTCATCAGAATGAAACCAGTGATCCATAATGTATTCCAATGTAGTCGACTTTTGAAGGAGTCTACATGTCGAGATATGCGATGCTTTTGGCAGTCGTGGTATGGGGAAGTGTTGTGGTTCATGAAGTTTTTGCGACCGAGTCCAGCTCGTTTATTTATTTAAAAACGGGGACGCTGGACACATCGCAGGCACAAGTCTCAGTGGACCTTCAAGCCCTGAGCCGGTCGACCAAATATAAGTATTATCTCGTTCAATTTAAAGGGGCTTTTCAAAAGGACTACGCAACACAGCTTAAAAAATTAGGGGTTGAGTTTGTTCATTACATTCCAGATCATGCTTTTATTGTGAAAGCACAAGAAAAAGTACGGGCACATTTGGGGACGGTTTCCTTTATTCGTTGGATTGGAAACTATGAACCTTTCTATAAAATGGACGCCACCTTGCAAGCACGAGAAGCCAAAAATCCAGAATCACGGGTGATGGTCAACGTGCGTTTGTTTCCGGGTGAAAATAAAGCGGCGCTCAAAAAAGTGGTCGAAGCCCATGAAGGAAAAGTTTTACAAGATGGAAAACGTGTGATTCAGATTGAGATTTTAAGAAAATATTTAGGGGATCTGGCAGAGCTGACTTCTGTAGAATGGATGGAGCCTGCGAAAGCGCTGGAACTTTTTCACTTTACCATCGACAACGGTCGCTTAAAACCGGGTGAAGGAAAGGTGGAAGCAGGTGAAAACCCTATTGAGGCCGTGGATACAGAAACTGGGGTCAAGCTGTTAGAGGTTGCAACTGCTTATGAACACAATCTCAAAGGCTCTGGGCAATTGGTGGCTGTTGCCGATACGGGCTTAGATCTTGGAGACTCTAGAAATTTGAGTGATGATTTTCGAGATGCGGTCTATGCAGGCTACGCATTGGGATTTTTGTCTTCTTCTTGGGAAGACGCCATGGGGCATGGAACCCATGTTTCAGGATCCATCTTAGGTCGTGGCCGCTATTCCAATGGAAGATTTGTAGGGGTTGCGCCAGAAGCCCAGCTTATTATGCAAGGGGTGATGGGATTTTTGGGGCTCATGATGATCCCCCCGGATTTAAATGAACTTTTCGAGCCAGTTTATAAAGATGGAGCGCGGATTCATTCGAACAGTTGGGGAAGTCAATCGGTAGAATATGATCAAGCTTCGCAAACTGCCGATGAGTTTATATGGAACCATCCGGATATGTTGGTGGTTTTTGCAGCGGGTAATTCCGGCGTGGATGCCAACAAAGATGGCGTCATTGACGACCACTCTTTAGGAACACCTGCAAATGCAAAAAATGTGTTAACGGTCGGGGCTTCTGAAAATGTGGTTCTGGAAGGTGGCATTCAAAAGAAATGGGGAGAGGTCATCAAAGAAGGAGATAACCCCTGGGCGGCTGAACCCATTGCGAGTGATCTGGTATCGAATCACCAAAATGGGATTGCGGCATTTAGTTCGAGAGGCCCTACGAGCGACGGTCGTCTCAAACCAGAAATCGTTGCTCCAGGCACCAATATTTTGTCCGCACGTTCCCATCACAAAGAAGCGCAAGATCTTTGGGGGAAATATAATGAACATTATGTGTGGTGTGGGGGAACCAGTATGTCTACCCCATTGGTTTCAGGTGCCAGTGTGCTCGTGAGGCAATATTATCAAACGGTCATGAAAGAAGGACGTGTGTCGGCAGCATTGGTCAAGGCGACCTTGTTGAATGGTGCGATTGATCTTTATCCGGGTCAATTTGGAAATATTGGATTTAAAGAAATTCCAGCCAAACGCCCCAATATTCATGAAGGTTGGGGGCGTCTCAGTGTGGATAAAACCTTGTTCTCCAAAGATCGATCGTTGAAATATGATGACGTTTGGAAAGGCTTGGCCACGGGTGAATCAGAATCCTATCCGATTCGTGTGTTGAATGCGAAAGAGACATTGAAAGTAACCTTGACTTATACAGATCATCCTGCAGCCGCCGCAGCCCAAAAGGTTCTGGTGAACGATCTGGATCTAACGATTCAAACGCCGTCTGGAAAGACCCTCTATCCCAATGGTGGCTCTGAAGCAGATCACATCAATAATGTGGAAGGGATTGACGTGGAACACCCTGAAAAGGGCGTTTATACGGTGAAAGTTTCTGCATACGATGTGCCCAGCGGAAAAGAGGGTGCACAACCGTATGCCCTGGTCATCTCTGGGGGGATTGAGTAAACAAGGTCTGTTGAAAAAGGTAATTTAATAGATTAGGCTTAAATGAAATCGTAGGTAGGCCGTTGGGAAGATCTTTGAGACGGCATTGAGTTCGAGTCTCAGAGATCTTCCCAACGTCCATTGCTCGAAAACATTTATGCATACAAAATTCTATAAAATTACCCCAGCACATGTTGGAGAACGACTGGATTCCTATTTGGCTTCACTTCCCGAGATGCCGACACGTTCGCAGATTCAAAAAATGATTCAGGAAATCCACATTCGTGTGAATGGCTTTGAAACCAAACCCAATTATCACATCAAAGAACAAGATACGATCTGTGTGGATGAGCTTTCGGTGCGTCCCAGTGAGATGAAGCCACAAGCCTTACCGCTTTTTATCTTATACGAAGATCAAGATATCGTTGTGATTGATAAAGCGGCGGGAATGGTTGTGCATCCCGGTGCAGGCAATCGTGAGGGAACGGTTGTGAATGCGCTGCTACATCACTGTAAGAACCTCTCGGGGGTGGGGGGCGTTCATCGTCCCGGAGTGGTCCATCGGTTGGATAAGGAAACATCAGGCGTAATGGTGTTTGCTAAAAATGACGAAGCGCATCTCAGTTTGAGTGCGCAATTTAAAGAGCGAACGATTCAACGTCGATACCTGACACTGGTTTTTGGTCGAATGGGAAAAACACAAGGCATGTTTGATCAGGCGATTGGAAGACATCCCTCCCAACGGAAAAAAATGTCGTCTAAATCCAAACATGGAAAAACAGCGTTGACGCATTGGGAAGTGAAAAAAGAATATGATCAATTGAGTCTCATGAGCATTAAGTTAATGACGGGGCGAACGCACCAAGTTCGGGTGCATTTTTCTGAAGCTGGGCATCCGGTGGTGGGAGATGATGTTTATGGTGGTGTGAAACGAACACATCAGATTGTAAGTTTAGACGTCAAAAACGCAATTGAAAAGGTAGCTCACCTATTATTACATGCAGAATTTTTGTCGTTCAAACATCCCAGGACACATGAAACATTAACGTTTCAGACGCCACTTCCCTCTTATTTTAAAGAAGTTTTGGATTTGCTAGATGACGAAGATCGTTGAATCACCCCTTTTTCATTTAAAGTCACTTCGGCATGGATTCTTAACGCGTCAGTTTGGGTCGAACCCATCTTGCGGAATTTATCCTCTTTCGATCGGGCGCGTAAAACAAGTGCATAGCGATGTCATTGTTCCTATTGAAGATCCTGAGCGCCTAAGCCAATACGCAACAACAGAAGCGGATGGTATGGTGACGAGACTTTCTGGGATTGCGCTTACGATTGTGACGGCAGATTGCTTGCCCATTTTATTTTATGATCCCAGTCAAGAGGTGGTTGCGGCTCTCCATGCTGGCTGGCGTGGTACCCAAAAGGAAATTTCTAAAAAAATGGTAGGACTTCTTTGCGGTCCATTTCAATGCGATCCTCAACAGATTCGTGTGGCCATCGGGCCTCGCATTGGTGCGTGTTGTTATGAAGTGGATCAGAGCGTGCAGGATGCTTTTTCTGAAAAAAGATTTTTTATCGAAAATGCTGCGCGAAAAGGGCATTGGTACTTGGATTTGGGAAAGACGAATCAACTTCAGTTGGAGACATGCGGCGTGTTAGCAAAAAATATTTGGCTCTCTGATCTCTGTACGGCTTGTCATGTGGATCAATTTTATTCTTGGCGTAAAGAAGGTCCCACTGCCGATCGACAATGGAGCTTCATCGCTAAAACATCGCAGAAGGCAAGTTCCCAACAGAAGACGAGTTTCCAGTCAGAGACCTAAAAAGTTCCTTTATTGTTTTTAGACGGATTTAATGCTAGTGTCTCCCGATGTCTATTCGAAATGTTGCCATTATTGCCCATGTAGACCACGGAAAAACCACTCTGGTCGATGCCTTGCTGCGTCAATCCAAGACCAAACTCCATAAAGAAATCGCGGATACCTCTTGTATTATGGATAGCAATGAATTGGAGCGGGAAAGAGGGATTACCATTTTTTCTAAAAATGCATCCATCGAGTGGGAAGGCACAAAAATCAATATTATCGATACCCCCGGCCATGCTGACTTTGGGGGAGAAGTGGAGCGGGTTTTATCGATGGCCGACGGCTGTCTTTTGTTGGTCGATGCCCAAGAAGGCCCGATGCCCCAAACGCGTTTTGTTTTAAAACAAGCTTTGGCCGAAAAGCTTAAAATTGTGGTGGTGATCAATAAGATCGACAAAACCAATGCCCGGCCTTCGCATGTTTTAAATAAAATTTTTGATTTGTTTATTGAATTGGGGGTGGAAGATGATTTGGCGTATTTTCCCGTTGTCTATGCAAGCTCTAAACTCGCGAAAGCTGGACTGACGCCAGATTTGAACGCAATGACCGATATTCAACCTCTTTTTGAGGCTATTTTAACGCACATTCCTGCGCCGTCTGGCGATTCGAAAAATCCATTGCAAATGCGCATTACCATGATTGGAGGAGATTCCTTTAAAGGCCGAATTGCAACGGGAAGAATTTATGAAGGTGAATTACGAGTTGGCCAAGACGTGATGCATATGCCGCGATCTGGGCAAATGAAAAAATATCGTCTGGTTTCGCTCATGACATTTAAAGGATTAGAACGTGTGGATGCCAAAGAAGCCAGTGTGGGCGATATTGTGGCCATTGCTGGTATTCCAGATATTACGATTGGAGAGACCATTGCAGATGTGGATCATCCCCGAGCTCTCCCTTTATTGGGAATTGAAGAGCCAACCATTCGAATGACGTTTTCTGTGAACAGTTCTGCCTTTGCGGGGGAAGAAGGGGAATTTAAAACTTCTCGTCAGGTCCGAGAACGTCTCTATCGTGAATTGGAAAAAGATATGGCGTTAATGGTTCAAGATGTCGAAGCCAAAGATTGGTTGGTTTCTGGAAGAGGCGAATTGCATTTATCTATTTTAATCGAAAGAATGCGACGAGAAGGATATGAATTTGAAGTTTCAAGGCCGCAGGTGATTACCAAAGAAATAGAAGGAAAGACCCATGAACCCTTTGAAAAAGTTTTTATTGAAGTTCCAGAGGCTTATTCCGGGATTGTGATGCAAAAGATGGGTGTGCGTCGTGCGCAAATGATCGATATGAAAATTGAAAATGGGATTGCTCTTTATGAATTTATCGTTTCGACCCGAGAGCTTTTTGGATACCGCAGTGAATTTCTAACCGATACCCGAGGCATGGGACTCATCAATTCACATTTTTTTGAATATCAACCTTCTGTGGGCAGTGCGAGAGAACGCGATCAAGGATCTTTGGTGGCCCATGAAACGGGTGTGACCAATATGTATGGTCTTTTAAATACGCAAGAGCGAGGAAGATTATTCGTGGGGCCAGGCGTGCCAGTGTATAAAGGACAAGTGGTCGGACAACATGCCAAAAGTGGCGATCTCCGGGTCAATGTGTGTAAAGCCAAACATCTTTCCAATATGCGTTCCAAAGGGGATGGGACCAATGAACATTTTGAGCCACCCCGTGTGATGGATCTTGAAGATTGCTTAGAATATATTGATGATTCCGAACTGGTCGAAGTTACTCCCAAAAATATCCGCATGCGTAAGCGGGTGTTTGTCTAACTTACATACCTCAATTTCCAACTTCAGATTTTACAGCAGATGACCGATGACGTAAGATGGGAAGGTGTTTATGAAATCTCTCTATCAACCCATAGCTGATTTCTTTGAGAAAGACATTTGGCAAGTGCATCGGCAGGATCCCTTTTGGAAAGATTTTGTGCTCAATATTTGTCGTTTGGTTTATCTCGTTTTGTATGGGGTGACCAAAAAAAGATTGGCGGTACGAGCGACGGCATTGGCCTATACCACCTTGCTCTCCATTGTTCCTTTGATTGCTGTTTCCATGGCGCTCTTTAAAGTGTTTGGTGGATTTTCCATCGTTCAAGAAAAATTGGAGCCCTTCATTTTTCAAAACCTAGCGATTGGAACTGGAGAAGTGGTTAAAAATTATATTTTGGGTTTCATGAAGAATTTGCATACCGGGGCGCTTGGGATTACCGGTTTTGTTTTTTTGATTTTAACAGTCATTGGTCTTTTATCAACGATTGAAGCGGCATTCGATGACATTTGGGGCGTTCGAAAAACGCGAAATTGGCTGCGTCGGTTTAATGCCTATTGGACCATGATCACCGTGGGGCCCATTTTGCTTGTGGCTTCGTTGGGGTTTGGTGCCTACGTTCATTCCATTCCATTTGCGTCTTTTTTTATTTATCTCCTTCCTTATATTTTAACGTGGATTGCTTTTTTTCTTTTGTATATCTACATGCCCAATACCAAAGTTCATTTTAGATCTGCAATCCTGGGGGCGCTCATTGCAGGGTCTCTATGGGAGTTGGCCAAGTATGGGTATACTTGGTATGCAAAAGCCTCTGTTTCTTACAACGCGATCTATGGTTCTTTGGGAGCGCTGCCGCTTTTTTTGATCTGGCTTTATTTGGGATGGGTCATTGTGCTCATTGGGGCTGAAATTTCTTTTGCCATGCAAAATATTGAAACCTATCGGCAAGAGAAATGGATTGCAAATTTAAGTTATGAGTTTAAAGAATTTTTGGCACTGATTTTAATGACCTATATTTGCGAACAATATGAACATCAAAAAGGGCCCGTGTCAGCGCAAGAAATTACCCACACCTTTACCTTACCGGTGCGTGCGGTGAACGATGTTTTATACCAATTGGCAGAAGCGCATCTTATCATTGAAAGCGGAGAAGAGGATCGCACATATATTCCTTGTCAACCCCTTGAAAAAATTTCAGTGCAAGATGTCATGAATGCATTGCGGTTACGAGGGGATCGACTTGAGGTCTTACCTAAAAATAAATA
>JACQJD010000079.1 GCA_016198185.1 Deltaproteobacteria bacterium
CGTCTGGGCATGCGCGACATTCACAAAGGAGGAGATTAGCAGGATAAAAAGAAAAGTTTTTTTGTTCATAATCATAATGTCGAACTTCCTGTCATTCTGAAGCCCGAAGGGCTGAAGAATCTCGTCGTCTCCGACGGTGAGATCCTTCCCCTTCGCTTCGCTCAGGGTCAGGATGACGGCATTTTCGGACAGTCCGCCGACTGCAAGTCCGCCGACTGCAAGTCTGCCGGCTGCAAGCCTGTGGCTTCACTAACTTGAACTACCCCGTGGTAGTTCAAATTTTTCCGTCTTAAAGACCCAGTCGGAAAATGGAAACGTAATATTGAAATTATAGAGGCTCATAAAGCGTTTGTTGTGGTGAAAGCGGTGAACACGACGGGCGCGGGCAATGATCGGCACTTTGGCAATCCAACTCGCATCGGGACAGTGATGTGAAAAATGAAAAACTTCATAACACAAAAAATAAAACGTCGCCGTAGCACATGAAAGATAAGCCACATTGGCACTCACCAGAAAATTGAGTACAAGCCAAACGACGGGGATAAAAATCACCGCAAAGAAAATGATGACAAACGGAGGAAAGAGCACCATGTTCACATCTCGCGAAGACTCAAATTCCATGGCTTGGTCTGTGTAATATTGATGATGCTGTAACGTATGAATTCGAAAGAGCGGTGCTAACATACCCATCGGATGATGCAGCGGATAGCGATGAACCACATATTCTGTCAAATTTCCGATACAAAAAACAATGGGAACGGTAAGCCATTCTTCTGAAAAATCAGTTTCAATCTTTGCAATACAAATGACCATCACCCCTAAAAAAACACAGAGCGTAAAGGCGCCATGCACCCATCCAGAGTAATATTTTCCAATGTTAGACTCATAAGCTTTTCTAAATTGTAAAACCTCTTGAGGAATCATAAATGCTTTTATTTAAATAATCCTTTCATACGCTGTAATCGGCAAATTCCAAACGGGAACCCCACAAAACCGATCGCCCTCAGGACAATACGGTTTCACTTGCGCTAATTTTCGGACAAAACAGGGCGCTTGAATGTATTTTGAAATCAAGGGAAACCGACGCTCCACCTCCAACAATTCTTGAACGGAAGCATAAAAAATTTCATCTTGCGCTGTGTAACACGTACGCAATTTCCACTTGTGATGCCAGTTTAGCAAATCCCCCGATTCCACCAATCGAATGGCCCAGGCATTGGGCAGTAAATAATGTGCTTTTTCAAAAGAGACGCCCTCTTTCAATAGCGTATTGATCCCCTGAACCGTTTGATCCACAACGTCTTCATAAAGACTGTGCGCCTTCGGAACCATCGTCATGAGCTTTGGTGTCATGACATCCGGGATCCCTCGATAATGTAAGGACAACAGGGGTCGGGCCGCCGGCGTCATCCGATGGCGCTGATCTTGGGAATCTGCCGTATGAGATAATTTTTTTTGAAATGTAAAATGAACGCTGTGCAAGGCCCGGGTTATTTTAGAAAACGTCATCACGTTCAGTGTATTGGATAAAATTTTATTTTTGTGTGGATTTAAAACCAGCTCAATCGCAGCCTCATCCGGAAGTACTTGCTTCGGTTGAGCCAGAACGGTCCGTACCGCATGGGCCAAGGTCTTTTCGGCCTGCGAACTGCTATCGATCAGCGCTGAAACTTTTCCTTTTAAAACTTCATCAAATTCTTTCACAAATTGATTTTCTGAAGCTGACGGTGCCGCCATCGAAAGCCATGAAAATTCTTCGGTGGCTTCGATAGGCTCTCGCAATTCCTTCTCAAATTCGGGATCATGTTTTAAGACCTCGGCAACCATTCTCCCCACCACATAACGCTGTTCGGTCGGCACATCGCCCATTTCACACATTTTGGCATATCGCAACAGGGTCAAGGCGCTCACGGTATGATAAAGATACGCATGCGTTGCGATCGGCAAAACATATCGTGCAATTTCATAGGTTTTCTTTTCAACCACAGAAAGCCAACGTTTTTCCCATTTTCGATTTTTAAAAATCTTAAAATATTCTTCACGAACCACAGGCTGCAACCGTTCGATCAACTGTAAGTATGCTGACATTTGAAGATTTAAAATTTTTTGGTAGAGCTCACGGGCAGAACCCGTCAGTTTTGGAATGGTCATGTGACCTTCTTTTACTTTCACATAACGCTGGGACACTTGTTCTGAATTATAAAAAGGATGGCTGTGCAAAAACGACCAAATAAAACTCCGCGACACATGGCTCATCGCAAACACAAAGTGTGCATGCTGTCGTGTGGTTAAATGCCCCGCTTCTAACGTTGAAGCCGCAATGCGGTCTCGGAGCATTTTACTTTTTTCATCCTGAGACACTTCCTCAACAGAAATAATCCCTTTGGAAGAATAACACGTTCTGGCGGTCGCCACCGAAAGGTCATAGGGATCGTTGATGGCCCCCACGAGCTTTACTTCTGGCAATTTTGAATCAAAAAACACCCTGCTAGACATTGAACCGGAAGAAAATAATATCTCCATCTTGGACTTCATACTCACGCCCTTCCAGACGCAAAAGCCCCTTGGCCTTGACAACGGTTTCGGAGCCCGCATGAACCAAGTTATCAAAATGATAGATCTCGGCACAAATAAATCCACGCTCAAAATCAGAGTGAATCGTTCCAGCCGCTTGCGGAGCCGTCATCCCAGCGCGAATCGTCCACGCACGAACTTCTTTCGGCCCTGCGGTAAAAAAAGTTCTCAATTTCAATAACGAAAATGCCTCTCGGACCAAGACATTCAGCGCTGGCTCTTCCATCCCCAATTCTTTCAAAAAGACCACACGCTCTTCGGGGTCTAGACTTAAAAGCTCTGCCTCCACCTTTCCGCAAAGTGGCAGCAGCATGGTTTTTCGTTTCTCAACAAATTCTTTTAATTTGAGGTAGTGCTCTCCACGGGTATTGAATTCCCCTTCTGCCACATTCGCAACATACAGCACGGGTTTTAAAGTGAGCAGCGCCAGATCTTGCATGAAAGCCAGTTCCTTATCCGAAAAAGAATCATAGATGAGTAACTTGCCTTGATCCAAAACCGCTCTGGCTTTTTTCAAAGCCGCAAGTTCCTCATGAATTTTAGGGTCATGAGACTTCGCTAATTTTTCAGTCCGGTCTATTTTTTTAAGCAGCGTTTCCAAATCGGCCAATGCCAATTCGGTTTCGATGGTTTCAATATCTCGAATGGGATCCACCACGCCACTTACATGCACGACATTTTCATCTTCAAAACAACGTACCACATGAATAATCGCCTGTACCTGCCGAATATGACTTAAAAATTTATTCCCAAGCCCTTCTCCCTGGCTGGCGCCTTTGACGAGACCCGCAATGTCTACCACTTCGAGCGTGTTGGGCGTTGTTTTTTCGGGTTTAAAGATTTCAGCAATCTTTTTAAGTCTGGGGTCGTCTATGGGAACGATCCCCACATTGGGATCAATGGTACAAAAGGGGTAATTGGCCACTTCCGCTTTGGCTTGGGAGAGTGCATTAAAAATCGTAGATTTTCCAACATTGGGAAGCCCCACAATGCCGCATGAAAGACCCATAATGCATGCAAAGCTAACTGATAAAATTGCTGAAATCAATCCTCTTCTTCCTTTATACTCTCCTTTGAGATGACCCGAAAAGAAAAGTTAGCGCGAATTACGTTTTGGATTATGCTTGCCACCCTCGGCTCTCGCGCACTGGGGTTTTTAAGAGAAGTTCAATTGGCCTATTATTTTGGACTGTCGGATATGCGCGGGGCGTTTACGGTTGCCTTTAAAATTCCAAATCTCATCCGAACGCTGATTGCCGATGCGGCCATTTCAGCTGCCTTCATTCCTGTCTTTACCGAAAGTCTTTTAAAACACAAAGAAGACCGAGCCTGGCAAATCGGCTCTCGGATGATCAACATGACATTCCTCGGGCTTTCGTTCATCGTCATTGTATGTGAAATTTTTATGCCTCAAATCATTCGGATAACCACGCCAGGTTTTTCAGAACAGGCAGCACTCTTTGAGCATACCGTTCGGCTCTCTCGCATTATGTTTCCCATCATTACCCTCTTGGGAATCGGCGGCATTGTGGTCGGCATCGCCCATTCGTTGCAACAATTTACCGCTGCATCCGTGGCCCCCATTTTTTGGAATATCATTAATATTTTGGCTGTGTATTTTTGGACGCAACATTATGGCATTGATGCCGCTGCCTGGGGGCTGCTCGCAGCCACCGGTGTCATGCTGACCGTCCAAGTCATTCCCTTTTTTAAAGCTCATTTTAAATACTCATGGGAATTGGGCTGGCATGATCCCACGCTCAGGCACATTGGCATGCTCATGATTCCCGTGTCGCTCTCTATTGGTGTCATTAATTTCAATGCCTTGGTGAATAATTATTTTGCCTCTCAATTGGGAGCTCAAGCTTTGGCCGCCATTGATTCTGCATTTCGATTGTTTCAATTACCTCAAGGTCTTTTTGCCATTGCCATTGGGACTGTTTTATTTCCGACGCTCTCCCAACTCATCATTCAAAAAGAATACAAACGATTTGCAAAAGCCATGGATTTTGGCATTCGTGAAATTTTCTTTGTAACACTTCCCTTTACCGGTTTTTTTATGATTTTGGCATTGCCCATTTCACAATTTTGTTTTGAACGGGGAGCATTTGGTTTGCAAGATTCCAAAATGGTCGCCGTCGCTCTTATTTATTATTCCATTGGCATGGCCTTTACGAGTGCCAATACGCTTTTAAACCGCGGGTTTTACAGTCTTAAAAAAACCTGGCTCGCGCTCAATGTCAGTTTTATCAATATTGGGCTTACGATCGTTCTAAACTGGTGGCTCATGAAACCTTTGGGGCATGGGGGCATTTGTTTGGCCACCTCGCTGGTGTCCATTTTTACTTTTTTCGGATTGCTGTATCTTATGAAAAAAGAAGTCCCGGAATTAGAAGCCACCTCCATTTTCAGGAGTCTTTTAAAACTCTCCCTGCTGACATTCATTTTTTCTGGTTCGCTGTATTTTATTTGGACCATTTTGGATATGGCCTGTGGGCGTAGTTTTCTGGGCCAACTGATTTCGCTGACGCTAAGTTTTGGTTTGGCGGGTGGAATCTATTTACTGCTTGGCCTGCTCTTTCGGTTAGAAGAAATGACAGAGAGTGTTAAGCTTTTAACCCGAAGGATGCAGAAACCTCCGGTGGAATCTTCCCAAATCGGGCTTCCGCCTGGCCCACCATCCCCCCTCGGGCATTAAAAATACCTTTTACCATCATCCAATGTGGATCGCAGGCTTTGACAAAATCTTGGAGCATCCGATTCACCACATTCTCATAAAAAATACCCATATGGCGATAGGCCAGCATATAGAGTTTTAAAGATTTCAGTTCTAAACATTTTTTTCGGGGGCCATAGGCAAGATGGATCGTACCAAAATCAGGGAGGCTGGTCTTGGGGCAAATGGACGTAAATTCAGGATAAGAGATCGTAATGCTGTACCCTTGAAATTGGTTTTCGAACGTCGCCAATTTGGGAAGCTGAACCGTTAGCCCTGATTTTGCGTGCGCTCTCGTGTACGCTTTCGTTACCATCGAGGCACCCTATACCTTATTTAATCTTTTTTGACAAATCCCTGTACAAAAATGGTTTTTAAGCCATTCACATTTGTATAGGTCCCCGTCACTTCAACAATATGGGCCACGTGATTGATGAGTGCTTCTTTTAAAACCGTTTGGCCGTCTCGCCTGGCATCGTGTTCTTCGGAAACCAAAAGATAGACCGTTCCATTTTCTTCCAAAAGCCCCATGGGTTCCCCTTCGAGTAAACACGATTTTGCACATTCGGCATGGTCTGCCCCATGTTTCCCAAGTTGGGTATAACAGCTTACATCAATGATTTCCCCAACTCTTGTCACCACTTTCCCTTCCAAAGGCTTTTTAAGAACACCGGCTTCCACCGTGGTATTGCTCCAGATTTCCGTTGGTTTTTCACCAATCCTGTGACTCGGCTTTCCCCAAGCACCCACCGCAGGTTTCATTTCTGGATAAAAGACTTTTAAAGAAGAAGATGATTTTCCATACAAAAGCCCTAATCCAACCACACCGGCCACTACCCATAAACTCCAAAACACACGAAATTTTGCGGACATATCCCGCCTCCTTTTTTAGTTATGTAAAGTGTAACGAATACGGCAAAAAAAAGTCAATGAGATGGGTTATGACCGATTAATAACTTAGGATTTCTTTGAAGAATTTACCTTAGGGTACGTAAACGCAAACCAGATTGGACAAATAGACCTCTGATAATAGAAGAAGCACCTGTTGGCGTACGCACCGCTCCCCATTGAGCGCGTATTAAGCTGGCATTTAAAGCATCTACAGCTGCTCGAGTGGAAAGATCAGAAGATGCAGTGTCATCAAAACATTGTTGAAGAACAACCCCTAATCTTTCTGAAATCGTCTCTGGATGCTCCGTATCCAACAACTCAGCTTCAATACGACGTACGGTCGCATCTAAAGCTTCTTGTTGTTCTGATGCTACCAATTCTACCAATGGCTCTGAAGCACCTTCCGAACCTATCGTAAGGCTTCTACTTCCGTCTGAAGTTTCTTCAACCGTTGCAGCGCGATCATCGCCTGCATTGTCTCTGAGAGCTCGCCTGGCACGTGTCGTTGGGGATCTTCGACGATAAGAGCCGGCATCTTCTTCTCCTGCTGTCGATGATCGAGTCAAAGCTCTAACGCCCCTGGGTGGTTCAGCCTGTGGCCTCGGCGATCTTAACAACTGTCTCTCCGACGCCGCCACGTGAAAACTTTCCTGAGAACCACCACCTCGCAGTGCACCTTCACCACCACTCCTCATTGCTCTGGCTGGCATTGGCGCTCCAAAAGTCGACGGAGGAGGAGTTGGTTGTCTCCTTCCATCGCCACGTCGTGCCCAAGGTTGTTGTCCAGCAACAGGCCTGGCAGGGACAGACGATCCATCACCCGTCTGAGGTCCTGAGGTCAATTCACCAGCAACTTGAAGTACAGCCCGCAATCCTTCGGGTGTTTCCAACGCATTCAATACACCGCTCACAGCTTCGAAATCGACTTCTGGAAATCTACCCTCCATATCGGGTGTTTCAGGTCCATAGCCCCCACTGCGAACATAGAGAACCACATCCCAATAGTTAGGAACCTGCACTTCTGCTACAGCTTGATTAAAAATTCTCTTTAAGAGTTCATATAAATATCGATTTGCATTTCCCCTAGCCCCACCATCAAATACGCCTCTCAGTGAAGTACATGAATAGGGTCTTTCAGAATCCGAATCTTTTGTCGTTTCTCCTGCCAGTGTTGAAGAAATGCGAACCAATTCCAAAAGCGGTGAAATCCAAACCAATTGAAGCCTGATCAGACGATCCCCTTCAGGTAAACTTGCATATTCGTCTATTGCTTGAACAAATGCGGGTGCTTGCGGATCTAAAGATAAAAAAACAGCGCTCGAAACCAATTCCAGTAACGCTCGATATTTTGAAGGCTGCGTAGAACCCAATCTGACGCCAGCCGTTACTTCCGGCATTGCTTTTTGGGCCAATCGAATCTCTAGGTCTCGCAAATAACCGGTCCTCTTGGAATCTGAACGCGTCAAGGCAACGCCGTTCACCAAAGCTCTAGCAGCCGCTTCTCGGACCGCAAACGTTTCTGTTTCCGCTTCAATGACCGTTGTTAAAAATGAAACTGCAAGCTCAACGCCTTGAGGTGCCCATTGTGGGCCCTCTACGCTAAAGAGATATCCCAACGTCCATAACACAATGACTTTTTCGACGGGATTTTGAGATTCCGCCAATAATAGTTTCATTTCTTGAAGGATCGCTTGCAATCCGCTCACGCCCAAACGCGCGAGAAGATCGGCCAAATTTTGCGTCCCCACCTCTAAATCCACTAAACTTTCCGCTCGTCCATTGGCCTCTAATTGGTCTCGAACGAAGAGTCGCAAGCCCTGTGCTATTCGACCTTGTAAAACCGCATTGACATCCACTTCCACTTGACGTGGTGGCAAAGTTTTTCGACCAGGTTCAAGCGCCGGGGCAGCATCCCCTCGTGGGGACTGCGCATTCACAACAGGAGGCCGACGGCCTTGAGCTGGGGGACGACCCTTCGGGTCATCTGTCACCTGGGCATCAATAGACTGTACGAAAAAGTTGGAACAAAACAACAGAACGAAAACGCTCATTAAAATTTTTTGGATCCATTTCATAAGCAATAAAAGTATCGACACTTTTATCACGATCCAGGTGTAAGTCAATCGAAGAAAAGTTTTACTCTTCCCCAATAGCGTCACTATAGAATTCTGGGGCAGCGGCTGTGCTAAAGGGAATCACCCATGGAAGGGGTATGGCAGAAACCGAAAAGCAATTCATAGAATACGTACATTCTCCGTACGGATTACGACCACTTTGAACTGCGCACTGAGGTACACTGAAAGAAAAAGATTTCATCGAACTTCCACACGTGTATTTTTGAATACCAACGTAAGCGTTGTTAATGCTGATTTCGTAATCTGTGTTTGGTTCAAACTTTGCATCAAATCGAAATTCATAGGGTGGCCCACCGATTTGTTGCCCAGGATATTTCACATTTCTCGTTTTATCGATCAACGTCACATTTTCAATAACCGTATAATAAAAATCGGAAGAAGGCGTTACCCCAAATTTAATTTCCTGCTTCGCATAATAAATGGCATAAGGATCATTCGCTTCATATTGTTTTCGCGTTGCTGGATTTAAAGCCCCTCGCCACAACTCTCGCAATCTCAAATTCGTTCGGTATTGATGCGTCACGTGAAGCCCAATGGAAGAGGCAGGATCACAGGCCGCCTGCCCTTCTGAATTCGTTCTGGGATGGATTTCAATATTTTTGGTTGCAATTTCTCTTCGAGTGGGCGGCCATGTTTTCGTTGGGTTTACATTTTTAAATACTTTGATTTGAAAATCTTTCTTCTCTCGAGACATCAACGATTCAAAAGAAAACGCAGCCACATGTCCACCCCCACCTTCTAAATGCCGAACATGGTCTTGCGGAAAGGCAATTTTTTGAGCGCCAGACCACACTTCAAATTCAATTTCAATATCATCCCCAAAAGCCGATAGATAGGCCAAAGGATGATCAAACCAAAGATAAACCCAATTTTTCGCCAATTGGTTTAAAGAACACGTTAACCTTCCATCCACCGGGAACATGCCTCTCACCAAAGAAGCAGCCTCATCACAATTGATTTTGAGCTCCTCTAAAATAGTTCTTGCATGACTAAAAATTTCTGTCACGTTTAGCCAGGCTGTGGTGGTCTTGTTTTCAGGATAAGAAAGATTTTGAAGCGGGTGAAGTTCAAGATCACAGTTGGGCTCAATTTTTGCGATACAGGTTTCTTTGGCAATCTCTGCAAGTTTTAAACCTTCGGCGTAATCCAACTTCAGTTGCGCAATGCCCTGATCCACTGATTCTTTTTTAACACTCAGTGATGAAAAAGCTTCTTTTTGGGCCTTAGCCTCTGGGGCATCTTTATCTGCACATTTTAATGTATCCAGATAAAAATCTCTTTCAAACCGTGCTTTTTGTTTTGCCGTTTCGCACAGCCGCTGATCAAAGCTGGGTGAGAGCGTTTGGCAGCGATCTGCTTCATCGACCAGAGCAAGTTCGATGTCTCTTTTCTTATGCTTACAGGTTGTCTGCCACATCTTAAATTCAAAGTCTGCAGCCTCAAACTTTTGCTGAAAGGGACTCAATTCTTGTAGAAGCGCTTGCGAGTTTGTTCGTAGCACCGACACTTCGGTTTGTAAGGCCCCTTGATAGTCCGCTTCACAAGCTTTCTGGGCCTGCCGTTTTACAATTTTCATTTGATAGGAAACATCGATGTGGCCCAGAAGCGTCATCTCCATGAGTTTTGACCGCGTCGTTTTTAAAAAGTCATCAAAGTTTTTTAACTGATCCACCATCATTTTTTGTTCCATCTGTAATCTATAAATTTCACTCCACTTTCGTCGGTATTGCTCCAGCAGTTTGTCATAATAATGGCTGATCAGTGCCTCTATGGAATCCACCCCAAAAGATAAGCTAAGTTTAAATCTCACCTCCGCCCCACCTTTCGTGATCTCGGTAACTGCGATTGCAATTTTTTCAGAGAGCAATCGAAGGAGAGCGGCAATGTCTTCGAACTCTGCCGCATGTAAAGTCTTTGCAATTTGATTGATCAGCGCAGCCAACCCCTCCAAAAGACTTTTAATGAGCACTGTTTCGGCATTATCAAACAGTTCATCTTTGAGTGCATCGACGGTGCGTTTCATTAAAAGCCGATACCCTCCGAGAACCACTTCCAACACTTTCAGTCCAATGGCGGCTTTCATGGTTTCATCAAACTGCTCTTGAACAATGCCTTCGGCCTCTTCAAGTTGTCTTCTGGCACGAAGAAGCTCATATTCACGCTCGAGATGCTCTTTTAAAGAGCTTAAATTTGCTTGAATCGCCCAATCCAGTCTGCTTTGTAATTTTTCAAGGATGGAATACATTTTTTTAAGATTACATAAATTCGCACCCTTAAAGCCGCGATCTTCTTCGCAGCTTTTTGCCTGGGTTAAAAGTCGCGTATATTCCGTTCGGATACCTTCCCCCTCTGTTTGAATCGCCTGGATCGACGGAGATACCTCCGCAGCACTTGGAGGAATAAATGAACTTGCCGTAACATCTTTCAAAAATGACTCATGGGACTTACGGGTACTGAGCTGTCGTTCCACGCTTTCTTGGTCCATTTGAATTCTTAAATACTCTAGCGCTTCATCCCACGTCAGCTGCCCATCATTTTGCGCAAAGGCTGAATGAACCAAATGTGGCCGAGGAAAATGCAGCTTTCCCAGCGTTTGAGTTCGTGTCTTAAAATGAAGCCAAAGGGAAGGCGTTAAAACAAGAGCGTTTTGGGCAAGGGGATTATTCCGAATCATAAAATACATTTTTTCTTCTTCAGAATTTTGAGATGAAACCATTGCAATTTTATCAATGATGAGCTCGGCACCGTCTGCTGCAAGGACCGTTTGATACAGGGGACCTGAAAACGTATCCGTGAGGTCAAATGGAAGTTGATACTGTGCTTGGGTTTTTAACCATTGCTCGGCATTTTGTTGGGTAATCGACTTTAAACCTAATTTCCCTCTAAAATCCAAGAGGAGCACTCTTTTTGACTTAAAGAACCGATCCAACATCATGTAAACAGGCGGGGCTAAAGTCGATGAAGAAGGTGTGATTTTAGGTTTCCACATTTTGTCTTTGAATGCTGGATCATTCACATTTAGAAAATAGCTCCAATAATAATATAATTTTTCAATAGAGGATTCTGTAAGATCTTGTGAAAATTGAGGATTCAATAAAAAAGCGAAGTCATGGATGGTAATTTTTCCATCGCCATTTTTATCTAAACGACCTTTGGAGGATGGCACTTGATCCAAAGCTGGGAAAAGCTGTGGTGCTTCTGCTTCACTGTGAAAAAGATGTTCAGCGAGGGTTTCTTTATCTTTTGTGGCAAGTGCCTTTCCATTTTTTTGTAGGTAGTTTTCAATAAAAACACGGCCTTCTTCTTTGGTCAACATTTCAACCCCTGGGGGAAAATAAGAAATGAGCTCTTCAAAACTTAAGGTCGAAAGAGCTTGGGAGGTCTCAGCAAATGTGACTTGAGTTGGGCTTGATGAAATACCCGAAGACTGATTTCCACGGTCACCACCCCCGCCGCCGCCTCCTCCTCCACAAGCCACACCATAAAAAGCACAGGCCATCAGGCACACTATATTTTTTTTGATCTTTTGCATGTCAGTCATCATGAAACGTGTTTTCTACCTACGTACCACTTGATACACATTTATATTTTACCGATTTTTAAAAAGAACGCTACTTTATAAAAAGAAACATTAAAATATCATTAAAAAGATTTTGACATCGGGAGTATGAGATACGATATAACACTTTGCTTACGGTGAAACCGGATATTTAAAACGTTGAGAGCCTAGAACGGCTCAGAATAAAGATGTGGGCCTGTAGCCGAGCGAAGCGAGTCCCGAGGACAAAGCCACTTGTGGCGAAGTCCGAGGGATCTCATCGAAAAGAAGAGATCCTTCGCTCAGGATGACGAGCCAAAGATGTGGGCCTGTAGCTCATTTGGGAGAGCGCTTCAATGGCATTGAAGAGGTAGCTGGTTCGATCCCAGTCAGGTCCACCATTTGAATATTTTAATAGAATGGGACAAAAACAAAGCGTTGTTGACATTGAAACATATCCTGATCTTACAATAAAAAAAATGAGAAGCGTCCTCCCTCGCTTCTCATGTAAATAGAAAGGTTAGTGATTAGATAATCTTTCGATAACGGATCAATCCAAATCCAAACACCAAGAGCCCAATGCCAAACAGCGCTTGTCCTTCCGGTTCCGGCGCTCCTGGAGGTGTTCTCGGCGATTGAAGTTGAGAGAAAATGCTTCTGGAACTTGTGTTGTTTTGGCTGCCTCGAGTATTATCTCGATCGCCACTACCCCATTGGATACGCAACGTTCCGGATGCACTGCCCGTCACTCTTTGGGTGTCCACAACGGCTACCGCAGATGAAATACCTCTGATCGTAATACTGTCATCTGTTTTGGTTACCGTGGCCCCTCCTCCTATAGCCGCATGATCTGAACTATCGGACTGAGAGGTTACCGTGGCTTTTGCACTACCACCACCCGATGCATTCACATCGTCATCTGTCCAACCCTGTGGCATTGCAAACCCCATCATCATCCCTATCATCAAAATATAAAAACATTTTTTCACTTCTCTCACCTCCTATCAACGTTCTACAAGGCCAGTATACCTCTCTTTCAATGCTCCGAATGAAATTTTCATGAGCCTTTTCATGAGCCTTTAATGAATTTTTAATATTAGACTTGAAAGATCCGCTTTGATAGAGTTTTGCCACATGAAACCCTTACCCTTATCTCAACCTAAGCCAAGCTGCTGTCATTCAGCACAACCTAAAAAAATACCCACACCCCCTTCCTCCCAAAATGCCATGTACACCTGCCCCATGCATCCCGAAGTTCAAAACAAAGGGCCTGGCAGTTGTCCAAAGTGCGGTATGGCATTGGAACCCACAGCGTTAGAGGTATCAAGCTCTCTAGATCATTCGGAGCTTAAGGATATGACACGTCGATTTTGGATTTCTGCTTTTTTCACCTTACCGATTGTTCTTTTGATGATGGGAGACCACGTGCTTGGCCTCACCTTCTTACAAAAATTTTCTGCCCAAGCCAAATCTTACGTCTCATTGTTTTTGTCTTTGGTCCCGTGTGTATGGGCAGCTCTCCCCTTTTATCAACGCGCCATAGAATCGGTTCGTCATCAAAGCCTCAATATGTTTTCACTGATTGGGTTGGGGGTGAGCATGGCTTTCCTCTATAGTGCCATGGCAACGCTCTTTCCTCAGCTCTTCCCAGATTCTTTTCGAGACAGCCATGGTCAAGTGGCCATTTATTTTGAATCTGCCTCCGTCATTGTAACCCTCATTGTATTAGGACAGATTTTGGAGCTTCGAGCGCGAGCAAAAACCAGTAGCGCCATTCAAAAATTATTAGGGCTTGCCCCTAAAACCGCACGCATCGTTCAAGAAGATGGTTCTGAAACAGATATCCTCCTTGAAAACATCGCTCGCGGACATCACCTTCGCGTACGCCCGGGTGAAAAAGTTCCCGTCGATGGCATCCTGCTATCCGGACAAAGCGCCATAGATGAATCCATGATGACGGGCGAGCCATTGCCCGTTGAAAAAAAATCCGGAGATAACGTCATTGCCGGTAGCCTCAATGGAAACGGAAGTTTCATCATGGAAGCTCAAAAAATTGGCGCTGAGACCTTGCTGGCCAGGATCATAGAACTGGTGTCCCAAGCCCAACGAAGCCAAGCCCCCATCCAAAGGTTGGCCGACCGCATTTCCAAGTATTTTGTTCCTGCCGTCATCGGTGTTGCCATTCTATCCTTTATTCTCTGGGCAATCTTTGGACCAGAACCTCAAATGGCTTACGCTCTGCTGAGTGCTGTTTCCGTCCTCATCATCGCCTGCCCTTGTGCCTTGGGGTTGGCCACCCCCATGTCTATTATGGTAGCCACAGGTCGCGGCGCAACCATGGGAATTTTATTCAAACACGCCCAAGCCCTGGAAAACTTTCACAAGGTAGATACCTTGGTTGTCGACAAAACAGGAACGCTCACCCAGGGAAAACCCACGTGCACCACCTTCAAATCGGTGGGACTGCTTTCGGAAAATGAATTATTCGGTTTGATGGCGAGCCTCGAAAAAGCAAGTGAACACCCTCTTTCAGCAGCCATCTTAAAAGCAGCGGCCGAGCGAGGGATCTCAACTCTCGAAAATGTTTCAGAGTTCAAGTCCATTACCGGAAAAGGCCTCCAAGGCATCGTGCATGGCAAGAAAGTGGCTCTTGGGAATGCCTCTCTCCTGAAAGACTTGGGAATTTCCATAGACGCTATCTTCAAAGAAGTAGACCTCCTCGCCCAAGAAGGCCAAACGATCATGTTCATGGTAATCGATCATGTGCTTGCAGGATACATAGGCGTTTGCGACCCCATAAAACCCTCAACACCCCATGCCATGGCGGATCTCCATCGAGAAGGACTTAAGATCATGATGGTGACAGGCGATGCAACGGCAACGGCTCATGCCGTCGGGAAAAAACTCGGCATTGATTATATCCAAGCACAAGTATTGCCAGAACAAAAATTAGAAATTGTTAAAAAACTTGAGCAAGAGGGGAAATATGTCGCCATGGCGGGCGATGGCATCAATGATGCCCCTGCCTTAGCACTAGCCCACATTGGAATTGCGATGGGAACCGGAACGGATATCGCCATGGAAAGTGCCTCCGTCACACTGGTGAAAGGCGATTTGGAAGCCATTTCCAAAGCCAGAAAATTGAGTCACCTGACCATGACCAATATCAAACAAAATCTTTTTTTTGCATTTTTCTACAATGGGCTTGGCATTCCGATTGCCGCAGGACTTTTGTACCCTTTTTTTGGCATTGTTCTCTCCCCCATGATTGCGGCCTTGGCCATGAGCTTTAGTTCTGTGTCTGTTATTTTAAATGCGTTAAGATTAAAAAAATTAACCCTGTAAGCTCTCTGAACGCTGAACGCCACACTGCCAACACAAAATCTTAATGTGTTGACTTCAAGAAGCGCATGGCTATAAAAAATGTCTCATGTTTAAAAAGCTACACCCTGTTGCTATTTTTTATTTCTGCACCGTCTCAGTGGCATTTTCATATACGTACGAACATCAGGAACTTCGCTCGTTACCTGGACTCATCGCCACTTCCCTTGAGTCTCAAAGACAACCACAGCATGATTTAAAAATTGACCCCATTCTAAAACTCTATCAACATTTCGACCGCTCTCAACTCTCAGCACAAGATTTTATCGAACTCAAATTCCAACTATCGCATTGGAAAAAAATGACCAAAGAGTATCTGCTCAAAAAAATTTCTGAGATCACAGAAGATGACAAAGAGCTTTTTGTTTATTTGTCTGCACTTCAAAAACTTAAGGTAAAATTATCTCCCTATGAAATAAGAGCCATCGGTCAACACCCTTTTTTAAAATCGATAACGTTACGCCCCCTGTTTTCTGATCTTCTCAGCCAACAAGGCAGCTTAAAAGAGTGGAAAGAAGAATTTGATCCTGCTTTTTTAAAGAGCCTTTTACCACAAGCAGGACCACAAGAAGACATTGCCATTTTTCCCATTCATGCTTCCAAATGGTCCTTTAAAAAATGGGGGGCTTTGGCAGAATTTTCTCACTATGCATTTAAAGGCGATGAACTCCACTACCGCGGGTTAACGCTACGCGCTGGCGATTTTCTGGTGGCCAATCTTACTCACAAAGGAGACGGGGTCTACACCATGCTTTTTGATCCAAGATGTTCCTTTTCGCATTTTGCTTATGTGGCTTTTCTAGAACAAGATGGAAAAAAATATCCAGCTGCCATTGAAATTTATGAATTCGGCGTAAGAGCTGTTCCTTTAAGCACGTTTTTATCTCCTTACTTTTCACCTTATCTTGAGGTGTATCGATTAAAATCAGTTCCTAAAAATTGGGCTGCTGCCATCAACCAAAAAGCCAAAGAAATGATTCAGGAAGTCCACGCCTACAATTTTTATTTTGAAGAAGACAATGAAAAATATTTAAGCTGTACAACGGTGGGGACGTGTGCCTTAAGAAGAACCGGCGTTCTTCCACTCAAAGCCAATGGGATTCTTCAAGGAAATATTGGCGAAAACGTTAAAAAATTGGGCGTTCAAAATTTAAAGGCCTTAAGCCCCATGGATTATGTTATTTCAGATCGCGTTCAATTTATTGGAACCATTGACAACAATCAGTTTTCAAGTGAGGTTCATAAAGAATTGGTGTTGCGACGGATTCGACACCTTTTTGAAATCAAAACGCTCGCCTTCGAAAAATTTCCTTTTAGGTATCGCATCAACCGCTGGGGAATTGAAAAAATTAATAACCGATCTATCATCGGAAGTTTATTCATGTGGGCGGAAGGCTTTCGAGCAGAAACGTTCCCACGGGGCCCTATCGATGGCATGGCAATGGTGGAAATTTTAGAAGCCGAAACAGCAAAAGCTGTGGAACACGCTCGCTCCATCATTAATCCCCTTATCGACCCTGATTTCCCTTTTTCGATTCACACGTTAGAGGAAAATAAGGATCTTCAGTCAGAAATTGACCAAACGCTCCCCACCATCGCCCAATGGTTTTATTAACGGGCGCTACCCTTGTAAGCATCACAATAAAAATTGTCATTCAACGCAAATGCAGACGTGGTCACTTTTTGGAATCCAATGTCTCTTAAGAGACGAGCCAGGTTCTGCGGACCAAAATACACGAGATGATCCGGTGGGCGAAACCCAGTCCATTTTTGTCGATTGATTTTTCGATTCCAACACTGAAAGTTGACGGTCTTTAAACTTAGAATTCCTTTGGGATTTAACAAATCAAAACATTTTTGAAGTGCTGCCTTGGGATCCGAAAAATGCTCGATAATGGAAATCATGGCAATGCCATCAAACGTTTTTCCTTTAAAATCTTCTCTCAAAAAATCACCCACCAGAATATTCACATCCTGCAATGTTTTGGCTTGTTCTCCCAAATAGTTTGAAATTTCAATCCCCGTACACTGAAAATGGGGTTGGGCATGCTTTAAAAAAGCCCCTGCCCCACATCCCACATCTAAAATAGAGGCCCCCTTTGGCAATTGCGTTGCCAGGCGATTAAAAAATATCTTATTTTTATCTCGACGGGTAAGATTTTTACTCCAGCGTTTTAGCTGCGCAAAAAATTTCCGCCCCCTGCTCTTTTGTTTTAAATTTCGCTGTTCAATCTGTTCTTTCGAATAAAAGATCTCCCGACTGCCCACCGCTCCAAAGGGATGAATTTTGCCAAAAAAACAGTGCTTACAAATTAAAACGGTCCACTTTTCAATTTTATATTTTTCATGCCAATCATCCCTCTGACAAACCAAACAAAGATTCATACCTTGATTCATATACAAGATTTAAAAAACTGTAAACATTGAAAACAAACCACCTCTTTTTTACATAGGGTCACCATGGTTCCTAAAAATAGAAGCCACAAAAGACAAATGATTTTGAGCAGTTAGCTTTTTTGGCTTCTGGCATCAGATTTGCAACACCCTGGGTTATCAAAATGAAAAGAGCCTCAATGAAATTTACCCCTCAACAACTGGAATCTAATCGTTTCCTCCTTAAAAGCGAGACAAGCCTTACAGCAAAAGCAAAATTAAATTCCAGTTTATTCATTGAGGCTCTCTCTTTTTTAATGGCACTTTAATCTTATTTTTTACCCCTGTAGAATAGATCTCCAGAGAAGCGTGCAGATCGTGTTTGTCTTTAAAATAATCTTAATCTTATTTTAATGTATAGGGCCCTTCACAATTCGATTCATTTCAGTATACTGATAGGTAAGTGAACGTTTTCGGAAATTAACACTTTAAAGGCTATTTCAAATGAAAAAAAGAATTTACCTCATACAGATATGGATGCTTTTGGGCTTTTCTTTTACCCTGCTTCAATGCGGCGGCGGAGGCGGAGGACCCGGTGGCGGCGATACAGCTGTGGCCGTGCCAGATGTCATTGTCACAAGTCCACCCCCAGCAGCACCGGAAGTTTCCACTGCAGAAAATTTCGAGTTTTTGGGGTCTGCTGCCGATGGCTTGGCCGGAGAATGCATTGGCCCCATCACCCTTCAAACACTCAATGCCAAAGAACAAGTTCAAAATGTTTCAACGGACACAGAATTT
This sequence comes from Deltaproteobacteria bacterium, assembly GCA_016198185.1. Classification (GTDB taxonomy): domain Bacteria; phylum Bdellovibrionota; class JACOXK01; order 2-02-FULL-40-11; family 2-02-FULL-40-11; genus JACQJD01. The sequence continues at coordinate 18,407 of JACQJD010000079.1, forward strand.
ATATTTGAAAACGCCTCCACATCCTTTTATGAAAACGATTGTTCAGGAACACCGCTTTCAAAACTCATTCTTAAAAAAGATGAACATTCAAAAGAGTTTTATGTAAGACATATTCGAGCCGAAGAGCTGGGTATTTTGTTTCGAACGAACGATTTAAAACTTCTAAAACCATTTTCCATCCACATCTTGGCCAATGTTCCAAAGAGCTTTCAAGTAATAGTCCCTCCAAAAATGATTGCTGGCGTCTGCACCAGCGGTTTTTCAGTTCAATTGAAAGACGCTCATGACAATCTGATTGAAGCGCCTCAGGTGGGCAATGTTAAACTTTCTGCAACGGGACAAACAAAGCTGTATACAACGGCCAATTGCGATTCTGAAATACAAGGTTTTCCCTCCTTTGCTACCACGCCAAAACTTGAGTTTTATGCCAGAAATGCTGTTTCTCAAACCATCGATTTTTCTGTTTCTTTTGTAGCCGGTGCAAATAAACAAACCTTCCCCATTGAAGTGGTTTCGGCAAACGCCTCTAAACTTGAAATCACGGCTGCTTCTGATTCAATCACAGCGGGCCAATATGGAAAACTTACATTAAAAACATTGGACGCCAATGGAAATCCTTCTCCAGTGGAAATAGAAGTGAGCATTCAACTTTCCGGCGGACAATTTTATAGCGATACTTCGGATACCACTCCCATTTCGCAAACCACCTTAGAGGTGGGCGAAAAACAAAAAGACGTTTACATTCGAGAAACGATTGCACGCCCTATTCAAGTGAAAGCTTCGGCGCCCTCCTTTGTTTCTGGACAAAAAAATATCACCATTCAATCAGCGCTAGCTTCTACAATCGCCGTCCATGGCAAAGACAATTTGCTATCTAATGAATGTAAAAAATTCGCACTCCTGATTCAAGACCCATTCGGAAATACAAGCGCTCTAGAAAAATATACCAAAATCGCCTTCAAAAAAGAGTTAGCAAAAGAAGGGAAATTCTACGACCAAGGGGATTGTATCAACGAACTTCAATCTATTGCTTTGAGTCCCACAGTGAACTCTAAAACTTTTTATTTTAAAAATTTAAAAGCTGAAGTTTCAACGATCGATGCTGTTTTAACACCCGCTGACCTTACCTTTACGTCAAAAGAGGTAACGGTTGACCCTGCCCCCGCTTCTTATCTTGCCATCAGTGGGTTAGGCCAAATTCGGGCGGGAAGCTGTGAACCTTATGCCATTCAAAGCAGAGACCCCTTTCAAAATCTTTCTCCTGTCGCCGCTGATCTTCAAATAGATCTGGAAAAGAGCATCAATAGCAGCGCCAAGTTTTATGAAAAACGCAATGCCAATGGAAACTGTGAAAATGAGATTTCACAAATAACACTACCTCAAGGAAAAAATTCAGCTACCCTCTATGTCAAAAATGAAAAAGTGGAAACCTCGGATCTTACCGCCAAGGATCATGCCGCACAGCTTGCACAAGCAACGCTGTCTATTGGCGTCTTGGCTGCCACTGCCACTCAAATCACATTAACCGCTGTCCCTCTGGGGGATCACTCTATACGAGCAGGAGAATGTGCGGAATTTAAAGCAAACATCTTAGACGCATTCGGCAACTCAAGCCCTCTCGAGGCCAACCAAATGCTCACGCTCTCCATTGGCCAAGCAGAGCTCTTTACCCAGGCCCCCTGTTCTGATGAGCATAAAATCACGCCTTCACAGGCTGCACCCCCCAATCTACGGTTTTTTAATTTATCTCCTGGAACATCTGAAAAACAATTCTTTATGAAACAGATTGTCATTGGAGATCTACAGTTGGCAGCTACTCTTTTAAATCAATCTGTATCTCTCGATATTCATATAGAACCTGATGCCCCACATTCGCTCATCTTTGCTGAAGTCATTCAAGGTCCCATGATGGCTGGCGATTGTAGAGAGTTATCTCTGTCCCTCAAAGATCGGTTTGGGAATGGAACGTCTTTTTCCGAAGAAAAACTCTTTGAGTTAGGTCCTGCAGGTCAATTTTATGAAAATGCTTTCTGTAATGGACCTTCGCTTCAAGGAGGACAAAGCTTCCCGAAAGACACAGAGGCACTAACAAACATTTACTATACAGAAACTGTGGCCGGCAACGCAACCCCAACCGTTTCATTTTTAGATTTGACACTCGGCATTCCCAATGCACACTTTCAAATTTCAGTTCAACCTCAAGAAGCATCCGAAATTACACTTTCTGTCGATAGAACAACAGATCTATTGGCAACAGACTGTGTCAGAGGATCAGTCGTTGTCAAAGATCAATATGGAAATATGAAAGGAGATCCCCTGGTTGTCTCAGGCCAAGCTTCATTCTACTCAAATGACACATGTACAACCCCACTTTTGGGAAATTCTGACTTTGACTTACCGACGAATGGCGAATTTTATTTTTTAGCGACACAAGACTTTACGCTACAAGTAAATCTAAAAGACAACCCTGGTCTCGTTGTTTTTCAACCGATTCAAGTAGTCCTAGATACAGATAGCGATCGCATTTCAGATACCTCTGACAATTGCCCACTTGTGCCAAATCCAGACCAGGACAACCATGATTCAGATACCCTCGGAGATGTTTGCGATAATTGTCCCAATGCGACCAATCACGATCAAGCTGATAACGATGGAGATGGCATTGGCAATGCCTGCGATGGCACCCCGGATGTCGTCGTAACTTGCCAAAGCATCAATCCACAAACAGCACCGGTGGGGACCACCTGCGTTACCTCCAATGGCTATGAGTTTGAAAGGGTTTCATACAACAATGGCACACCGCCCACCCCATATTTTCTTTGGGGTAACACGACTCACTGGAATGTGGTGTGGTTAGACAAATTCGCCCATAAACTCTGGAGCGGACCTGCCATCAAACAAGAATCGTGGGAACAGCCTTGCCATAACAGTTCAGCTTATAGAACCTATACAAAACCTGATGGTCAAGCAGTTGCGATCCATACCAGTAATCCTAATCAGGCTCAATTTACAGAAGCAAATTCGCATGGCATTCGAGAAATTTTTAAGATGCTGGATAATGACCTCTATATACTCGAAGCCGGCAATAATTACTTCTTTCCCGATGGAACAGTCTCTCGACCTACCAATGCATCCGGGAAAAATATTAAATATCGCTGTATCACAGATGACCCCAACTATATTTTAAATCCACCGCCACCGGATCCTGATCGAGATCATGATGGAATTCTCAATGACGATGATAATTGCCCGGATGTTGCAAACCCCATGCAGGCCAATTTGGATGGGGTTGGCCTTGGGAACGCGTGCAGCCCCTGTGAAAAAATGCCGGGCAATTCTGATATCATCCCCATGGTGGTGATTGAATATCGAAGAAAACTCCAAAAGGGTCAAGTCTGCGCCATTACCACACCACAGCCCAATGGCCCAACCAACGCCCGAACAACCCGTGTGTTTTTGTTTGATGGCCAAGCCCAAGACCAATTCGAAAACGTTCCGATAAGTGTGGATAACTTCTGCGATGGAGCTTTTTATTACGTCAGATATAAAATTGAAAATAGAATTACTCTCGGTGAAGGATTCACCTTCCTGCTCTTATATAGTGATGTCGGCCACCATTCTCAAGACGTATATAATATTAAGGCCTATCGTGAAACGATCATTGACAACACCGAAATGACGGACGTCCCCACAACCGGTGCCACATTTGGCCAGTATACTAATATGAGCCAAGGGGAAGACATCTTAGAAACGGAAGTACGCCATTGGGGGGCGTCTGGTGGCTCAGGCAGTGTCGGCAAAAAATTCTGGTTTAAAATAAATTGTATCGGATCTCATTGATCAGGGGTTGTCTTTACACGCCTTACAATGTCAGAGAGCATTTCTTCCGACACCTGAAAGTGCTCTCTGAGCCACGGTAAAAATTGCTCTCCTTTTAAATGCCAGAGACTTTCCCAATTTCCGACATCGGACCATTCGAAACCAGCCTCCATCACCCATAAGGCATGGGTCTTTTCTAACAGCGCAACATCAATGGAAACTTTCTCTAGCTTTTGATATATTTCACTTTTATTTTTAGAAGACACCCTTTGAAGTTGAGATAAAAGCCTAGGACCATAGCGTTCCAGTTCGGAAAGAAATGTTTTCACGCTCCATATGAAATTTCCACAGTGCCACAAAACTTTTTGCTGCCCAATCAAATCTCTCGCCTTTTCGATGGAAGGTTTTTCAACAAATCGCAACACTTCGTAGACGTGATGAAATAGAGAAGCTCCCTTTTCCAAATATCCCAAATGAACGGTGGGATACGTAGGCACCTTACCAAACGTCAATAACTTCTCCGGAAAACGTTCGTGAATGGAAAGCGCATCCACCATAGATTCATAAAATTTTTCAATCGGAGTAATCCAATGATCGGACGGCACAATCAAAAGCGAAGCCTCTGGATCGACTCGCTCAATTTCACAAGCCGTCCATCCAATGGCAGCCGCTGTATTTTTGCTTTCAGGTTCCAACAACCAATGATCTCTGGGGATGGAAAGACGTTGTTTCTCTAACAAAGCTTCATAGCGACATTGGCTAACCAGCCAAAGGTTATTGGACTGAATCATTTTTTTTTGAACTAAAAATTGCACCCTCTGATCTGTCATCTCAAGAAGAGACAAATCATCATCCATTAACTTTAAAAATTGTTTGGGAACATCTTGGGTGCTGATCGGCCAAAATCGAGAACCCACGCCGCCTGCCAAGATCACGCCATGTAACATCTTATTTAAATCCGACCGTAGTGATCTTCGAGTCGAATGAGATCGTTCGCATGAGGGGAAGACACTTCAAAGACAAGGGTTTTTTCCAACGCAATCAAGCGATGTTTCGTTTTGGGAGGAATATGCAAATTTTCTCCGGCCTTCAGGTTAAATGTTTTTTCATTGAAGATCACTTCTAAGAGGCCTTCTGCCACATAAATCGTTTCATCTTTTTGGTCATGATATTGTAACGAAAGCCTTTCTCCTTTTTCAATGACGAGCACCTTCCCAATATAGGAATTTGTTTCGGCAAAAATAATCTCGTGGCCCCAGGGCTTATTAACTTTTTTCATGATCCTTGAAAGATGTCTTTCGAATGACATATTGGGAAATAACCCCACGACGGAAAAGTTTTTGAGCCAAAACTTTGGCTGTCTCTGGATGCTTGAAAAATCCAAAATCCAAAAAAAATAATTTACTTTCCGCCAGAGTCGCTTCTTGAATAAAGACGGACGGATACCCTAATTTCATTAAGCGTTCTTTTTCTTCTTGAACCGCTCCTAAACTCTCAGATGTCATGACTTGAATCGTAAACCCAATTTTTTTTGAAGCAGATGGATTCGATTTCTGTTGATCCACCACCGGCTCTAAAACTTGAGAGACCGAACCAGACGCTTCAGAGGGCACCGAAGCAGAAACAACTTCCTCTGTTTTTTTAGGGGTGCCTGCAGACTCTGCCTCACTTTCTTTTGGCAATTTTGATTGCACTTCTTCCAGTGACCTGGCCAAGTTCATCATCTTTTGCTCTTGAACATGCATCAGTCCTGTCAATTCTTTCCCAACAAAGATCCCAAGACCAAAAACCACACCGCTCACCCCCACCAACATGGCAAAAATCAGTACTATTTCTTTTCGTTTAAAAGTAATGGGGTCTTGTGACATCTCGGGAGTCACTATAGTAAATTTCATTGGAAAGTCAAAACTCATTCACATCTCTTTTTTTTGAATATCCATCCTGTTTGACCTGCCAAACGGACGGAATTTCGACCCCCTTTTTGAAGCATTTGGCTTTGATTCGCTTCAAAACACTTGGCATCATTTTTGCTAGTAGATGTGGGAAGAGGCTGTCGAAAAACTGTCATTCCGAGCACAACGTACGAGGAATCTACGACGAGATCCCTCGAGCCTTCGGCTCTCGGGATGACTTATTCGACACCCTCTATGGAAACAGAGGAGAAATGACGCATGAACAAAAACCTAGGACAAAGCATGATCGAATATATCATTTTGGTGGCCATCGTTGCGGTGGCTTCTTTGGGGATTGTCAAAATATTGGGGAACACGATTCATGTAAAGCTTTCCCAAATCACCCTAGCCCTTCAAGGAAAAAAATCACAAGCCCGTTCCCTTCGGCCACACGAAGTTCAACCCAAACATTATGAACCCAAATCACTGGAAGACTTCTATGAATCCGAAGATTAAAGGACAGATTCTTTTGGAAACCCTGCTGGTATTGCCAGTCCTATTTTTGACGCTGTATCTGATGACGATCTTGCTCTTGACCACGCTCTCCAAACTCATGCTCCAGTGGACTTGTTTTTCCATGGCTCGAACCGTGCTTGAAGAGCCATCCCTGTCTCTTTTCGAACTTCACCACAAAGCGAATCAACAGTTACAATCCCTTCCCTTCGTACAGGACACCTGTTCCCTTTCCATAGAACAAACAAAAAAAGATATCTACGTACACCTTCATCAACCATTCTTTATTTTAGGAAGGACTTATGAGCTGGAACATCGCTTGGCACTCTCTCGATAATCGAAAAGGACAAGTCACGATCCTCATCTTAATCGTACTGCCCACATTTGTATGGATGGTTCATGCCACTTTAAAACTCAGTCGAAAAATCGAAAGAAAAATTAAACTTCAAAATGGGGTGGATGCAGCCCTCTATGTTCACACCCAAACGCTGGCCAGCGGCTTAAATGAAATTTCTAACCTCAATCTGAAACTCAAAGAATGCCTTGCCCTGTTACGACTGGTCCAAGCTGGAAAAATCATCACGGGGAATCCGGGATTTGTCATCACCGAATCATTTCTCAAACGTCTGATTCAGGCCATTGCCAAACAACAAGACCTGATCAAAAAAATCTACCCTGCCTGGGCCTATCAAAAAGCCATGATCATCGCTCGAAAAAATGAAACCCCTCATGTCATCCTCTACCCCCTGACTTTCTCTTATTCAATCCGCCGAACCTGGACCATTGAAAAACTACCAGGCCCTTACGTCCTTTCAGAAACATTTGATCAGCACAAAGAATTTTCAATGGATGGATTTTTTTACAAAGCAAAGGAGAGCGCCCATGCAAAAACAACTTTATCTGGAAAAGACTTATACTCTGAAACCTGGCACCTGGAGTGGACCCCTTCGAAACCAATGTGGAATGGCATTGATTGAAACTTGTTTTACATTGATCCTTCTTCTAGGCTTTTGCACGCTTTCCATGCGAATGATGGAGGGTTCTATCACTCGAATTCAAAATCGAGTTCTTTCACGATACTTGGCTTTTCATACCAAGCATTCTCTCCTTCCTTCCAAAGCAGTGCTCCAGTCACGTTTTTTCAAGAACGACGCCATTCGCATTGAAACCATCACCCCGTCATCCTCGGAAATTATTTTAAAGTCTTGGGTCAACTCGGAATGTTTAACCTTTCAACATACCCTTTATTTATGATGACCTTTTTCACACAAACCATCGTCTTATTTTTCAACACCCTTCGAAAAAAGAATCCAAAAGAATTACGGGCGCTCTTTTTGGCATTGATGGGTTCTTTGATCCTGATGATTGCTTTTCATTTCTACATGAACTAAAAAAAGATATGAAATTTAGGATACTCTTCTTAGCACTCATTTCTAACTGCATCACCCCTTTTCATTCAGATGCAAAAGAAAATCTGTCTCCAACCGAACATGTGATCAAAGGCCAAAAACAGTTCTTTGATTTAAATATGGATGCCGCCATCACTCATTTTAAATCTGCCCAAGAGGAACAATACGAGCATTTTGATCAATTGGCGGATGGCGAAAATTTAGTTCAAGCACATCTCTATCTTGCCCTATGTTATCATTCGCAACAAAAGCTGGATTTGGCTAGGGCAGAGATCCGATCGGCCTATGTATTAAACCCCGAAAAAAAGTTAGATGAAAAAAAATTCTCTCCTGCTTTTATGACATTTGTTCAACAAACCATTGAAACCTTAAAACCCACCCTCAAATTTTATCCACTCGAAGTCCATTCCAATCCTCCTTTTGCCAAAGTGTGGATCAATGGATTTCCGATGGGGGTGACACCGCTTATTTTACAGAGCTGGCCACAAGGACGTCACGTCATCCGATTGGCGTTAGAAGGCTATGCGTCGTGGAGCAAACTCATTTCTGCATCGCAACCCTCTTCTCAAAAAATAAAAGCCCAATTAAAAGCAGATGACCCATTGCGATGGGTGCTCCAAAAACCCATTTCCCAAAATACCCCTCCTCCGCCAAAAGAATCATTGCGCTTTCAAGCGCAAAACCTACCCGAATATCGGGCATCTTCGTCCGGGTGGTTGTGGTGGCCTGTCCTGGCTGCGGCAGCCGGTGGCATTGCCTATGGCATTTATCACCATCAACATCGCAAAGAGGCCGAAACGACTCCCAAAACCTCCATCCAAATACAATGGCCGTAAGTTGACGGTTTTTTTTATCTCTGATAGGAAAAACACTTCATGCAGATGAAACACTTATGGCTCTTCTTCGGAATAACCTTGGCAACCCTGTGCGGATGTTCTCAAAAAGCTTTCCCACCCAAGTTTACGCAAACCATTCCCCAACCCCTGGCGTCCCAAGAAAGTATTTTGGACTTCAACATTCCTGCCCCTTGCCAAACACTCAAATTTACTGGAACACTGACCGATGATGAATTTAAAAAACTATTTGCCTGTTTGAACAAAAACGGAACCTTAAACCCCATCATGCCCTTCTTGTTTGACAACGCCGAAGACTCCCCTGTTTTTGTAGATCTTTACAATAAAACCTTTGGAGAAGACCCTGCCTTAAGACAAGAAGTGTTAAACACCCTCGATATCTTTATTCAAACAGGAGCTCTGCAAGATATCTTGCCGGTTTTCTCACTTTTTTTATCTGAATTTGTAAACAGCAAAAACTTTGATACTGTTTTAGAGCCCATTTTAAAAACAATCCTTTCCAATGACATCAGCACCTTTCACAGTATTCAAACAATGGTCGCAAGCCCGCTTTGGCCAACTTTCAGTCGATTTTTGATGGAAAGCTGGCTTTCCGGCTCGCTCCCAATGTATTTTGAGGCTTTGGGGTATTTTTTTTCAAACCCAGATGGAATGGAACCTTCCACAGCACAGCTCTTTATTGAAACACTCGAACATCTGATTAAATTGAAACGACCAGGGACCTCTCCGATCACGCTAGAAGATCTGTATGTCTTAAGTTATCTCAAAACTCCCAGAAATTTTTTGGAAACCCTTCAACATTCTTTTCAACCCAACGATCTTTCCGAACTTCTGGCAGAACTTTCAGATTTACTGAATCACCAAACGGCTTCTTACCTTTCTCCGGAGCGTCTCGGGCTTCTCAGTGATCCCACCTCTTCTTTAGGTGTGGATCAACGGAACGCTTCCAGAAAAATTTTAAAATATCATCCCAAAAACGATCTGACCGCACTCGTCAAATTGATTTCCAGCTTCCACAGGGGTTTTTCAACCAACGAATCTCTTACGCTTTTAGATTCTATGGATATTTTTGTCATGGGTTCAAAAACCGCCTTCGAAGCACTCCCAGAGCTAGGTCCCGATACTCCGGCCGCCCATATTATCACCAATTATTCACTCTGGCTCAGCTGTGCACGTATCGAAATGAAAGACCCCGTTTTCCATCGCGCATCTTTAGAGGACAAAGTGAAACTCTATTCAGCAGGAGATATTCTACACCCAGATGAATCAGATCTTAGAACCTATACCTTTGCCAAACATGTTAAAAGTTACGTCACACAACAAAAGGCGCAATTCAACCGCGAACTCAATGAGTTTTTAGAGACAGAAGAAAAACCTCAAATCGCCAAGAAAGAGATTCAAATGCAATTTGGCCCTATCTTGCCACTCCTTGCCCAAAGCTACGAAGATTCTTTGCGGGAACTCGCCAAACACCACTTTGAAACCATCAACCGTCCGTTGCTCCCCACATTAAGTACCGACGAACAGACACTGGTCACCAAAATAGCCGAACACCTTGCCTCTGAAGAACAGACTTCAGAGCCTCTTTCTCTTTTTACGTTGTTCAAAGCCTTAGAAGAAGTCGATAGCCTCGCCTTGTTTTTTCAAAAATCATTGGCCCTGCTGGACAATGACTATTTATTTACGACCTTTGAAAATGCCCTCTATAAAATAACAACCGACTTTTTAACGTACAACCAACCCGTGGACCACTTCTTAAGAAGCATTGAAAACGTCGATGCAGAATCAACTTTTCTAAATTATGCCTTAACCTCCACCCTCTATGGCATGAACAACAAAATTCCAGAAAAGGATCAAATTGTATTAATCTCCGCATTGGAAAATTATCAGTCCTTAGAACGGTTGCTCACCCAAAGAAATCTTTTAAAAAAAGTAAAAAAATTCATTCTGCCTTTTGTGAAAGTCATTCCAGCTGGCCAAGAACGCCGCGTTTTATCGCTCGTGTCGTGGCTTCATTCCGGGAAATTTCTATATGACGACACTTCTTTCTGCCTTCGTTCAGATCATCCTCTGACGGAGACGTCTGATCCATCCACGCAAATGGGTGAATGCTTTGAACCCATCGATCAAATTTCAACACTCTTATCGAGGATGGAAACCTCCCATTTTTTACAACCGTCTTTAGATCTCGTCTATGCGTGGGGTGACACCGCTGAAACCTTAAATCACGTAATGACCTTTTTGCTTCAATCTGAGTCAAAACAAAAATTGATGAAAACCTTGTCACGTTTATCGTCCCTTCCCCCTCACCTTAAAACCAATCTTGGCAAAGGCATCCATACCAGCGTTTCAGAAAAAGATTATGAAAGCATCGCCCCCCTGCTTCTAACGTTGTCAGAGGGAGATCGAATGGCCATAAGCTCTCAGTTTCCCACTTTGATCGCAGCCCCTCAAGAACGTCTCATCACCCCTATTCTATTAGATACAAAAAATTTAATTCTTACGAATAAAAAGCCATGTATTGAGCTTCTGGCGCACTTGCCTCCTGTGTTGACCCATGAACACCTAGACGACATCAGCCGTTTTTTGAAAAAATATACGACTCATTTCCCTGAAAAAAGAATCTTGACCCAAGTGCTTCAGTCGGGTCAAATAGAAGCCCTATTGAGAATAACGCACCATATGATTGAACAGAAAAAATTTCAAAATATGATGAAGTTTGTTTCAAGACTGATCGACCAAAAACAGGCTCAAAGATCTGAGTTAGAAATAACGCTAACCTTATTGATTAAACTTCTTAAACTCCAAGGAGGAAAGAAATGATTTTAAAATATACCTTTTTAGCAATGATAGCGTCCTTGCTATCGCTCCCTGCGATTGCAGGAAGCATCGATACCCTCCCCACCTCTGCCAACAAGACCAAACTTTACTTAGATACTTATTTCCATCCAGAACGATTGCGTTCTGAACTCTATCAAAAAGACAAGGTGGATGCCGGGAACTTCTATGGCGGCCCCGTCTCGCGAAAGGATCTCGAATCTGGGAAAGCAGCTGTTTTTAGATATGGTACAGGACGTTTTCCATCTGCTATTTTGGCCACCAGTCGAATAGAAAAATTTCAATATGACTATTTATTCGACTCTGGCATTGATCCCACCGAACCAGACGAAGCATTAGATGAAGAAACGCTTCGAGAAAAACAAGAGCTCCTGTTAGCAATCCGAAAAAAAGTAGGCTATACGTTTGCCGAACAACAAAAGCAATTTGAAGAAGAACGCGCCGCTCAAGAAAAAAAAACAAACCGCACCTTAACGGATCCTGAAATTGAAAAATTAAAAATATCCATTGCAAAGCGCTTTCCTACCTTTGATGATCCTCAATCCGATGAAACGGAAGGCTTGGCCATCATTAACAACACCCATTTGGACACGGTCTATAGCATCATTCGTGACCGCGATGCCTACAAGAAAGTTCTTTCAGAATATTTTTTATACTCTTATGTTCTCAAAGACAAAGACTTCACAGCACAGGATCGTGATCTTTTAAATCCAAATCGAGATGAAGACAGTCTGTTACCCTCTGAACGTGGGCTTGGATTGCCTTCGGAACACAATCAAATTTTATTTTCTCAATTTAAGATCACTTCTTATTATTTAGATTATCCTTGTTTTAATGAGGCCACCCAACAAGATGTGCCCATCACCCTTCACACAAAAGAAGGAGATAAAAAAACAAATCTCAAGCGCATCATTGCGGCTTGGCGGATCGACCCACGACTGAAAGAAGATGGTCGATTTGTTCCAACGATTGACCCTCAAACCAAAAAAATTGTGGGGGGCAATGGAAAATTTGGACCTAAAAATATTCATGTGGTGGATGGTTATATTCTTTTAGAACCTTATATTGTAAAGGACGCTCAAGGCTTCGAAAGCATTTCAGAGACACAAGTGTTAGCCCTCTATCATGCATACATGCGAATTGATGATGAATACGGTGACTTAACGGGCCTACCCCAAGAAGAGCGTGAACAAGCAGGGCGAAGATTTATGAGCGCCATGATGAATATTCTTCGCTAATGCCATTGCCCATGCACCACCGATCCCCCATGACGCAACACATGAAATTTACCCATGTTTTTTTACATACGTGCGTCCTCATTTTTTCAACGTGGGCACGCTGGACATTTGCGGCAACCAATATCGTCCACACCAGAAACATGCTTTTTATGCATCGTCCCACCATTATTGAAGAACAGTTATACGCCAAAGGTTTTATTAAAACCTCTCAACAAAAATTTTCCAGGCAAGATTTATATTTAGGACGAGTTCCCATTGAGCTATTTGATTTTCCGCGCATGGCCCCTCAAGAAATATTACGTCGTGCTCAAGAAGAAATGGAATCGCTGGAAGAAAATTCTCTCACAGAAGAAGAAAATCATCACATCAAAGAAACCATTCTCAACTCCTATGCAGACCCCATCGATTCGCAAGTCATTGAAGGCATTGCCTTAACATGGGTAGATGCACCCGCAGAAGAGGTCTATGCAATCTCTTGTGATTTAAATCGCTTTCATGATTTCGCACCGCATGTTTTTCTAAAAAGCGTCCAGTTGACTGCCGCTGCATTGTCTTCAAGAAAAATTTTTAAACCCAAGGAGGTTGAGTTTCAATTTTCTCATTTGAAATTCCCCGGCATTGATTTTAAACACACCTTGCGTTATGAAAAATCGACCGAGAAAATTTATCGAACCCTGGGAAACGTGACACAAGAAATTCCCCAATATATTGTGGCATGGGAAATAGATCCTCAATTCAATCACGATTCTGATTATCCCAATAAAAATGTTTTCTTAAACAATGGCCAATTTTATATTGAACCTTATCTGCGTGAAGATGGAAGCATCGATCCCAAAAGCTGTTTGGTGCTTTACCACATTTATATTAAGGTAGATACGGTTAGCTTTGGGTTTGAGACGATTGAAAAATTTATTCGGGACAGCGTTTCAAATCGTGTTTTAAGAGATCTGGCCCATGCCCTTCATGAAAAGGCAAAAACATTAAAATCGGAAACGAAGTAACGGGGCTCTCTCTATAGCCCCAGAGGAAAAAAAATGTCCTGGAATAACATAAGAATCATGGGTGGTTTGGTCGTTGTCAGTTTGGTGATTGCTTTGTACCTTCGGCACACGCCCAATTTAAAACAAACCCAACCTATGCCCACCCTTTCCACCCCATCTGCCAAAAACCAAGGTAACGCCCCTTATGTTGAAGGAGAAGTGCTTGTAAAATTTAAACCCAATACCTCTGGCCGCATTATTTTAAAATGGAAAGAAATACTCAAGGTAACCCAAGAAACCTATTTAGAAAGCATTCAAGTCTATCAATGGAAAGGAAATTTTAAAACACAAGAAGCGATTCATCTTTTGACACAATCCAAAGAGGTCGTCTATGCAGAACCTAATTATACCGTCTCAATCCAAAAGCCTTCAAAATAGACTAGCAGGCTGTTAGGCATTATTGCTCTTTGCGTATGTCGCGCCAGAGAGATTTAAAATCGAAATTGTATTCAATGTCGTTAAACTTTTCGTCTCCCCATAAATAATGAATGAGCGTCACGGGCATACTGCCTCCCCGAGCAATGGCAATTTTTTTTGGATGAGGGATCAAGGAACCGTAATACACTTGCAATGAATTCTTTTCTTCAAATAACTCGCCAGCATGCCTTCCCGGTACATGGGTGTTAAACCCTTTTCCCCGAGCTGGAAATAAATTCAATGTTCCTGCCAAATCACTGTCATAGAGATGCGAAATTTCATGAATGGCATCCAGCCGATCCAACTTCGCTGTTGCTTGTAACCATTCTTCATCAGAATGCCACTGCCCCAATTCAACCCATGTTGTCACCAGAGAACTCTGGTTCATCATCCCCAAGGGGTCTCCTTCAACCTTCCCCGTAATCGAGTCCGAAACCAACGCATATTGATAGAGATACTTTTCAAATTTAGCTTCTTTAAATTCGCGCGAACCACGAAAGTCTGGATCTTTTTGAAGTCGTTCCCAAATTTTCGGAGAAAATTTACGTAAAATCCGCCCTTCTCCTTTCGGCGCAATGATCCTCACACAGCTATCCACCGATGGATCGTTTTCCGGTAAAGATTCACGCACTAAAAAATAATCCAGGGTGTCTTTTAATTTTGTTTTGATTTCATAAACCCAATCCACTCTGTCACCAGAAAATAAGGGGTAAGAGCGAACATCCATCAATGTAGGATGAGATGCCCATCGTTCCAAATGAGAAACGGTCAAAGGATCGGTCGGCTCCTCGGGAGACTTGTATGCATCGAGGTGAAAAAGATCCATGACAAAGGACCCACCGGCCGTACTCCCATAGACCACATCATATCCCACAATGGAAGATTTGGAACGATCCAATTTTGGGGGTCCACCTTCATCAGACGAAATTTTTTTCCAAAATTTTGTTTTGGGATGAATGACACTGGCGCCCACATCTGCCACACCGGCATCTAAATCCACTTGGATTTGACCATGATCTGAAACCAATCCAAAAAGGGTCTGATCATAAACACCGGCTTCCACATAATATCGAAAGAGCTGTCCCACATCTTCATCAAATTTAACAAGATACTGATTTACCACTTTTTCATGATACGGCCCCAATTCGTGGGTTTTATGATCCACCCAAGGACAATACCATAATAAAAAATCTGGCAATCCTTCATCTTCCGTCTCCAAAATTTCAGTGGCAAGCGTCTTATAATGTTGTTCGGTCCAAAAGATCTGGTTCACCCAACGCTGAGATTCTCGATGGATATAAGAAACCACTTCCATCCGTTTACGATTTAAATTTCTTTCCTTGGCTGAACGCCGAGAGAGATCCATGAAGCCAATGGTTTCCGCCAAATCTGGGTAAAATTGAAACAGTACCTCCCCTGTAAAATAACTAAATCGCTCATCGGCACCGGTATCAAAATGCCCCATAAAAGACAGCGTCTGAAAAGAATCCAAATACTCAAAAATACTTTTGGCGCCTCCTTTTTTTGCCAAGTCTCGAAGGCATATGCCATCTCGCCCCCAAAAATACATCCACTCTTGATTTCGACGATTGACATACGTAAAGTTTGGAATTTCTGTCGAAGCCTGTTCGCCCTTGACGGATGTTTCTGAAACGCCAACCCCCGTTTCTAAAATAGCAATGTTTCGCGTCGAAATCGTGGGTGTGCTAGAAACGGAGCGATCCACCCAAGCCCCCCCACGATACATTTCAGCAATCGATGGATATCGAGCTTTGCCAGCCTTGAGCAAATCCACCATGTATTGCCCTCCAACGCCATCCACCAACATCATGACGGCTCGCCTCTTTGTCATCGACTGTTCGAAGTACATCGCCACATCCTGCCACGTAGCCTTTGCAAACCATTGAAGTTTGGCTTGTCGCAACGCTTGCCGACGCTGAAAATCGACAAAATAATCCATCCCTAAGGTTTTTACCAATTGGCCAATAAAATGGTACAAGTCAGAGGCCGCCTCTGGGTCTTTGAGCATAGGGTCCAGTTTAGAAATCACAAAGGGAGGTAAATTGGGGTTTTTGGAAAGAATTAAAATCTGTTTATGAATTTCAGAAGCCGCAGCCTCTTCCCCATTTTTGAATAAAAAAAGTTTTCCAAAAATGAGTAAAATGGTTCTTAAATACTCTCGATGTGTCGGATTTTTAATCCACTCTTTCAAATCCCCTTCCGAAGATTGAGATCCCTTGAGAACTTTTTTGAGGACACCAAAACGGTCCATCATAGACAGTAAAAAAGGAAAATAGCTTTCATCAAACGCAGAACTTGTAATGACTTGCCGATATTTGGATTCTAATTCCGGATCCTCCAATTGCATGGATTCTAAAAAATCCAAAAGTCTTTGCTCAACAATATATTCCCGAATCGATTGGTACAAAGGCTGAACTGCACCAGATTTAACCTTGTCATACATCTCAACAAAGACATCGGCAAGCCCTGCATGGGCGCTGACCGACCCAAACACCAATACCATTGCCAGCAGGCTGTTGAAGATAGACTTTGTCAACACCTTGCTAGCACCACACATTTTCTTTTGCATACAGACCTCCTATGCTTGAGGAAGAATATTGGATTTCACAAAATCAATAATGTCTTTTAAAGAGGTTCCGGGCGTAAATACTTTTTTGACACCCATCTTGGACAGTTTTTTAAAATCTTCTTCTGGAACAATCCCCCCCAAAATAATGGGAATATGCTGCATCTTATTTTTTTTCAGAAATTCATAAATCTGTTCAATGAGCGCTAAGTGAGCCCCCGATAAAATAGAAACACAAATACCGTCGACATCTTCTTGCAATGCGGCCGTCACAATCATTTGGGGGGTCTGATGAAGCCCCGTATAAATGACTTCAACCCCAGCATCTCTTAACGCACGGGCCACCACTTTGATGCCACGGTCATGGCCATCTAGGCCAGCTTTTGAAAGCAACAATCTTAACGGTCGAGTCATCATTTAAATCACTGCTTTTTCAGTGTATCCTCCAAATACTGTTTTCAAAGCCTCACACATTTCACCCAAAGTCGCATAGCGTCGCACCGCTTCCATCATGAGAGGCATGAGATTTTGCTTTCCTCTGGCTGCTTGTTTCATTTGCTCTAAAACCTCTCTCACAGAAGCATCCTGTCGCTCCTGTTTTATTTTTTTGAGTGCCGCTACTTGTTTTTTCTGAATGGCTTCGTCAATATAAAGGGTTTCAATGGACTCTTCTTCTGTTTGAACATATTTATTCACCCCAACAATAATTTTTTCCTTTTGTTCCAATTGCTTTTGATAATGATACGCAGCTCTTGCAATTTCTTGTTGGGGAAAGTTTTTTTCGATCGCAGCAATGATGCCACCCATCTCATCAATCTTTTCAATCAACGTTTTGGCCTCTTGCTCGAGGGTGTTCGTCAAACTTTCTACAAAAAAGGATCCCCCCAGAGGGTCAACCGCATTTACAACACCTGTTTCTTCGGCAATAATTTGCTGGGTCCTGAGTGCCACCCGTGCAGAAAATTCTGTCGGCAACGCCAATGTTTCATCCAGAGAATTCGTGTGCAAAGATTGCGTCCCCCCCAACACCCCAGATAAAGCTTGAATCGCGGTTCTCACAATATTGTTATAGGGCTGTTGTGCCGTCAAACTACACCCTGCGGTTTGGGTGTGAAAACGCAATTTCCAAGATCTTGGATCTTTCGCATGAAAACGCTCTCGCATGATTTTTGCCCACAGTCTTCGGGCCGCACGGTATTTCGCAATTTCTTCAAAAAAATCGCTGTGGGCATTAAAGAAAAAAGAAAGCCGTGGCGCAAATTCATCCACGTCCAGGCCTGCTTCTATTCCCGCTTGAACATATCCAATGCCATCGGCCAACGTAAAAGCAAGTTCTTGAGCAGCCGTAGAACCGGCTTCTCGAATATGATATCCAGAAATGGAAATCGTATTCCATTTGGGTACATCCCGTGTGCAAAACACCATCATGTCTTGAATAATTCTCATCGAAGGTCTCGGCGGATAAATCCACTCTTTTTGAGCAATGTATTCTTTTAAGATATCATTTTGAATGGTGCCCCCCACTTTGGAAAGCGCTACCCCCTGTTTTTCTGCCACCACAAAATACATCGCAAGCAACACCATCGCAGGGCCATTGATCGTCATCGAGGTTGTGACTTGATCGAGGGGAATGCCTTGAAATAAAATTTCCATGTCTTGGAGGGTATCAATGGCCACCCCACATTTACCGACTTCTCCCAAGGATCTTGGATCGTCCGAATCAATCCCCATGAGCGTTGGCATATCAAAAGCCACACTTAAACCATGTTGCCCTTGTTCCAAGAGCAGCTGATAGCGGCGATTGGTTTCATGCGCCGTTCCAAATCCTGAAAAAAGCCGGATGGTCCAAGGCTTTCCACGATACATGGTTTCATGAATCCCACGCGTATAGGGGTACTCCCCTGCACGACCTAAATCATGTTCCAAATCAACATTCTTTAAATCATCTGCCGTATAAACTTCTTTGATTTCTAAATCTGAAATGGTTGAAAATTTCATTAGCCGGAAGATTACCGACTTTGACACACAAAATCAATTCATAAATGGGCCGCAATGACCAGTCGTTGAATTTCAGAAGTTCCCTCATAAATTTCGGTAATTTTAGCATCTCTAAAAAAGCGTTCCACTGGGTAATCTTGGGTGTATCCATACCCACCAAAAATTTGAATGGCATCGGTCGTCACTTTCATCGCTGTTTGGGAAGCGTAGAGTTTTGCCATGGCCGCTTCTTTGCTAAAAGAATGGTTGGCACCTTGAAGGATCGCTGCCCGATGAACCAAGAGGCGTGCAGCATCGATTTGAGTGGCCATATCGGCCAACATCCATTGAATGGCTTGAAATTCGAAAATAGGTTGACCAAATTGTTTACGCTCTTTTGCATAAGCCGTTGCCGCTTCCAGGGCAGCTCTTGCAATCCCAACGGATTGAGCACCAATCCCAATTCGTCCGCTGTCCAGCGTTCGCAAAGCGATTTTAAATCCTTGTCCTTCTTCGCCTAATAAATTTTCGGCTGGAACTTCAACATCCTGAAAAATTACTTGAGAACAACCAGAAGCGCGAATCCCCATTTTCTTTTCAATTTTACCCACTTCTATCCCCGGCCATTTTTTTTCAACCACAAACGCAGAAATACCTTTCTTTTTCAGGGTTCGATCGGTTTTGGCAAAAACAATGGCAATGTCCGCTTGGGGACCATTGGTAATAAAATTTTTGGTCCCCGTTAAGATGTATTTTCCTTCTTTTTTTTGGGCAACTGTTTGTTGATTGCCTGCATCGGACCCTGCATCGGGTTCTGACAAACAAAAGCACCCAAGTTGTTTTCCAGAAGCCAAAGGCACCAAATATTTTTTCTTCTGGGCCTCAGAGCCAAACAAAAGCAACGGCTCACAGACCAAAGAATTATTCACAGACATAATGACAGCCGTAGAGGCACACGCCACTGCAATTTCTTCGAGCGCCAATACATAAGATAGGTGATCCAAGCCACTGCCGCCATCGCTTTGCGGAACAGAAATGCCCATCAACCCCAAAGCCGCTAATTTTTGGATGATCTCGGTTGGGAACTTCCCCTCTGCATCCAAAGCTTTGGCATACATTGAAATTTCTTTTTGAGCGAAAGACCTTGCAAGATCTTGAATCAGCTTGTGCTGTTCTGACAGCATCATGGCTCACAAACTTACTGTAAACAAAAAGACGAAGTCAACGTGATTTCCAAAATTCTTCCAGCCGCCTCGCAGCTGTTTTTTTAAAACATTAAATTCTAATGAGATTTTAATATTTTCCGTCGGAAAATCGTTATAATATTATTTTAAGAATTATATTTCTTTTGGACACTATCAAAAAATTTCTACAAAAAATAATTCTCATCCAATTTTAACAAAAGATAAAGGGTCGTGATTAGGAGGCGTTAGAGA
>JACQJD010000080.1 GCA_016198185.1 Deltaproteobacteria bacterium
ATTTACAGAAATGGGGTTCTTTTGTAGAAGTGGAATGCGGTTTGCATGATAGCAGCCTGTCATTCTGAGGCCCGTAGGGCCGAAGAATCCCGTCGTCTTTAACTCTGGTTTACAGGGCCGTTATCATGAAGGAGGAACGAATGGAAAATATAATTTACTTGAAAAAGCGTAAGATGAATCTCAGCATTCGTCTTTGGCTGGCGCTGATGGTTGTCATGTCATCTGCGATGTCACTGCCACTGTGGGGACAGGAAGAAGAAGCTCCTTCGAAAACCAATTACCACCCCTTGGTTTACGATAATGTGTCTCTTACGATGGATAACATTCATTATACTATTGAACGGATTGATGGGTTTATTCAAAAATTTAAAACCAAACGGGTTTCGCAGGGTGCCACAGCGATGATGGCGGATGACCTTTCGGCAACTGTAATGTTTGCCAATGGCTGTTTAAGTCCTATTTTTGTTTCCTTAGATCGAAAATGTTTAGATCTCTCCTCTCAAGATAAGGAAATTATTGAGGGCTCACGACTCAGACTGGATGAAGTGATGCTCACGTTTGAAAATTTTCAAGAGGCTGTGGATAACGGCAGAGTCCCTCCGCATTCTTTTTTAAATATTTTAATCTCTGAAAAAACGAAATTAGAATCTATTCGAGACTCATTATTTCAAATTCTGGAGAAGAAAGATGTGGCCTCGACATCGAAAAATAATTCTAGTGACGTGCTGATCCAAACTTCAGATGGCAAAACCCATTATCATCCCATTATTTATTATGGGGTTTCATCAACACTTTACAATATTAAAAATCACCTCAAAAATCTCGAAACATTTATTAAGCTCTATGAAACCCGAGGCAAGCCCGGTGATGTTATCTTTGATAGAGATGTCGTCTTTGCCATTTCCGATGGATGGACATCACAGATTTACATGGGTAGTCAATCGCTTAAGCCTTTAAAAGCAGCGGTTGAAACCCATGTTATTGAGCTTTGCGAAGAAGATCAAAAAATTATTGAAGACGCATTAGCTGAATTCAAAGCTATTGAGAATAAATTTCGTGATTTTACAACGGCTATTGAGGGAGGGAAGGCGGAACCTGAAGATTTCTTGGTAGTGTTGCGTTCCGCCAAAGATGAATTACGTAGCCCCTGGAGCAAGTTGGTTAAAATTATCTACAAAGATGCTCGAATCAAAAGGATTGCTGCTGTGAAAGAAAGTTTTCCTGAAGAACTCCCATTATTTCAAGAGGAATAAAAATAGTTTTTTATTCCAATTTATAATTTTTTCCGTCATCAGCTTTAGAGGCCTTCTCAACAGTAGCATTTCCACTCCTAATGGTCTCCGTTCTCATTTTTATGTTTTTATCGGTGGCACTGCCCGTGATGATACAGCTGGTTCGAATATCGCAGATAACATCAATATTGCTGTTGACCATGGCCCTCCCCTCTGGGCTATTGGCAATCTCTGGGTTTTTAAGCAGTGCTTTTTGTTCTGCTTCCCGTTTGCTCATCTCCCCTTGCACATCGGAAAGCTCCTTTTGAAGAAGATCGTTTGCGGTATGAAGGATGGCCTGCCGCTTTTTTCTTCCTTCCGTCTGCTCCATGGCAACCTTCACATTCGCTGCCAAAAGCCTTAATGCTGCAAAATTTCTGGCGGAGGCTTCTTTCGGAACACAAGGCTCCGTGAGGTCCTCTCCAGGGTCTTTGATCCCAGCAAGCTCTTCATCTGCCATGGTCTCTAACTCTGATTTCATTTCAGCTAAAATGGTAGGATCAATGACCAAATAAGGGTCCTTCTCTAAGACCGCCGATATTTCTTCGGCTGCCCGAATGCGATCGTGTCTTGTAAAATCCTTATTTCGAAACACATTCAGACTATCTTGAATGAGTGCCCGTTTTTGAATCATGAGGGCATTGTAATCCTCTGCGTTTTGAGCCAAAGCTTTAAAAGCAATGGCTTCATCGACAATGGTAAAATTTGGATTTTGAATCAGGGGATCCAGTGCTTGAGAAGAAGCATTCGCGGAAGTTTGAAGCGAGGCATTTACTTGCGACAAATTCTGTGGAAGAACGAGAGGTTTCCTCGGTTCTTCTTTCTTAAAACGAGATCTTTGATGTTTGAGTGGGTCTACAAAAACAAGAGATGCTTTGGTTTGAATTTGAGCTGCCGCTCTACGGACCTCTGGTTCGGGAAGTATCTGCACCTTCATGGGATGTGTGACAGAAGCTGTGACCAAAGGCGAAGTCTCATGACTTTCCTGGTGAAGAGAAGCTCTGGATTCAACATCAACAACCGGTGGCACTTCGATATTTCTGGCTGCCAATTCCGTTTGAATTTCTAAAATAGCTTTCTTTCGTTCCGCTTGAGCCTCTTCTTTAAGTTTTGCTTGAAGTTGATAGGCTACTCGAATCAAGTTTTTTAAATCTGGAAAGAGCTCGTCTATAGGATCTATGGGATCGCCCCCATTGAGGTTTTGGTTATACAAGAGATCCCCTTGGACCCTGGGGTCAGAACCCGTTTGATAAACTCGGGCTTCTAAGGAAGTACAGAACATCCAAAGAAACAGCATGGCCAAAGGAATCTTCCATTTAAGGCCAGAAGGTTTCTTGAGCCGGCCCTTGGGATAAAGCGTTAAATCTATCGGTGGACTGACTGGAACTATATTCCAAAAGCAAACTGTGGTTACATCGGTTTCGAACTTACATTTCATAAAACACCTCCATCTGAGTGGTTATTCCCAAAATACCTATCTCTTTTTTAAATATGCAAAGGTCGTGCCAAATAAAACAACATGAGAAAAAATATTTATTCGCGAGCTCATTTCCGACGGAAAATTAGAATTTCATTAAAATAATTAAAATTTAATGTGTAAAAAAATAAGACATCAAAATGAATTAACCGACGGAAACCACTGTGTTTTTTTGATTTTGCCCCCTGTCAAAAGTTAGACAGTTCCCAGCACATCACGCTAAGCTCTTGTATTTTCGAGAGAAACCAAAACAACAGGAAGAAACTTTATAAAAAAACAACACGCGTTGTAAAAAAGTTCGACGATCTTTAAATAATAAAAAAAGAAATATTAAAATCTCATTAAATTTTAATGTGTGAGCTCTTAAGCAAACATTTAACAGCTTGTGTTTGCCTTTAAGATCCACCGTAAAGAATTATTTTTTTGAACAAACAACCTTCACTATTAATCGATGAGATCTAAAAGAGTTTGCCCGACTTTGGTGCTGTGAATATATCCAGAAAATTTTTTGGAAATTTTGGAAGGCCCATAAGACATGATCGGGACGAGGGTGGATGTATGCGTGCCGGTGCCCCACACCACTTGTTGTTCTTTGGCCATGGCCCGACCCATTAAATTGCACCGGTTTTCAAAACCATACACATAAAATTCTTTAAAATCATGAATTTTGGGCATCTCTGGATCTCCCAAATATTCATGGTCTTTGATAAAAAAGGTATTGGGTTCTGTTTTTAAAATATTTTGGGCATCTTCTAAAGAAATTTTAAATTCGCAGTTCTCATTTGTAAGCTTTTGGAGCGCTTGCGGCTTTTGTTCCATTTTAGCAAGTGCTTCAAATTCTTCTAAAATTTTCTCAAAACTCTTTTTCTGTTTAAAAATCCGATCCAAAACTTCTGGATTTCCAAAGTTAAATTTTGGTGCATACCATGCATTTTTCATGGCATCCCCAGAAAGAGCTTTTGGTGGAGGTACATTGTTTTTAGAATAACTCAATCCAAACCCCCCTGTTTCATGGTCTGCTGTAACGATTAAAAGCGTATCCCGCCTTCCAGAAATCCAGTCCATCACGCCACCGATGGCTTCATCAAACGCTAAAAGTTCATGAAGCATCATTCCGGTATCATTATAATGACCGGCATAGTCAATGAGCCCCCCTTCGATCATTAAAACAAAGCCATGCTTATTTTTTGATAGGACTTCGAGTGCTTTGAGGGACATTTCTTTTAAAGAAGGATAAGGAAAATTCGAGTCTTGTTGATAAACCCTGGTATCGATCACATAGGGTAAATTGCTGACATCAAAAAATCCCAATACTTTGGCGTGATGGGAAGCGGAAAACGTTTCTAACGCTTGCCGAGAATAAAGAATGTCATAGCCTGCATTTCTAAATTCTTGAATGAGGTTTCGATCATCTTTTCGCTTGGAAACCAACATCAGCGGTATTTTTTCATTTCCCATATCCAAATTTTTTGGCAAAAAATGCCGCAGCCCCCCAGCAAAAGCAACGTCGGGTTTTAGCTCTAAAAGATCGAGTGCAATTTCATTTTCAAGAGAACGATGACGTTGGTGCGCATAGAACCCTGCAGGCGTTGCATGCGTCATTCGCGTATTGGTCACAAAACCAACTGCTTTTCCATGCCGCTTGGCCTTTTCCAACACCGTTTCACGGCGATTTCCTTCATGGTCTAACCCGACCATCTCTGCACGGGTCCAAGCACCCGTTGCAAGCTGTGTCGCAGAGCCAGCAGAATCGGTCACCAAATTCTGATGGATGTACGTCCCCATCAGTCCCAGCTCCCCCTCCTGCATCAGCCTCTCCAAATTTAACGTGGCA
Source organism: Deltaproteobacteria bacterium (assembly GCA_016198185.1). Lineage (GTDB taxonomy): Bacteria > Bdellovibrionota > JACOXK01 > 2-02-FULL-40-11 > 2-02-FULL-40-11 > JACQJD01. The sequence continues at coordinate 4,583 of JACQJD010000080.1, forward strand.
TCCTGGATAGCAGAACCGGGTGCTTGCTTGGCATATTGCATGGCCAAAGAAATCTGTTGTGGCCCCATGCCATCTCCAATCATCACAATAATATTCTTTGGCCTAAGCGGATTTAAAAAGAAAAAATAAATCCAAAAGAGCGAAAACAAACTCACCAAAATGAAAAGAGAAACAATAAATTTTCTGAAATTACTGGTGCACGGCTGTACGGAAACACTCGTAATAAACATGAGCAACTTTTGTATGTAAGAATGTTTGGGTTGTCAAAGACTTCCTTTTCACTCTGTGCCCATATCTTGAGATCACATCTTCAGGGAGTTGGAACGATGGCTCTATATCCCCAACCCCTGAAGATGTGATCTCAAGATATGGGGAATTGATTGCAAAGATATATTTGATTTAGTAAATTTTTACGAAGGTATCGATCGTGCTTAAAAAACGACCACTTTTGTTTTTGGGCATTTGTGTAGGCATTTATTTTTTGAGCTTTCAGGCAATGTCATTGCCTTTGGCTGAAAAAGAAACGGCCCATCGTTTAAGTTATCATTTCAACCAACTTTATGATCAGGCCAAAAATCAACGCTGGAAGCAATCCGGACTTAATCTCGGCATTGGTGCACTCACGGGCGCAGGTGCCGTTGCCACCTATTACTCTGGAAATGAAAAAACCAAACAAGTAGGCGTCCCTGCTCTCGGTATTTTAAGTGGTATTTTTACTTTCTATGGAGGATATCTTTTCTTTTCCCCCTCTCCATATGAATCTTGGCTTTCAAATTATCGAAATTTATCTGAGATCCGTGATCCAACCCAACGCAAGGTAAAAGTGCATTTGGCAGAACAGGAACTTAAATCTTTGGCCCTTCGCAAACGCACCGAACGCTTACTTGCGGCCAGCAGTTATACGGCTTCGGGACTTGGCATCTTGGGATGGTACACCACCCAAAATCAACGGGACTCTCAATCATTCCTGTTATACCAAAGTGTCGTAATGACCATGGCAGGATTATTTCAATTATTTCAAAAAAATGACGTTGAAACACAATACCGTTCTTACGAGGAGTGGAAAAAGAATCATAGAACGATCGTCCACTCAAACGCCCCTTCCATTTCACTCACGCCTGAAGGCCTCACCGCTACACTCTTTTTTTAATAAGAATTCTGATAACGTTGGGTAATCGGTAACCGCCGTCCCATCCCAAACGCTTTCGTTGTAATACGCAGTCCGGGGGGCGCTTGTCGTCGTTTGTACTCGTTCCGATCAATCCGCTCAACAACTTCTTTCGAAACTTGCGGATCCAACCCTTGTTGAATGATTTTTGAAACAGAAAGGTGCTCTTCGATATAAGCTTTTAAAATTTTATCCAATGTCGAGTAAGGTGGAAGCGAATCCTCATCCTTTTGATTCGGGCGCAATTCTGCAGAAGGAGGTTTCACCAAACAATTGGCGGGAATCACTTCTTGCGTACGATTGATGAATTTTGAAATTTCATAGACCATGGTTTTGGGAACATCAGACAACACGGCAAGACCTCCCGTCAAATCCCCATACAACGTACAATACCCTGTTGCCAATTCTGATTTATTGCCCGTACTGAGCAACATCGCTTGCCACTGATTTGAAAGCGCCATGAGCAGCGTTCCTCGAATCCGAGCTTGTATATTTTCTTCCGTTAACGTCGGTCCAACATTCGAAAAAAGCGGCTTCAATGTCTCCAAAAAGGCTTTATACAAAGGCTCTATGGAAAGGGTATAGATCTTCATGTTTAGATTTTTGGAAAGTGCCTCGGCATCTTGCCGACTTTCTACAGATGAAAACCGAGACGGCATTAAAATGCCTGTAACCTGTTCATTGCCCAAGGCTCGTACTGCTAAGGTCGCCGTTAAAGCAGAATCCAATCCCCCACTTAAGCCAATCAACACTTTTGAAAAACCACATTTTTGAACATAATCCCGAATCCCCAGTTCCAAAGCCAAAATGACCGCTTCTATTTCGGAAGAAGGAAGCGATCGAATTTCACCCACCGACCGATCCACATCTACGACAATGAGATCTTCTTTGAACCTGGCACAGTGTCCAATGATGTCTCCTTTTTCATTCACAGCAAAACTGCCCCCATCAAAAATGAGTTCATCATTGGCCCCTACTTGATTGACATAAATGCAGGCAATGCCATGTTTTTGAGAAAGCGATTTTAAAACGTTATGGCGGGCGCCCAACCTCCCCATCGAAAAAGGAGAGGAAGAAATATTAATTAAAATCGTATTCTTGGCTTTCAACAACCCTTCGAGAGGATCTTTCTCATAAAGCTTTCTTTTTAAAAATCCTGGATCATTCCAAATATCTTCACAAATAGAAATCGCCAGCGGTTTTGATTTGAACATCATGGAATGTACTTCTTTGGCTGGCTCAAAATGTCTTGTTTCGTCAAACACATCATAACTGGGTAGCAACGATTTAAAATGCTTGGAAATAATTTTTCCATCTTGAATCAAAGCAGCTGCATTCAAAAAAGGCTTCCCCGTAGCAGCTGGATTTTTTTCGACATATCCTACAATGGCTGCAATGCCATGAATTTTTTCTGCCATTTGTGTTAAAACGTTTAAATTATCTTCTACAAAATGTTCTTTATCTAATAAATCCAAAGGTGGGTACCCCACCAAAGAAAGTTCCGAAAACACAATGAGATCTGCTTGTTTCGCTTTTGCCTTCTCAATCTGATCCAACATTTTTTGGCAATTCTTTTGAAAGGCACCAATCGTGGGGTTAATTTGACCTAATGCAATCTTCATATATGAAACTCATAATTCCTTAAGTGATAAATAGCCGACTTAAAGCCACTTTGAACCATCTTTATCATATACGACTCTGAAAGACTAAAATGGTCGCTGAGAAAAAGAGCATAGTCCTCTGGAAGCGGATGAATGAAAATATAATGAATGTCTTTGTTAAATTGTAATTTTTTTTCCAGCTCTTCGCATAAGAGTTTTCGTTTTTCTTCCGGCAAGCCATGGTCTTTAAAAAATTGATTCACCGTATCCAAGGCAATGATTTTATTTTGCCAAAGACGCTTGGAGGTATGTATTTTTTGCTCAATGAGTTGATAGATTGCCTGAATCATCACATAGGAAATACCATAATCGGCCAAGGAACCAATCTCGGGCGTATAGTGATAGGGCTGATGGGTATAAGAAGCCAGAACCAGATCACATTTCATGTCTTTGGCCACATGGGTGGATAAGGTTTCGCGGATTTCACCATCAAAATAATACAAATTTCCTTGGCGTGATTTTAAAAGATACGGTCGATAGATGGGTGGCAACGCGGTCGACGCTGCACAAGCTTGAGAAATTTTAACAGAGCCATCATAAATAGCATGGTGTTCCGGCCGAGCTTTAAAATGCTCATATTTACAAAAAATAGATTTATTGGAATAATCGAGCTGAGAGGCCACCACAAATAAATCTGAACTTAAATTTTGAAAACAATTGGTCGGCAAGGCAAGACGCATGTATTGTTCAATCCCGACCGTGGTAAAAAATCCCCCAAACGAAAAAACGTTTTTAATCAAAGACTCCAAAGTACCCGTGGCAACTCCTTTTTTTCGAATTTGAAAAAGGTGCAATAGCCTTTTAAAATTGGGAAGTGCAATATGAAAAAGATCTCTAAATCCCAGCGGCGGGAGCTTCTTGTTTGCTTTTTTGGGATTGGCGAAGGAAGCTACAATGTCTCGCAGCGTGTACCCACTGGCGAGCAACGCAACAATAACACTGCCCGCACTGGAGCCCACATAGGTTTGAATGGGAAGCTTCCGTTCGGGTGGCGTTAGGGATTCCTTTTTGGTCCCCCCTAGGAAATAAAACCCTTTTTTTTCAAGAGCAATGCAGACCCCAATGTGAAAACAAGCAGCTTTAATGGCCCCCCCTGAGGCCACGAGTGCAATTTTTTGCTTATGCTCAATGTGGATTTTTTTTCTCATGAAGAAAGAATTGATTTAACTATAGCGACTTACTATAATCAAGTGAAAGTCATTTATGGAAAACACAAAGTGGATGCCTCTTTTGGATTATGCAGCAACCAAAGGCATTAGTCTTTCCACCCTACGGCGGCGCATTAAGGCCAACAAAATTCAATACGAACTTCGAGGGGGAAAATATTATATTTTTGATGACGGCCAGTACCCCATAGAAGACCCTCAGAAGACCATTTCGGATTTAAAAGAAGAAATCGCAGATCTCAAAACCTACGTTAAGTTTCTGGAAGAAAAAACAGGAACGGCTCAGTAAGTTTTAAAAATCAAAGTCAGCCCACTCCAGAATCTTTCTGAGGCGGCATTGTATTTTCGAGCCTCAAAGATATTTTGGAGTAGCCAAAACTTGAAACAACTTTATGGACAACGCGCTTCAAGCCCTTCATGAAGGCGCTAACGATCGATATGCATTCGTCTCATTCTTTTTAATTTTCTTAAAGATAGTCACAAACTCATAAGCAGGAAGTTCTAAATGAATGCGATCGTGGTAACGCTCCCACCAAAATTTGTAACTCTCAAAATTATTCGTAATTAAAACAGAAGGCGTTAAGCGTTGTAGCAATTCCCACGTAAAGAAATAATTGGCATCTTTCTTATTTTCGTTTTCGTAAGCTGGATCCAAAAAAACAATAAACGCTGGAATGGCCAATAAATTTTTTTCGGAAAGTAGATAATACCCAATATAATTCAAAAAGCGCGTATCATAGCGACGCAATTCGGTTAATGCATTTTTTAAAGAAACTTGTTTTTTGATTTGTTCCACCTGATCTGTCAATTCTGATCGATAGTAATAAAGCCCTCCTAAAATTTTTCGGATATACTCGTTTGGAAAAGGGCTCTTTTCAGCGGCAATATATTGATCAAATACCCACCCTTCCAGTTTTTCTTCGATCAAATAAACTTTGGCCCAATGGCCCTCAAGATTCTCAATTTTGATGGATTCCGGTGCTTTTTCCAAAATTTTAAGAGCGGTTCCTTGGGTTGCCCGATGAACAACGACGCTATCAGATGCATTGGGTTTGGACCGAACATTGGCGTACACACCTGCGATCACGCCAAAGGTTTCTTCTGCAGCAAAAATAGGACCCCACGCAATGCCCACCCCTAATCCCACAAGAAATGTATTTAAAAATTTCATAGACCTATGATGAATTCAGACGCAATGACTGTCAAGGGAGATCTGGCAGGCTGCCGAAAACCGTCATTCTGAGGGCCAAAGGCCCGAAGAATCCCATCGTCTTCGACGATGAGTTCACTTCGTTCAGGATGACGGCATTTTGAACACCCTGCTGGTTAATTCAACTCGGTTGAATTCCTTTCGATCGGAAACAACCCCTCTTTCATGAGTAATTTTTCCAATCGCTCACTCTTGGTTTTAAGCCATTTTTCATAGAGCCGTAAGATATCGATCGAGGAATGGGAAAAAGCGCCTTCAGAGACTTCAGCCAAAACATCCACATAGGTTGAAAAACGATTCGCCAAGTCCTCATACAATTGATGCAAATGCTGTTTCGAAAGGAGATTGGCAAGATTCTTATAAGCAATCCCCCCCATATTCATATAATAATCCACATCGACCAATTGACGGGACAGGCTATCTGCAAAAAAACCAGAAACATACAACGCAAAATCTCCCAATTCTTTAAAGAGTTGAATTTTGACTTGCGGCTGTGAAAGCAGGGCCTTTTGATATTGAAGTGCTAATGGTTTTTTTTGAGATTCTTTCATCGCCTCCATTTGCATATACCGAACCAGTAAAGAAACGAGATAAAATTCTATTTCTGGATGGGTTTCAATGTGTTGATTTTGAAGCGATTGTACAACTCTTTCCCGAAAAAACTCCAAAGGCTCATTAAAAATACTTATTTTAGAATTCTTTTTAAGCATGGCGCTCCCCTCCTCATACCCACACCCCAGAAGGCAATACCAGCTACAGGCTGTTGAAAAAGGCCCAGATACTAAAAAGTATAACGAACAGCGCTAAAAAAATCAAACACTTGAAGTTATAGCGCAGCCAGCAGTACACTGCTCTAGGTGAAGCAACGCATCATTTTTACATACATTTTAAAAGAACTCTTCTGGCCATTTATCCTAGGACTTTCTGTTTTTGTTTTTATCTTGGTCATGTCCCAAATGCTCCGGCTCAATGAACTCATCATCGTTCATGGGGTTGGAATTGGATCGGTCCTCTTATTGCTTTTTTATTTATTGACCTCTTTTTTAGCGATTTCAATCCCCATTGCACTTTTGTTTTCGGTGATGATGGTTTTTGGCCGTCTTTCTTCAGACAGTGAAATCATTGCGCTACGTGCTTCTGGGTTTAGTTTGTTTCAACTGCTTAAACCTGTAGTGCTGTTTGCTTTAATCATTTGTACATTTTGTTTGTATTTAACCATTTATTTGGAAAATTGGGGTGCAAGATCCTATCGTTCCCTCATTTTTCAGATTGGAAAAAATAAAGCTTCTGTCGGAATCAAAGAAGGCGTTTTTAACGATGATTTTTTTGGACTTGTGTTATACGCCCAAACCATAGACTCAGAACACAACAGTTTAAAAAATATTTTTATTTACGATCAGCGTGAAAAGAATCGCCCTCTTTCTATTGTATCTGAAACGGGTTACCTGGTATCTTCTTCAGATCTACCTTCCATGTTTCTTGTTTTAAATAAAGGAAGCCTCCATTCCATTGAAAGAGACCATAGCTCTGTTCAAAAAATCATGTTTGATCAATACACCATCAATTTATCACTGGATGATATTTTTCAAGAAGATCGAAAAGAAAAAGCAAAGTGGTTGCCCTTGAATAAACTTTTGGAACGCTCTAAAGAACTTCGCCAAGAAGGGGACCTTCAAAAGGCTAGGGAGTATGAATCTGAGTTCCATCGAAAGTTTTCAATGGCCTTCGTAAGCCTCATTTTTGCAGCCTTGGGCATTGCACTCGGTATTAAACCCACTCGCGCAGTGAAATCTTTATCTTTCATCTATACGATGATTGCCGTTGGGGTCTATTGGATCCTCTACATGAATACCAAAACACTGGCCATATCTGGCCTAGTTCCACCGGCTCTTGCCATGTGGCTTCCCAATCTATTATTTGGATTGCTTGCAGGCTACCTCATCTATAAAACCAATCGGCAGTAAAGATGTTTGTTCCGCTGGGTATTTATATTCATTTTCCGTTTTGTATCCATCGATGCGTATATTGTGACTTTAACGTGTTTTTAGATGAAGGACCCAAAGCCCACGCTACATTCATAGATCTTCTCGAAAAAGAAATCTCTCACCAATCAAAACGCTACAGCTCCCGCTTTAAAGTAGACACCATTTACTGCGGAGGAGGAACTCCTTCTTTATTCTCCCCACCCCTGATTCAACGTGTCTTAAACTGTCTTTCTGATCAATTTCAGCTGACCCAAACATGTGAAATTACATTGGAAGCCAACCCAAATTCTTTAAACCGCGAAAACCTCGAAGGATTTTTAAAAAGTGGTATCAATCGATTGAGCATTGGCATTCAGTCGCTCACCCAAAAGCATTTAAAGACGTTAGAGAGATCTCATACAGCCCAAGAAGCTCTCGAAGCTATCGCATTGGCCCAAACCGTTGGCTTTCGTAACATCAATTTGGATTTTATTTTTGGCATTCCGGGTCAAACGCTCCTAGAATGGCAAGAGACTCTTTTGAAAGCGTTTTCTTTGAACCCTCAGCATCTTTCTACTTACCATTTGACCGTCCCCCCTCGAAATCGTTTGTTTGAACAATTGCCCTCAGATGGCTTGGGAAAAGCTATGTATCAATGGGCCGTTCGAGAGCTCCCCACACAAGGATTTAGACATTATGAAGTTTCGGCGTTCTCTCAAACAGGAATGGAATGCAAACATAATCTCAAATACTGGAAACTTGAAAACTACTTAGGATTGGGGCCTGGTGCTGATTCTTACCTCATCACACCCGAGTGGCCTTTTGGATGTCACCTATCCAATATCCGAAATTTAAAACAATACGAAACAGCTATTTTAACCCAAAATGGTGCCCTGGCTGAATCCGAAATCTTAAACCAAGACCAAGCTCAACGGGACTATCTCCTAACCCATTTTCGGCTGATGGAAGGAATCTCGTTCCAGGCATTTCAGGATCGATTTCATCTTTCATTTGAAGATCGTTATCAAAAAATCTTGCAAAGTCTCCAAGAAAAAATGATGGTTGACATTCATAAACAAATGCTCAAATTAACGCCGAAAGGTTTATTATACTTAAATCAAGTGTTAATCGACTTTATGTAGAAAAATCAAGGAGTTAGCGTGGATTCAGATTCTAAAAATGAACATCCCCAAGGGAAAAATGTGTGTGAACTCGGGAAAAAACCAGAATCTTCATCTACCCCTGAAAAACCAGAATATGTGCTTAAAAAGAAAAAAGACGAAGAAGATTGGAAATTAAAATACGAAAAGGCTGCAACGGAAACGAAAGAAAATTTTGAAAAATGGTTATACTTAAGAGCAGAATTTGAAAATTTTAAAAAGCGGATTGAAAAAGAAAAACAGGTTCACATTAAATATGGCATTGAGCATTTCGCGAAAGAACTTTTAAGTGTCGTAGACAATTTAGAAAGAGCTCTTTCTTTTACAGAAAAAGAAAATCATGAAAAATTAAAAGAAGGGATTGAGTTAACCTTAAAAGAGTGCTTAAAGGTTTTAGAAAAATTTGGCATTAACCCTATTGAAAGTTTGGGAATGAAATTTAATCCACAAGTTCATGATGCGGTTTTACAAGAGGAAAGTGATGCAGAGGCTGGAACGATTTTAAGAGAAGAACACAAGGGATATTTGCTTCACGATCGACTGCTGCGCTCTGCAAAAGTGATTGTGGCAAAACCAAAGTCACTGGGCACAAAAGGAGGATAATATGGCAAAAGATAACGAAACCAAAGGCAAGGGTAAAATCATAGGGATTGATTTGGGGACAACCTTTTCATGTGTGGCCATCATGGAAGGCAGCGATGCCAAAGTCATTGAAAATTCAGAAGGACAAAGAACAACGCCTTCTGTCGTTGGCATCACAGATAAGGGCGAACGATTGGTAGGAGCCTTGGCACGTCGCCAAGCGGTCACCAATGCGCAAAATACTGTCTATTCTGTAAAACGTCTCATGGGCCGAAAGTACGATACCGAACAAGTTAAAAAATGGCATGAACGCGCTTCTTACGACATTGTCAAAGCCGATAATGGCGATGCGTGGGTTAAACTTCGAGATAAATCTTATAGTCCTCCGGAAATTTCCGCTTTTATTCTACAAAAAATGAAAAAAACAGTTGAAGACTATTTGGGTGAAAAAATTGAACGTGCTGTTATTACCGTACCTGCTTATTTTAATGATGCGCAGCGGCAAGCCACCAAAGACTCAGGTCGCATTGCCGGATTAAACGTTGAACGAATTATCAATGAACCCACCGCCGCAGCTTTGGCCTATGGGCTGGATAAAAAGGGAGATCGAAAAATTGCGGTTTTTGATCTGGGGGGCGGAACCTTTGATATTTCCATTTTGGAATTGGGGTCAGGGGTTTTTGAAGTTAAGGCAACGAATGGAGATACCTTTTTAGGGGGCGAAGATTTCGATCTTGCCATCGTAGAATTTTTGGCGTTGGATTTTAAAAAAGAAACTGGCATTGATTTAAGAAAAGATAAAATTGCACTTCAACGACTCAAAGAAGCTTCAGAAAAAGCAAAAATTGAACTTTCTTCATCTGTAGAAACGGATATTAATTTGCCCTTTATTACGGCCGATCAATCTGGGCCCAAACATTTAAATGTTAAATTGACCCGGTCTAAACTGGAAAGTTTGTGTCATGATTTGATTGAACGTGTGGTTGCGCCTTGTCGAGGTGCTCTCAAAGACGCAAAACTTTCTACCACGGAAATTGAGGATGTCATTTTGGTGGGGGGAATGACCCGCATGCCCAAAGTTCGTGAAAAGGTAAAAGAAATTTTTGGAAAAGAGCCTCACAAAGGCGTCAATCCCGACGAAGTGGTGGCCATGGGCGCTGCCATTCAAGCAGGTGTTTTACAAGGAGAGGTCAAAGATATTTTGCTCCTCGATGTTACCCCGCTTTCTCTTGGAATTGAAACGTTGGGCAGCGTTTTTACAAAAATTATCGATCGAAATACAACCGTTCCCACGCGTAAAAGCCAAGTATTTTCAACCGCTCAAGACAATCAACCCGCCGTGACTATTCATGTGCTCCAAGGGGAACGTGAGATGGCCTCTGATAATAAATCTTTGGGCCGTTTCGATTTGGTGGGCATCCCACCGGCACCTCGAGGACTTCCACAAATTGAAGTCACCTTTAACATTGACGCCAATGGCATTGTCCATGTCAGCGCCAAAGACAAAGGAACTGGCAAGGAACAATCGATTGAAGTAAAACCTTCGAGTGGACTCTCGGAAGATGAAATTCAAAAAATGGTTAAAGATGCCGAAACACATGCATCCGAAGACAAGAAAAAAGCAGAATTGGTTCATGCCAGAAATAATTTGGATAATTTAATTTATACTTCCGAAAAATCATTGAAGGATTATGCAGATAAAATTGATGAGCCAACCAAGAAAACCATTGAAACGGCTCTAGACCAAGCCAAAAAGGCATTATCCAGTGATGTGGTCAGTGAACTGCAATCTGCGATAGATGAACTCAATCGTGCTTCTCATAAGTTAAGTGAAATCATTTACAAAGAAACATCTTCGCAAAAGGCTTCTCAAGAAGCCCCTTCGCAAGCGTCGGCAAACGCTGAAACAAACAAGGGCAAAGGTAAAGATGACGACGTCATTGATGCAGATTATAAAGAAGTAAAATAACCTGCTACCTCTCTTCGGTGGAACTACGTTGGCTACAACTAAAAGAGACTACTATGATATTCTGGGCGTTGATCGAAGCGCTAGCGCAGACGACATCAAAAAAGCTTACCGAAAGCTTGCCTTAAAATATCATCCCGATCGCAATGCGGGAGACAAGCAAGCCGAAGAACACTTCAAAGAAATTTCAGAAGCTTATGAGGCGCTCTCAGATGCCCAAAAACGGCAGGCCTACGATCAATTTGGTCACGCCGGTATGGGACAAGGCTCATTTCAAGAGGGCGGTTTTGGCCCGGGGGGTGCGGCAGGATTTGGATTTGAGGATCTCTTTGGAAATATTTTTGAAGATTTTTTTGGGGGAAGAGGTCAAAGGCGCGGTCGACGACCTCAAACCTTTCGAGGCGTGGCCGGCGATGATTTGAAACTGCGCGTCAAAGTATCCTTTAAAGATGCGGCCCTCGGCAAAACAATTCAACTGAATGTTCCAAAAGAAATGTCCTGCGAGCAGTGCCATGGCTCTGGTGCAAAGGCCGGAACACAACCTATCACTTGCCCAGAATGTGAAGGTGCTGGCGAAGTCCGATACCAACAAGGATTTTTTAGCATTGCCAGAACCTGCCCCAAGTGCCAAGGACAAGGGAAAGTCATTGGTTCACCTTGCCAGACGTGTCATGGCTCTGGACATGTGCGACAAACCAAAAAATTAGAAATCAATATCCCCGCGGGGATCGATCACGGACAAAGTTTAAGAGTTACTGGAGAAGGCCATGCTGGATATCAAGGGGGATCTCCAGGCGATTTATATGTATTGGTTCAAGTAGAAGATCACCCTTTTTTCCAACGTGAAGGGGAACAGGTGATGTGTGAAATTCCAATCACGTTTGTTCAAGCAGCTTTGGGAACTGAAATCGAAGTACCTACCTTATATGAAAGAGTGAATATGTCGATTCCCGCTGGCACCCAAAGTGGAAAAATTTTTAGGCTTCGAGGGAAAGGCTTCCCAAGACTTCATGGCTATGGTAATGGGGATCAATTGGTAAAAGTCATTGTTGAAGTTCCAATGCATTTGAATGCAAGTCAAAAGAAGCTATTGGAAGAATATGCCAAAATAACTGGAGACAAGGTAAATCCCATGCGACAAGGTTTTTTAGATCAAATGAAAAAATTATTTGGCGCATGAAACACTTTTTTTCAAATTCTGTTTTTAGAGGGCTTTCTGTTTTTTTGCTTCTCTTAACTGCTTGTGCGCAAATCCCGATACGTCGAGATCCACCTCAGCTAGAAGTCAATGAAACAGCTGCTCAAGCCTTAAAAAAGATTACCCTTGCCCACCGTGAAAAAGATTTAAGCTATATTGAAGCGCTGAAAACATTTCTCGCCACTTATCCCGATACGCTGGAAGCTCAAGAAGCAAAATTTGAAATAGCGCAAGCGTATTATACTCAAAACCTCATTTCCGAGGCTTCCAAAACATTAGAAGAGTTAGATCCCGAATCACTGGCGCAAACCATGGCCGCAAAAGTTTATTATCTATCTGCACTAACGGCACGTAAACTTGAACTTTATTATGAAATGACACGGTATCAAATTGAATTCTTGAAACGCTCCACTTCGGCAGCCGCCCATGAAAAAGTCAAACAAGAGATCTTATCAACCCTCGAAACCCATTTGGATATCGATCGGATGGAAGCCTTGCTTTCTGAATACCCACAAGAATTTCCTGCTGGTGAATTACATTATTATTTAGGCAAACACCTTTTCGATCAAGGCAATCATGAAAATGCAGAATCCCATTTTACACAAGCCCTAGAGCAACTTTCAGATGAGTTTCAAAAAGAAAAAATTAGTCGATTTTTGGCTGAAATTCACAAAACCTATTCAACCCAAAAACACGTCATTGGATGTATCTTGCCGCTATCCGGTAAATATGCTTCCTACGGAGAAAAAAGTCTGAAAGGCCTTCAACTGGCGTTGGATTTCTTTTCTGAAACTTCTACCAAAAACTTTGAATTGGCCATTTACGATTCTCAGGGAGATCCTCAAAAAGCAGAACAGGGTGTTTCAGAACTGTTGGAAAAACACGGCGTTATGGCCATTGTCGGCCCCTTACTCCAAAGCACTTCCGAAGGTGCTGCCAAAAGAGCACAACAATTACATGTTCCTTTCATCAATCTTTCTCAGCATCCAACCCTTTTAGAAACAGGTGATTTTATATTTCAAATTTCCATGACAAAAAAACAGGAAGTCCGTGCTTTGGTCCATTACGCCTGTGAACAACAAGGACTGAAAAAATTTGCGATATTGTACCCTGAAGATCCCTACGGTATTGATTTTGTAAATTTATTTTGGGATGCCGTGGAATCGTGCGGAGGAGAAGTGGTGGCCGCAGAAGTTTATGCTTCGGGGCAAAAAGATTTTAATCAAGAAATTAAAAAACTGGTGGGGTTACAGTGGCCCAGGGCGAGAACTCAAGAATATACATCGGAAGAAGCCAGATTAAAAATGGTGTTAAACCGAAAAGAACTTCAGGAAAAAGAAGTTAAACTTTCACCCATCGTTGATTTTGAAGCCCTCTTTATTCCAGATCATGTCAAAGCCATTGGACAAATTGCACCTACCTTGGCTTATTACGATGTCGAACATGTTTTGTTATTGGGAAGTGAAAGTTGGAACTCCCCCGAGCTGGTTACCCGGGGGCAACACTATATTGAAGGTGCTGTCTTTGTAGATGGTTTCTTTCCACACAGTGGGAACCCACAGATTAAAAATTTTGTAAAACAGTATCAAACGATATTTGGTGAAATACCCCAAATTTGGCAGGCCCAAGCGTATGATGCCATGGATTTATTGACCACCCTTTTATCTAAAGAAGATGTGGATACCCGAGAAAAACTTAAAAATGAATTAACGGCCCTTACAGAAATAGAGGGGGTCACAGGCCGTTTGTTGGTTTTGGCCCCACAACAAATTCAAAAAGAATTGGTTTTGCTAACCGTAAAAAATCAAAAAATAACCACGCTGTCAGAATAATCTTTTTCTAAACTTTTTAAATTTCAATTCGTCTGATGTGTACAAATGCAGAAGCTATTCAAAAAGTTAATTGAAGCATGGCAACCTCTCTGAGGCTTGAAATGATAGGAAGGGGCCATGATTCGAATTAACTTTTCAAATGAAGGTGAGCCATGCTAGAATAAGCGTTTGTTAATAAGGTGATTGTGTAAAATTCCCTAATTAAATCTTAATGATAGGGGGTATCTATGAAAAAGAAGGATCTAGACCGGTTCAAAGAAAGACTTTTGAACCAAAAACAACAAATCTTGCACAGCAGCGAAAAAATCAGGGCAGAACAGATGAACATCGAAAGAGAAGATCTGCCAGATGAAATTGATCAAGCAAGCTCTGAACTATCCAAATCACTCATGTTGCGACTCAATGACCGGGAGAGGGCCATATTGCCTAAAATTGAACGCGCCCTTGAAAAGATTGGACGAGGTGAATACGGCATTTGTGAAAATTGCGAGAGTGAAATTGGCCTTTCTAGATTAGAGGTTCGGCCTTTTGCGTTGCTGTGTATTAAATGCAAGGAAGAAGAAGAACACAAAGAAAAACTCTACGCCAATTCTTAAGGATCGCCCTTTAAAATAATAGGGCTGTTGAAAATGGCCCAGGGACGCCGCACCTGAAGGTGCGCGGCCCCCCCCTGAGGCGTACTTGTGATGAGTACGTTGAGGCAGACACGACGAGCGACGTAGATACGGGCTATTTTGAACAGCCCTAAAGTTAGCCTTTAAAAAGGCCGAAACACTTCATAGATATAGGAAATCTATGAGTGACCCTTTCGGACAACCCAAACCGCTTACATTGCCAGAAGAATTACCACTCCTTCCGGTTCGTGATGTGGTTATTTTTCCTTATATGATCTTGCCGCTTTTTGTGGGAAGAGATGCTTCCATTAAAGCCATTGAGGAATCCTGGAAAAGCCACAAACTGATTCAACTGTGTACTCAAAAAAACGTATCCGATGAGAACCCAATACCGCAAGACATCTACCCCATTGGAACCTATGCCTCAATGATACGAATGAGAAAATTACCAGATGGTCGTGTGAAAATTATGGTCCAAGCCATTGGAAGAGCGCGGGTTAAAAAATATACCCACACCACTCCTTTTTATACGGTTGCCATTGAACAGTTAGAGGATTTTTCTTTAAAAGCACAAGCTCCTGCAGATGTTCAAATTGAAGCTTTAATTCGAACCGTAAAAGAACAACTTGAAAAACTAATTTCCCTGGGGAAAATGCTTTCTCCCGATCTTTTAATGCTATTGGATGAATCGCAAGATGCCGGGCAATTGGCGGACCTGATCGGTGCCAACTTAGGGCTTCGTGTCCCTGAAGCACAAAGTATTTTAGAATTGGTCGATGTTGAACAACGATTGGAAAAAGTATCCTCTATTCTGACACGAGAGTTGGACGTCTTAAACATGCAAGCCAAGATTCGCTCTCAAGCACGCGATGAAATGACGCGATCTCAACGAGAATATTATTTAAGAGAACAACTCAAAGCCATTAAGACGGAGCTCGGTGAACTGGATGCCAAAGAAGATGACATCGATGAATTGAGACACCGCATTGAAACGGCAGGCATGTTACCGGCCGTTCAACAAGAAGCACTGAAACAATTGCACCGATTAGAACGCATGCATCCAGAATCTTCAGAATCCAGCGTGGTTCGAGGATACCTCGATTGGCTCATCGACATGCCGTGGGCTAAAAAAACCGACGACAACATTGATATTAAAAAAGCCAAAGAAATATTAGATGAAGATCATTTCGGATTAGACAAAGTGAAAGAACGCATTTTGGAATACCTCGCCGTTCGAAAAATTAAAGACCATACAGCAGGTCCTATTTTGTGTTTTTCAGGCCCCCCGGGCGTTGGAAAAACCTCGCTTGGAAAATCCATTGCCCGAGCCATGGGCAAAAAATTTCATCGTGTTTCTTTAGGCGGCCTTCGAGACGAAGCTGAAATCAGAGGACACCGCCGCACGTATGTGGGCGCCATGCCAGGTAAAATTATTCAAGGCATTAAATTAGCGGGAACAAACAACCCTGTTTTCATGCTGGATGAAATTGACAAATTGGGAAGTGATTTTAGAGGAGATCCCTCTTCTGCACTCCTTGAAGTCCTTGATCCAGAACAGAATTCAAGCTTTGTGGACCATTACTTAAATGTCCCTTTTGATCTTTCAAAAGTATTGTTCATTACAACGGCCAATTTAACAGACCCCATTCCGCCAGCCCTCAAAGACCGAATGGAAATTATTCAATTGCCCGGCTACACAGAGCTTGAAAAAAATAAAATTGCGGAACATTTTTTAATTCCAAAACAACTTGAAAATAATGGACTCACGGTCGCTCAATTAAAATTTACGGAAGGCGCGATTTGTAAAATCATTCACCATTATACCCAAGAAGCAGGGTTACGAAATCTAGAAAGAGAAATTTCTTCCATTTGCCGAAAAGTTGCTCGAAAAATTACAGAAGGACACAAGGACCAAATCGAAATCTCAGATAAAAATATTCAAGAATATTTAGGCATTCCAAAATACCTCAAAGAAGAAGGACAGGAAAAAAATGAAATTGGCATTGCCACAGGATTAGCGTGGACAGCTTATGGCGGGGAAGTGCTCTATGTGGAAGCACGAGAGATGAAAGGAAAAACCAAAGCCCTGACCCTTACGGGACAATTGGGAGATGTCATGAAAGAATCTGCTCAAGCATCTTTGGGATACATTCGTTCATGTCAGGAATTTTATGGCATTGCGAAAGATTACTTTGATGAACATGAACTTCATATCCACGTCCCCAAAGGAGCCATTCCCAAAGACGGACCTTCGGCCGGCGTTACGCTCGCAACAGCTATTTTATCGATCATTACGAAAAGAGCCGTGAAAAAAGATATCGCCATGACCGGTGAAATTAGCTTATCGGGAAAAGTCTATGCTGTGGGCGGCATTCGAGACAAAGTATTGGCGGCCATGCGACAAAATATTTTTCAAGTCATTATCCCTGAACAAAACAAAGATGTGCTCAAAGAACTTCCTGAAGAAGTCATTCAAAAAGTAAAATTCATTTTTGTAAAGACCCTGGAAGATGTCTTTAGAATTGCTTTGGAAACCACCCACGCTCTCAAAACCCACAAAGCCAGAGAAATCGAAAAAGCCGCTTAGCTTTTGATCTCCTTTACTTCGCAAATAACCTCACCTTTAAAAAATTGGACGGAAACCAATTCCTGAGGCCTTAAGCTGGAAGCATCACGAACGATGTTCATTTCTTTCAAACGATGGGTAATGCTATAGCCTCGTTCTAAGATTTTAAAAGGACTGAGGGTGGTTAATAAATCGGTTAACCGCTGTAGTTTTTGTTTCCGTCGTTCGAAATAAAGTTTAAGACCCGTGCCAAAATGGACTTTGAGTTGAAGAAGTCGCGTATTCCCCTGTTTCAGATTTTGTTGAAAGGTATAAACCAAGCGCTCTTGTAAATCAGAGAGGCGAAGCTGCCAATCTTGTAATTTTTTTCGGGGGTCCACGATTCGACCTTGAAATTCTGTGAGTTTATTTTTCAATGACTTTAACCGTCCTAAATAAGCTTGACGTAATTGAGAAAGACTTGAAAGCACTTGTTTTTGAAGATCCACTTTGTTTTTAACCACCAGTTCAGCCGCCGCAGAAGGGGTCGGCGCCCGTAAATCTGCTACAAAATCGGCAATCGTAAAATCCACCTCATGCCCCACGCATGAAATAATGGGAATCTTCGAGTTAAAAATGGCTCTCGCCACACTTTCTTCATTAAAAGCCCACAGATCTTCCAAAGAGCCTCCGCCCCTTCCCACCAAAATCACTTCGTGTTCACCCAGTTGATTGACCACTTCAATGGCCCGTACAATCTCTGGAGCAGCTTTCTCTCCCTGAACCGCAGCGGGGATAATAAGAACTTCCACATTGGCATATCGACGATTGAGCACAGTCAGAATATCGCGAATGGCAGCCCCTGTCGGTGATGTAATAATGGCTATTTTTTGGGGGAGAAAGGGTATTGGCTTTTTATGATGCTCATCAAACAAACCTTCTTTCAGTAATTTTTCTTTCAACTTTTCAAACTGAAGCTGAAGCGCCCCCACACCCACAGGCTCAATAACATCCAATATAATTTGATAACTACCACGGGGTTCATAAACAGAAATGCGTCCGCCACACATCACTTCTAAACCATCTTCCAGCGTAAATTTTAAGGATTGGTTTTTAAATCGAAACATGACACAAGCAATCATCGCCGTTTCATCTTTTAAATTAAAATAAAAGTGGCCTGAGCTTGGGCATTTAAAAGAGGACACTTCTCCCTTGACCCACAGGGATTCAAATCCTGTCTCTAATAAAGACTTAATGTCACGCGTAAGTTGAGAAACCGTATAAACGGTTTTATCTACCTTCTGAACGAGAACCGGTTCCACGATCGAAGATTCTATGCCATCTTGCATGCTGTTATATTCCATGGATTAAAAAAAAATGTCAAACTGAGATCGATCCTGTGTTAAGCATGGAAATAGGATGGAAAAAATTAAAAAATGTTTTCGAGTTTTGGTTTATGTGGCCGCAATTTATGGAATTTTGCAAATCCCCTACCACCAGAAACCCTTGTGGCATACGGTTAAAGCTTATGGCGTTGGGGCGGGCTTAAAACTCCAAAAAAAAGCAACTGCTATCTTGGACAGTGCAAAGCAGAAACTAAAAGAAAAGTTTTAAAAGCTAACAAAATCCGGCTTTTAAATGATTTACAAAGCTGAGTTTGGCAGCTTGTGATTTCTCTGTGGCTTGAAATGCAATGCCGCCACAGAGAAATCACAAGCTGCCCGACTGCGCTTTGTAAATATTAAAACAGTTAGTGTTGATGTTCAGCTGGCGTTTCTGTTCCTTCAGCTTGACCTTTAGGCTCAGCAGCTAATTTTCCGCCTTCTTTAGATGCTGTTGCGGCACTTTTACTCTCATTAAAGCGAGTCTCACAGCCGCTTTTTACTTTGCCCTTTTGTTCTTCAACACTGACACTTCTTTTTTTGGTGCTTTTTTCAACTTTGGCATACGCTGTCGTAGCTCCCAAAAAAACAATCAGCATTAGAAACATTCCTAGTTTTTTCATACCTTCCTCCTTATGAACTCACACCCATCGGCGTGGTGCTATTTAATTATACTGCAATGGCCATACCAAAAATAGCTCGCGCTTAAAAAAATTATGTTCATTTGTAATTTCAAGTAGATAGAACTCATTCTCATCTGTTTTTAATCTTGAAAATACCTTAAAATACAGACTAATTTTTGATCAACTGTTTAAGGTTTAGATATTTAAATCAATCCCTGCTGGTCTAATAATATCTATCACCGTTTCAAAGGCTTGGGCCACCGCAGCCGCAATGTTTCGGCCAGAAGGACTATCCATGCCAAGCATTTCGCCCTTAGCATTATAACTCACCACCAGGCTTCCCACCCCAACTTGGGTAATGCGTGTGGGCAATCCAAATTCATTGTATTCAAATAGAAACTTTCTGCCATCTTGATCCACAATGGAACGTGTTTGACCTCTTTTATAATAATCTACTTGAAGCGAAATTTTCAGAGTCTTATTTCTCGCAAAAACCATATTTCCATTTTTATACTTGTATTCGGTCACATCCACTTTTTTGGTTTTTGCCTCCGTTTGGGTAACTTTAGACACTTTTTGACTGCTCTTGTCATACTCCACTTCTACTTTTTTACCATTGGGAGAGGCTTTACTCTTTAAACTGCCATCTTCATAATATTCAAAGCGAGTGATCTGGCCTTGGCGTTCGATGGAAAGGGGTTTTCCACAGCACTCGGAATTCACCGTTTCTATCCGAATGCCATCGACAACGGTTACTGTTTTTCTGGCAAATTTAAAGCCATCTTTTCGACGGGCATATTCAAATTCATATTTTTTAACATTGATTTGGGGATTGTGTTTAGACCCTCGCTCTGTTGTCAGAGTGACCTCTAAAAACTTGTCTTCATTTCCTTTGTGATCATACCGCACCTTACGTTTCTCCTCTTTATTAGGGCCTTCATGATAGATGACCCGATCTTTATCATCGTATTTCATGATTTCCTTTTGACCACCCGCAACATACTGAACTTCTATTAAGTGATGCTTCTTATAGGCATATTTAAATTCGAATCCATTTGAGTTTTTCGCATAAATTAAATCTTTGTCCGCACTGTATCGATATTCACACGGAGAACCTGCCGGCGGAATAATTTTAGAAACCAACCCCATCGTATTGTACTCAAATGTAACGCGACGGCCGACCGCATCGGTCACCGACATCAGTTGCCCTTGAGGATTATATTTATAGAGAAGAAAATTTTTATTGAGATCTTCGACTTTTGTTAATTTTCCCTGAACATCATAATATTCCTTACTTCCGTCAGCATAGCTTCGAATCCAGACGATTTTGCCTTCGGTGTCTTTTATTTTTTTAAGCACTTCTGGACCACGGGCTGTAGATGAAAGTTCTATATCGAACGGAATGTCACGAAGCAGTTTGTGCTCCCCGGCTAATTTGTGACGTAAACTTTCATCGGTCAAAAGAGATTTTTTAAGTTTCTCAGACCGAGAAGCGGCGGGAAGCCTGTTCCAAAGATCATCCACAAATTGATCGACCGTTTGGGGTGTGAAATTTTTTGCCGTAAATATCGTTTTAAACCCTCCCCCAAAAGATGTAATTTCCACCGTTCCTTCAGGGGTGACTTTAAAATGTTGATCAAAATTTGTTCCCCATTTGTGACCAAACTTTCCAAAATAACCAGACATGGAATTAAAAGACCGCTCTAAAAGAAGCGCATATCCTTGACCTGGTATTCCAAAATCTTGAAATGCAAAGGTGATATTGCCATTCTGCGGAGTAATCTCCCCTTGCGAATAAGCATAACCCCCTGAAAACATTAATAAAAACAACACTGCCATGGTCTTAAAGGTCTTCATATCCATTCCCCCTTTTCATATTCTTATCGTCACAATTTTTTTAATCATGAGTCCACCTACCGTTAGCAAAACCAATCCGATCAAAATTAAAATGAGCCCCGGAAATGTGGTAAACAAAGGTTTCATATGCTCCGGATCAATGAGATACATGAAAGCTCCTAATCCAAAAGGGGCAAATATTAAAATCGTTCCTTGAAAGACACCTTGCATCGTGAGAGCAGAGATTTTGTTCTCCAATTTTAAGCGCTCCCGAATGGTATAAACAATAATATCAAAGGTCTCTGCCAAATTTCCACCCGTTTCTCTTAAAACAACAACAGCGGTCACAAACATTTCAATATCTTCTGACGCCATCCGCTTGGCGAAGTTCAGGAATGCTTTTTCAATCGCAACACCCAAGCGATGCTCCGATAAAATAAGATTCATTTCTTGAGATAAGGGATTGGGCATTTCTTCCACCACCAATTGAACGGCTTGAACCAAGCTGAGCCCCGATCTTAACGCACTGGACATGAGCGTCAGACCATCAATCAATTGCAGATTCACCTTCATCCGACGTTTTTTGAGCAAGATACCAATGAAAGGGCGTGGGGCCTTAAAGCTGATAATAATGATGAGCAATGCGAAACTTAATCCCATAAACACATTTGGCCACCATAAAACAATAAACAGAAGTCCCAAAATAAATGGCGTCAGCATTAGGATTTTAAATGTTGTTTTTTGAGAAAGCGGAATAAACATTTGGTCCAATTTTGTGGAAATCCATTCTGCATTGCCAACCGTGTAACGCTCGATGGAGCCATAAAACACCAACGACACGGTAAAGGATAAGATCCCAATCAAAAGATAAGCTGCGATTAATGAAAGAGGCATCGTTATTCTTCCTCGCCAAAATCACTTTTTCGTCGTTTTACCGTCCACCCTTGGGGCAGACGCAATCCTTTTTGTTCAATTTCCATAACAAAATGCGGGAGATGCTCGGTCTTGATAAAATCGCCATAAACGCGACCTTGGGCATCAATCCCTTTTTGCTTAAACACAACAATATCTTTAATTTGAATATGATCTCCCTCAATGCCCATCACTTCACTGATATGTGTAATTCTACGAGATCCATCTGAAAAGCGCGCAATTTGAACAATTAAATTCACAGCCGATGCAATCTGTTCACGAATGGCTCGAGAAGGAAGATCCATCCCCGCCATCATGACCAACGTTTCCAATCGCGAGAGACAATCTCTGGGGTTATTGGCATGCACCGTCGTTAAAGATCCATCGTGGCCTGTGTTCATGGCTTGCAACATGTCTAACGCTGCGCCATCTCGACACTCTCCCACCACAATACGATCGGGGCGCATCCGAAGGGTATTTCTCACCAAATCTCGAATCGTAATGGCCCCTTTGCCTTCGATATTGGGCGGCCGACTTTCCAATCGACACACATGCGGCTGCGTTAAACGCAATTCAGCAGAATCTTCGACGGTAATAATGCGATCAGAAGCAGGAATAAAAGAAGAAAGCACATTGAGCAGGGTTGTTTTTCCGGTGCCCGTCCCCCCCGAAACCACAATATTTTGACGTGATTCAGTTGCCGCTCTTAAAAAATCTGCGATTTCATCTGTTAAAGATCCAAATCGAATGAGATCTTGAATCGAAAAGGGTGTCTTTGAAAATTTACGAATGGTTAACACAGGTCCGGTCAAAGAAAGCGGTGGAATAATGGCGTGCACCCGAGAGCCATCCGGAAGCCTGGCATCACAATAAGGCGTCTTTTCATCAATCCGTCTTCCCAAAGGCGCAACAATTCTTTCGATAATTCCCAAGAGCTGTTCATCACTTGTAAAATTGAGGGGCACCAATTGAATCTTTCCATTTTTTTCAATGTAGATCTGGTCTTTGCGATTAACCATAATTTCTGTGACGGCAGGATCTGCAAGCAACTTTTCCAAAGCCCCCAAACCCAGCGCTTCATCTAAAATATCTTGCACAAATAACCTGGCAGCCGTGCGATCTGCGATTGCAATATTTTCACGTTGCATAATGGCTAAGATCGCTTGTTTGGTGCGTTGTCTTAAAAGAGCTATTTTTTTTGGGTCATTCCCAGTTTCGGTATCAAGCTTTTTAAGGTTTAATTCTTCAACCAATTGATCTAAAATTTTTCTTTTTAATTTAACTTGGGGATCTTTCCCAACCACCTCCGGCTTTACCACACGAGGTTGAATGGAACTGTAGGTTGGGCCTTCCGTTCCTGTTGCCTGAAGAATTTCATTTTGAGCAATCTCTACAATGTGTTTGGACAACAAAACGTCTTTTAACTTCATCACATATTTGGCCGGTAAGCTTTGGGGGTAGCTGGCAATCAAGGTCACGTGTTCTTGCTCAGCTTGAGCCACCAAGGCATGCTGCGGGATTGCCCCTAAAATATTACATGCCAGTTGTGCCTTTATCCGATGGGGGTCCATTTTTTGTGCCACATCGTATTCATTAAACACCACAAAAATTCGGTCTCTGCGAATTTTAGAAGAAAGCTCGTCAATGAGCGTTCTCGTTTGGACCAAACTTTTTTCATCGGTCGGGGTTGTCACCAACAGTGCCGAGGCCAGTGGTAATTTCTGAATCTCTTCGCTGACTTGAACTGGAACACGTTCCAAATCAAATGCCGCTTGTAAATTTTTAGCCAACATCGTTTTCCCACTTTTGGCAATCCCTGCAATGACTAAAAGAGATTTCATTATTTCACCCTAAATTTTCGTTTTAAGTCTTTGGCGCCCTCGGAAGCCGTTTGTAAAATCTCCGGGGTCACAAAAATCACAAATTGACTTTTATTGTTTTGAAAAGATTTCGAACGATACAGATTAAATAACAGATTTTCATTATTCGCTAAGCTCGAAGGAATGCGATTGTAATTCGATGCTAAATTATTTGAAACAATTCCACCAATAGCGGCACTTTCTCCGGAATTCACAATAAGAACCGTATTAATGTTATTGAGCGAAATAGAGGGTTGCCCACGCTCATTAAAATCAATGACGGCTTTTAATTTAAATGCAATGTTGAGCCTCACTTGGGTGGAGTCTTCGAGTGTGGTGGGGAGAATTTCCATGGTAAGTCCTACATCTTGAAACTCGGTTCCTTGCTGAGTCGCGCCACCAGAGGTTGAAAAAACAGTAATGGGGATTTGTGTTGCATTCTCCAGTTTCCCCGTCGAATTGTTTTGAACGACGAGTGTGCTCGACTCTAACACACGTGCATGTCCATGGGTTTTGGCTTTGTTTAATTTTGGGATTAAACTTGAAACCGTTGCCGTTACCGTCGTTGCTAAATTTCCCTTTTTAAGTTCAATGGTTGATTCATCTTGAATGCCGGGAGACCAATTAAAAGCAAAATTCTTAGCATAGTTTTTACTGAGCTCCACATAATGGGTGGTAATCCGAACCAATTTTTCCGGCTGAGCTGCAGGCTTTGCTTTGACCACCAACAAATTTACAACGACTGGCGGACCCCCACTGGGTTTTTCAATGACACCTTCTTTTTCTGCTTGGGTCACAAAAATATCTGGCACATAGGTCTTAGCGGTTTCAATGGCAAGCACGGCATTTCGATTTTCATCGCCATCCGGCCCTCGTTCCACGGTCCCTTCCACCAAAAACTTTTGGTTCACGGCTCTGACCCGAACTTCTTTATGGCCCATTTTGTGAATGTCTTCTTGCATTTTGTCTGCAATGATTTTTTGGGCCACAGGACTGAGTGTTGCAATCACCCCCAGTTCTTCCTTCGAGTATTGATTGGCGACGGTAATGATTCGATTGAGATGCGCAGGAAGCAAAATTTCACCATCAATTAACACTTTTTTCCCAATGATTTTAATTTTGACCCCTTCAACGTCTTTTAATAAATCTCTCAATTCTGCTGCTACTTTGGCCCGATCACTGACAATGACCGTAATGGTAATGACCACCCGGTTTCGCTTTTCAAGATCTTGAATCGTCACAGAGGTATTCCCATTTTTCTTTGGAACCAGCGTAATTTGTTTTTGTTCGCGCAAAGCAATAAAGTTACAAACGCTGGGATTGCCCACAATAATGTTGCCAGGGGTAAAATCCAAATCAATGGTCTTGGTAACCCCTGCCGTTAGTGTCTCGATCATAGCTTTTACAGGAAGTTTTTCTTGAGAAAAACTCTGATGTGACCATCCCAAGATGATCATCAAAATGAAAAATGGAACTCTAGACGTTGGTTTCATCTTAATACACCGGTGTTACTTCCGTCCCCCGAAATTCTAGCCAACGCGGCTGACGTTGAATTTTAACACCCTCTTGTCCTTGCGAACTTCTGGGCCCCAAAATCTTTTCGGCCGTGGTCGTAAAGAGTGTTTCAATCGACCGGTCGTCTGAATTTCGAAGCGATAGGAAAATGCTTCCTTCGCCACTGGTCAGTAAAAAAACAATCCCTTGGGCTTCATCGGGCGAAAGCTCGAGTGTCGCATTGGTAAACCGAGTATCGGTTCTCAGATCTCGCTTTACTTCTTTTCCCGTAATGGGATCTTGAAGTGTTTCGGTGGGAACAGAAGCCACCACATACCGTCCGGTTGCCAACACCAAAATATCTTGAAGCACGGTTTTGACTTCACGTTTTTCACGATCCCCCGCACCATAATCAATCGATGATAAAACATCCACACGATCGCCAGGGCGAATGAGTCTTGCCACACCATGAATATCGGTTACCGGTACCGTCATCGCTCGTTTTCCTTTGCTCACGCGCGTCGATAACTTTCCTTGAGTTTCTTCAAATAAAAGTTTGTTTTGGAGCAGTTGTTCCCCTTTTTTAATGGGCACGGTGGTAATCAGGCCCACCACATCTTTGATTTCTGAAAAGGTTCCTGGCTGAACATAGTTTTGAGGAACCGAATCCACTCTAACCATGGTTTCATCCAAGGTCGTAAGCGCATTGATGTCTTGATTGGCCACCACAATTTTTTTGGGTGTTGCCAGCTGTAAGAGCGACGACTTCTGTTGATTGACAAATGACCAAATGAGCGCAATCGCCAAAATGGCCATTACAACTGAAATTAGAATCGCACGTGGATTACTCATGATTTTCCCCCTTTAATTGCATGTGACCGTCCGACAAATGCCGATGATCGTCTCAATCGGCCTTTCATCTTCGGCATCCCCTGCATTGAGAAATGGAATGCCCGATGTGCGAACCCGAGGTGATGTTCCCAAGGCTCGCTGTTTATTCCCCAAAGAAGGCATATTGACGTTGTGATCGAGTGTTTGTGTTAAAAACCGATCCCGAACATTTTCTTGTGTGGTAATGGCGGCCTGAATACACTCAAAAACATATAAATTAAAAAGAATGAGAAAAATAAAAAAGGGCACCAAAATAATAAATTCAATCATGGCCTGTCCTTTATTCGTCGGTATCACTTTTTTCTTATTCATTGTCCAACACCCCTTCTGATTGACTTCGAACTTCCGCGGGTCCCGGCTCACGGGTGAATGGGGAGGCAACCGTCAATGTTTGTAAGGGATTTCCAAGCGTCCCCAATAAAGGAATGTAACTGAGCACCTGATACGTTAATTCAATGCGTTCTCCCGCAGCATCTCGAATGACGTGTTGTCCTGGAATCGTCAGCGGCGATGCCAAAAATCCCAACCGATTGTTTTGGGGGGAACCCACAAGCTCTGACAAATATAGAGAACTATTTCCCGAAACAGACTCTGACCTTGCTGTCATAAAACCTGCATACCGCATGACATGAGAAGCAACGTACGTCAGGGACAACTGAACATGAGCCAAAATCAAAAATAAAAGCAGGACAAAAATGAACAAGAACTCTGTTAAGGATTGTCCTTTTTTATTTTTAAGATATGGTTGACACAACACGTTCATTTTTTGTTACCGAAACTCGCGCCCCGTGTTCAGTTGACGTTCGATGACATCCGCTTTCAGACGCGGGGCTGCCTGTTGAAAAATATCTACAAAAAAAAGACTGAGTCGCCACGCGATCATCACCACAAACGTCACAAGCAACATATACTCAACGATGGTCTGACCGCTGTGCGCTTTCATGGATAAACGTGGATTAGCCACCGCCCCCCATGGAACTAATTGCATTTCGAATTTTGTCCGTCACTTGCCCCACCAATCCTTGAAATTGAGGCTGAAACAATTTGAACAAAATCATGACAATCCCCACCACAAATACAATCATGAGAATGTATTCCAGTGTATTTTGTCCTTTATGATTTCGAAGTAACTGTCGCATGTTTCCTCCTTATAGGAAATGGATGTACGTTGGGTACACCCTCGTTCTGTTTTCTTTTCGGTAAAAATACGACAAAGCTTAAATAAGGTTATCTCCACGCACGTTCCACCTTACTTTTATTATAACCAAGGTCAGAAAGACCACAAGGTAGGGCTATAAACCCCTCTATGGACTTGCACATTAAAATTTCATTAAATTTTGGCGAAGATTTGACATCTTTGCCTTTATTTGTATAAAATTTTGGTAATTCTTATATGTCGAAAATAGGGTTCGGCGTTTCTACAAGTCACCTTAAATGACTTACTAAGGAGGAGATATGCAAAATAGGGTCGTCGTTGCTATCGTAAAGGCGTGTTTTGTTATTGCCTTTTCTTTAACGGTCACGCTGGCTTTCTCATACCCCTTGATCCCTGATCCAGAAATCACCCAGGGAGATCTTTGCACAGAAGATAACCCTGATTTTGCAAAGTATCGGTATCAAGAAAACATCCCTTATTGTCAACGTAACGTCAGCAAAGCCAGACGAGAAAAAATCTATGAAAAATACAATATCCCCTCCCATTGCAGATATCTGTATACGATAGATCATTTTATTCCACTCTCTATTGGCGGTAGCAATGCGGATCAGAATCTTTGGCCAGAACATGTTTTGGTAAAAGCCACACGGCCAAAGTTAGAAGAGGAGATTTACCTAGCACTGGCACAGGGAGAATTAAACCAACAAGAAGCAATCGATATTATTATCAAAGAGAAAACCACAGAGCAACAAAGCCCCCCGGATAATAACAGCAAAGGTGAATGTAACTAACAGGGATCGCTTAAGCATGTCACCCCGAATGCTGGTGAGGGGTTTCATCGATGTATCCCAGAGTATAGTTGATGAGACATTCCGAGCGCCCCCGGCCTTTGCCGGGACAGGCTCCGGGCAAGGAATTTTCACCGCTTATTAGATTGAAAGAGAAAGTTATTTCTTCAACGGAAACAGCGATATTTCTAAGCTGCTTTTTTCTCTGGAGTAACATTAAGTGCCAGTTGATAACCTAGGGCCTTAAGAATTTTATAAATGGTATCAAACGTTGGAGCTCTCCTTTGATCACCTTTCTCAAGGCGAGCAATGAGAGGTTGTTTGACCTGAGCTCGTTTGGCAAGCTCAAGTTGAGACAATCCAGATCTTGCTCGAAGATCAGAAATTAAATGAGCCGCTTGAAGATAAAATTTTTGCTCATCAAATAGTATTTTTAAGGATTTATCTCTTTTAAGTTGTCTTGCGATAATCGTTTCTAATGAAACACTTTTTATTTTTTTCATGAAAGGACCTCCTTGAGTCGTTTTCTAGCCACATCTAACTCATGTTTAGGGGCTTTTTGCCCCTGTTTCTTATACGAATGTAAAACATGCAGGTGATCAGAAGAAAGCATTACATAGAAAAATCGCCATCCTCCTCCTCGCGTTCTTATTTTTATCTCCCAGAGCTTTCCTTCAATAGGTCTAAACTGACATCCCATGGCATTCAAACCATACTTTTTAATATCCTCAAAAACAGCCAAGATGTGAGCTTTATCTTCCCTGCTCAAATCCTTTAAAAAGTCCTCAAAATAATTCCTACCTGAATGCGAACTTTGAAATGTAATTTTCACTGCCATCAGAATATAACCACATGGTTATATTGTCAAGGAATTTTTCAGGGAGATTGTCATTTTAACAAAAGAGTTATATAAAGCCTCGTCCATGATTAATAAAATAATTTTTATTATTTTCTTATTATTTTCCATTGGGTCTTATGCCGAAAATAGAGACATTGGTTTTAAAATTGAAATAGATACCGAGAAAATCTTACGATTCAAAGATAAAACGGTTCCCAAAATTCTGGAAATTCTAAGCCAAGAAGGCATTAAAATAATTCGTGTTGATAAAATGCAAAGTGCCGATCCACAATATACCACGATTCCTGATCTTTATGAGGATTCTCAAAAAGAATGGTATGAAGCTCAATTATTGGAAGAGCCACATGCAGTAGGTGTTTATTATGCAATTCAAGATCATGAGAATACCGGATTAAATCCGCCTTATAACGATTTGCCGACCATTGCGCTTTTAAAAAATGCGACATTGTATACAATTCTTCATGAATATTTACACCACCTGATCACGTTATTTCAGACTCATGGCAGAGGATATCTTTGGCTCGGAGACCAAAAAAAATCTTATGGAACAATTGTGCGTGAAACTTTTGAAATCCCTTATTTAAATGCAAAAGGGGATTACCAATATTTATTGCAGAAAAGTGCTAGTATAAAATCAGAAATCATAGACAATTTTTATCGAAAATATCTTTCTCTGGGCGTTCAACATATTAAATATACTTACTTTAAAGGATTAGATCATCTTATCATTCCAAAGTTTCTCTACGAACATGCGGAAGTTTTTGGCGATCAGCTCAATAAAAAAGAAATCTTAGAAGATCTTATCCGGACCTTAGATGAGATTGCTGATGAAGAGAATAAATCTTTAAAAGAGATGATCGATTATGTTCAGAAAACAGGTCGAGAAAATTTAAAAAATGATGAATTTCTGGGAGTATTTTTTGGTGAACAGGATCCCATTTTGACCTTTATCGAAAATTCAGAAACTGCCCAAGAGTATAAACGAATTCATGATTGGACAGTTTCAACTGCGCAAAAGGACTTTCCTGAATTAATTGAATCCTCCGAAAAAAATAAAGAATAGAACTTAAAACATCTTAAAAGCGATGGGATTCCTGTATAAGGTTTTTATGGCGAAAGATGAATCGTCATCCCTTGTTGAAAAAGGGTGAGCGCATTTTGAAAAGAAACACCATGAGAGTCCGAAGTCTGGTTTTTACGAACAATCCACCCGGAACCCATGGGGGTTTGGATTTGAGTTCTCACATAAAATGCTTTTAAAATATCTACCTGCTCTTTTGTTTCGAAATCCCATACCATCCCTTTCCATTCTGATGAAGAATGCTTTACCGCATGATTAAAAAAACAACCGATGTCATCAAAAAAAATGGTTTGGATATTTCCGTAACGATCGGCCGATTGAACCGCAACTGAAAATCGCAAATCATTCACAATCATCCCACACTGCATGCAACTATCCATGCCAAGCCGTGGCAGTTTAAATTGAGCACCCTTCCATGCCCAAACATAAATCCATAAGATATAAATCAATAAAAAAAGAAACCCTGCCCCTGCTAAAATATAGGGAACTTTTTTATTCTTGAGGACAACTTTACCCATCCATTACCATTCTTCTTGTTGTGTAAAAATCCAACAGCCTACCAAGCTAAGGACCAGCGTCATCAAACTGAGCCAACCGATTAAATACAAAGGTAAACTTTGACCGATCATGCGATCCAGATACATGCCCGCCGCCCCCAATACTTCTAAGTCGGTCGCCAACAATCGAATGACGAGAATTTTAAAAACCTCAACCGGATTAAATAAACTCAAAGCCACAATAGCCTCACTTCTGAGTCGCAACAGATAAGCCGTCCCCATGAGACCCAAATCTCCAATCACCGTCAAAAACAACCACAAAAAAATAGCCGCCCCAGTCGCATGAGCTCTGTTATTTGAAAAAACCGAAATCATCATTCCCGTCGCCATACACATTACCGTAAAGAGAAGGGCCAATCCCCACAAAACCAGAAAACTTCTTGCCATGTGAACACCCCAAAACCCAATCACCCCACTGGATATGGCAAACCCCAGAGAAAGAGAGGTGGCCAATGCTAAAAAGGATCCCAAAAAACGACCTGCAAAATAATGAACTTTGGTCAGAGGATGACTGAGAAGATACACCAACACCCCTTCTTCTCGATCTCCCGAAATCAATTGCGCACCCAAAGCAAATCCCATGAGCGGAATAAAAAGCATGAGCACATTGACCAACATGGCCGAGAGTTTGTTAAACTGAGAAAAGGTTTCTAAATCTGAACTGCCAATAAATGAAAGTAAAAAAGTTAAAAAGGCAAATCCCAAACTAAAACTTAAGAGCCAACGATTTCGAATGGCCTCTTTGTAAGACAAAATGGCAACCAACCACACTTCATGCATAAAAGGGTTCCTTGAGTGAAATGGATTCCACACTCGGTGCAACCAACCTACCATCTTGAATCTGAATCAAATGATCAGATACCCATTGCACCTCTTCCAAACGATGACTTGAAAGCAAAACCGTTTTCTTTCCTCGCCATCCTTTAATGATTGAAAGAATCTCTCGCGTGGCCCAAGCGTCCAAGTTGGCTGTCGGCTCATCCAAGAGCACAATCGAAGGATCGGTCATTAAAGAAAGGGCGATGGAGAGCTTTTGGCGCATCCCTCCCGAAAGCATATGAATTTTTTTGGACACATGCGCCGCTAAACCAAATTCCTCTAAAACAGTATAGGCCTGTTTTAAATTTACATTTCGCAATCGAGCAAAAAAATGGACTGCTTCCTGAACACGCATTTCAGCCCACAGAGGTAAGTACTGAGGAATATAGCCCATGGTCTTTTTTATTTCCTGTGCATGATCCTTGAGATTGAGTCCATGAACCTCAATGCTGCCTTCGTAATCCAAAATTCCTAAAATACATTTCAAAAGTGTTGTTTTACCAGAACCATTGGCCCCAAGAATGCCAACCACTTGTTTGTCGAAAGTTACCGTAATATCTTTTAAAACTTCGTGCGGCCCATAAGACTTATATAAATGTGATATTTCAATCATAAATTCATAACGCGATTTAATCCCCATGAAATGAATAGAAAAAAAATAGCCACCCAAAAAATGCTATAGGAACTTGATTGCCTTTTGATCGAAGTCCAAGGATGCATGCTGGGTGAGGGATCTTGGGCTTTGGAATCTGGTTTGAGCCATGGAATGGCACGGCTCGCAAATTCAAGCGCCATCATCGCCGGACCAAATTTAAATAGTTTAAATCCTTCATATCGATCGGTCAGGTCATCGGCCAAGTGAGACAAACGATAGGGGATAGCCCCAACGCCCTGACCCTGTATATCGATACCCGTATAATCACTCCAATAATTTAATTCCCACTGTGCTTCAATTCTTTCAGCATGGAGCACGCCCAATGGTTGCCAATTATCGATGAAATCATTCTGACGATAATTCGCTCCCGTACTTCTTCCGATGAAAGATACACCCACATCATTGAAAACAATTCGGTTACGCTCAATGAACGCAGGTCGAATATCCTCTGAAAGAGCACCCATTGGAGAATTATCAAAATAAATGCCCACACGATTGCGAAACAATTCATTGTGATTCATTTTAAACTCATTCGAGTCTTTCAACGCGATCCCAAAACCACTTGGCCCACGATTATTTAAAACCGTATTTCCGAGAATGCTTAACTTGTGACTGTACATGGCATAAATGCCAACAGAATTATTTTCGATGATATTCTCCTGGGCTGAGGATTCATCTGAATACATAAAATGAATTCCATATCGACTGCTCTTCATTTGATTCTGATTGAGAGTGGCGTGTGGAGAATACCAGACAATGACATCTCTGCCTCTAAAAAATTCATTGCGAACCAATTGTAAAGAAGAACTATACCAAGCCTTGAGAAGATCCCCTCGCTGCGCCAATGCCAAATCGTAACCAGAAATTTTACAATCTTCAATCTGACTGAAAGGACTATTGAGAAGTTCTATGCCAAAAAGACAATTTTCCACCTTGCTGTTTCGCAGTTCAAAATGAGCACCGTCTTCTACTTTAATACAACTATCCTCAGCCCCTAAAGTGACACCCGAATTTCGAATGGTGATTCCTGAAATATGCACCTGCGGAGCTCGTACTTCCAGAACAGTTCCCCGCAGCTTCCCATCTAAAATCACATCATTCTTTGCAATCAGTGTTAAAGGTTTTTGAATTAAAAAATTTCCAACGTAAGTGCCGGAAGGAATGAGAACCGTTTCACCCGCTTTGGCATGGTTAATGAGCTCCTGGAAAACAGCTGGTGTCTTACTCTCAACCTCAAAGGATAAAAAAATTAAAAGAAGCCCACCGAAACAAACACCTCTCATGTGGAAGCCTGTGTCAGAAGCTTCTTTTTGATGTTAATGGCCAGCATGTAAATGCCTGTCGCAAGAAATCCCAACCAAAATCCCACTCCAAACATAGCTTGCGTATGAAATTGACCAATTTTTCCAGCCCCCAACAACCGAGGCATAAACGGTTTAATATGCACCGGCGCTTCTGGACTTAAATAATGCCCAAAATAATACATCCAAAAAGTAAAATCACCGATAAATCCAATCAAAAAAAGAATGGGTGGTAAATAAAAGATAAAATAAATTTTTTTCGAAAAACTTAAAACAATTAAACCTCCTAAAATTAAAAGCCCAACAGCCAGCGCAGCAACTTTCCTTTCCCATTGAGCTGCATTTTGTAATTTCTCCATCCCAATATAATGATTGAGTAAGTTGACTTCATCGACATCCCCTTCCACATGATCCAAATAAACTTTCATGTGAAGGCCCATTGGATATTGCGGAGCTTTGAGATGCATCACCCAATATGGAAAGAAATAGGATCCCGCCAAGATCAATGAAGCCAGAAAGAGCAGAGCATAAAAGGATGGATAAGATTTCAACATTTGAAACGTCATCCCTTATTGAACCACCAAATAGCCTGTCATTTCCAAATGAAGCGCCGAACAAAATTCTGTACAATAATATGGGAAAACACCGGATTGATCGGCTTTAAACTCAACCGTTTCCACTTTTCCGGGTTCCAAAGAAACATTGATATTGTACCGACTGATGGCAAAGCCATGTGTTGCATCCAGAGCGCGCTCAATACTACTTAAGTGTATTCTCACCAAATCTCCTTTTTTAACGTTAATAAGGTCTGGCGTCAGATGACTTCGAATGGTGGTCATATAAACATCAACCGTATTCCCCTTACGAACAATGCGTTCTTTACCGGCCAAAGTTGCAACGGGACTGGGTTTCATTGTTTCAGCACTCATCCCCAGTGGATAAACACTCCACGGTTTTAAACGCTCTGCTTTTACAATTTGAGCGTAATGAGGCTCTGCGTTCGGAATGGGCATATCATATAAAACCTGCATTTTTTCTGAACCGGTTGTAGAAACAAGCTGAAAGTTTTGAGGCAACAACGGACCCACATTCGGAAAACGATCAATGGCCCATTTGTTTAATGAAACACAATAGCCTTCACCTGGCTCGGCTGTATCCCCCTCAACACAAGAAAGGTGCCCGATATTATAATGCACCGAAACTTTATCCAAAAGTTTCCATGCTGCGTTGCCCTTGTGATAAGGCTCTCCCAATGACCACTTTGCAATGGCTGAGTCTAAAAATAGACTGGTATAGGCATAGCCTTGTTTATCAAATTGCGTATGCAGCGGCCCTAACCCCACTTCAATCTGAGCCGCCAAAACAGAATCAAATTTTAAAATGGGAACACCATATTCATCTTTCCCTTGAACCAAGTTCTGAGCTATCGCGTTCTTTAATTTATTGAATTCAAATACAGTCACATGAGGGTCTAATTTTCCAGATACAACAATATAATTGCCATCTGGCGAAACATCCACACCATGCGGACTTTTAGGTTCATGGATAAAATAAAGTAATTTTTCTTGGATGGCTTGTTTAAGTGTAATGAGCTTCATCCCTGCTGTTTTTTGAGTCCCTGCGGACTTGGCCACTTTTTCTGCTTTTTTCCAATCAATCACATGTAAAAAATCCATATCATTGCGTGAAACGGCCATTTCCAATTGAGGTTTCTGATTCATATTATCTGGAGAGGCTAACTCCGTGTTGATCGAATTGATAAACAGATACCCATCACTGACTTTTTTTCCAAGATCCACAATATCTTGCCAATACGGAGGCAGCTCTATTGAAAAACTTTGTGATAGATTGATTTTTCCTTGTGCGCGATCAAATTTCCAAAAGGTCACAACCCCACGATATTTTTTTTTATAGTCCGTCATCGGGGCATAGCGTGCCCCCAGTGGCACATTATATTGTGAAGTTTCAATAATATATTCCGTGTTGGGGGTCACAAATGTCCCGCCATGATCATTGACAAATAAAGGATTTTGAAGAATTTGCTTGGTCGAAAAATCACGTAGGTCAATGACCGCAACACGCGCATTGGCCTTATCATTCACAAATAAAAATTGACCGTCATAGACACCATTGGTTTCAGAGAGTGCAGGGTGGTGAAGATCTCCCCACCTGAGCGCTTTACCGCCACCATCTAATATACGTTTGGAATCCAGAGAACCCGTTCCCCAGCCTTGCCAGGAGTCTGGTGAAAAAACAGGAATCGTTTTAATCAGACGCATAGAAGGAAGACCAATCACCAGAACACTGCCGGCATGTCCCCCCGATGCAAACATGAGGTATGGGTCATGTTTCCCAGAGGGCGTATAGGTCATCAGCGCTGCGCGCATATCCGAAGCGGTCAACCCTCTTTTTTTAGCAATGTCCTCTAAAACAGAGGCCTGACTTTGTGTGGCAATGCATAAAAGCACCAGATATCCACTTAAAATAAATCTGATTCTACTGAGGATCATCATTTTTTCTTCTCCTTTTTTAAAGATTCTTTTGATGTTTCATCGATATAAGATAGAACTTTCCCAATTTCATCATCTGAAAGGGCTAAGTTGGGCATTTTCGTAAAAAACTTTCCAAGCATTTCCATCGCAATAGGATCTTTCTTGGCAAAGGCCGCATCCGGGTCTTTCAACCAACTCAACAACCATGATTTACTTCGACGCTCAAGAACGCCTTTAAGATCTGGTCCCGATAAAGTTCCTTGTCCAATGGTGTGACAAGCATTACAGCCCTTGGCCTGGAAAATTTTTTTCCCTGCTTCTATGTCTGCGGCGCTCCTTTTGGTGGATTTTTCATCGGCTTTGACAAGGCCCACACCCGCCAAGCTAAAAAACACCACGAGAATCCAAACAGAGCATAAACTGAAACTACATTTTTTGCGTCGTGTCATCACTACTCCTTTTTTCTCAAAAAATTACGATTTGCATTCATAACAACAAGATTTCATCTTCCAAAAACCAGGTTTAAACTGTAAAGTGGTCAGCATCGTCACCGTAAAAATAAAAATTCCCACAAGTTGTAACAAACCTGAAATGACAAATAAGGTCGTCCAAAAGGTATTTTCCATGGGCTGATAAAAGCGAATGATGGGAAACAGCATCATTCCCACCAATCCCACATTTGATGCCCACCAATTGAAACCTTGCCAAAAGTCCGAAATCAGTGAATGAGCGCAAAATCTTGGGATCACATGATAGCCCAAACCAAAAATCATCATGGTAACCCACCCAATCATCATGATATGAATGTGCGAAAAACGCAGGATTCCAACACTCTTTGGATACACAGCCATACACAGCCCCACCCCTGCTCCCAACAAGAGATATAAAAGCGCTGAAATGGTAAACCATCTAGAATATTTACTCATTTTCTGCTTTCATTTTCATATTGTCAGTCAACATAAAATATTTTACTATAATTAATAGATGAATATATCTATTGATAAAAATACAATGAGAGAAGTTTGAAAGTCAATGAATAATTTTTTATGTTAACCTTAACCTTAAGCCAAACCAATGAATATGCCTTACGGGCAATGTCTTATTTGGCTCATGCCGGTGGAAAGATACCGCTCACGGCCACGAAAATTTCACGTGAGACAAAGATTCCCCAACATTATTTATCAAAAATAATGAAACTCATGGTCAATGCGAAGTTGGTGCATTCTCAAAAAGGGCATCGAGGAGGATTCGTACTTGCAAAACCACGAACGAAAATTCGTTTTTTCGATATCATTGTTGCCACGGGATATAATCCCAACCCCAATCGATGTGTTTTTGGATGGGCGACTTGTAATCCCAAACTCCCTTGTATGCTGCATCACGCTTGGAGCGAGCTCAATACAACTTTTAAAACATGGGCTTTGGAAAAAACGTTGAATGACATTTATCCAGAAAATAAAACAGCAAGACAGGTTAAGTCATAAGCATTTGTTTTTTGGGAAGCTGCCGTCACCAACGTTTTCGATAGAGTTTCAAACTTCTGCACGTTGTTCAAATGGTCGTGTATTTCTGTATCGCTTAAAGCATTGAGTACCCCTGAAGAAAGCAACAGGTAAATGTCTTTGACTTTGGGAACTTTGGTGTCAATGCTTCGAATGCTTAAGGGATCGCTTTTACCCATAAATTGCAGCGGAATATTGGTATGTGCATGCGTGGGCTTTATTTTTTTATATTCTGCCAAAGAATCATCTTGCGTCAGCTGAAAAAGATCTGACTTTCTATAAAGATAGGCTCTGCAATTCCCCACATTGGCAACGATAAAACGATCGGCCAAAGTCATAAGCAAAAGAACACTCGATCCCATATTTTCAAAGACATGATCATAGCGAGCACGTTCAACAATTTTGGTATTGGTTTTTAAAAGCAATAAACGCACATAATTTTCTTCTAAGGTTAAATTTTCTTGTTTTTCAAACGGCCACGTGGCCTGGGTTTCCATTGAAAAGGAGTGGGCAAATTGAGGAATGAGTGAACACGCCATTTGGCTCGCAAGTACCCCTCGGTCATGACCCCCCAATCCATCACTCACAACATAAATGCCGGTTTCAGAATCAATTCGAAACACATCTTCATTGATTCCTGTTACACGATTTCCCAGAGAATACCCATGCGCAATGAAACGATTTTTATTCATATTTTTTTAATTTCCGTTGTGCTTTCTCATAAAATTCATCGGACGGCGGAATATGTTCCACAATCCAACGAAAGCGCTGTATCGCTTGATCCACACGGCCTACATTTTCATCAATGACCGCTTCGGTATATTCCCGTTTGGCGATTCCATGTAACGCAACAAAAATTCGATCTAACAACTTTTGAGCCTCTGGATGAGAAGGATATTCCTTTAAGACCACTTCTATGATTTCTTTTGCTTGCATATATTCCTTGGAATCCAAAAGATTTTTAGCTTTATGGATAGCTGCCAGATGTTGCTGTTCAAGTTGTGCTTTGGTCATGGTAATAAATTGCTCTGCTTTGGCATAATGCTTGGGATCAATTCCTTCCATTTTAAGCACCTTACGCCAGACTTCCAATGCTTGAAGCTTTTTTCCGTTTTGATCTAAGATGGCCCCTTTTGACAACCAGTCTTCTGCTTTTTTATTTTTTTGGAGCATTGAAGTATCTTTCGGCTCTTGTTGCGGCTTCCGGACTGTTAATTTTTCTTGAGCCACCGATCTTTTCTCGGCTGCCTCTGGATGTTCGGGTTCCAGTTCCAAAATCTTATCATAGGCCTCCACTGCTTT
Source organism: Deltaproteobacteria bacterium (assembly GCA_016198185.1). Lineage (GTDB taxonomy): Bacteria > Bdellovibrionota > JACOXK01 > 2-02-FULL-40-11 > 2-02-FULL-40-11 > JACQJD01. The sequence goes on from JACQJD010000080.1 coordinate 43,158, forward strand.
TTGCCACTGCCCCCGATTAAAATAATCCAGAGCAACGGCAAGATGTAATTTAATATCTTCCTTTAATTTTTCTTCTTCAATCTTTGCCTTTCTTTGTGACTCAAAAAAATTCTGTTGAGAAAGCGTCTGATTCACAATTTTTAAAAACTTGATGGCTTCCACATACTGAGGTGCCATATTCAGTGCTTCTTGCGTTGCAATTTGAGCATGAAGATATTGTCTGTTTTTATAAGCAGCTTTGGCTTCTTGCAATTTTGCCAACACATACTCTTTATCTATTTTAGTCAAATGAGAAAGTTCATCTTTAGCACTGGGGACACGCGTAAGAGGCCCTTCGGAAACGGTTAACGTCGGATCTGAAGCAGGCCTCGGGGGCTGAATTTGGGTATAGACGATGAGCAATGCCCCCAGTGCCCCCAATGCAAATAACATTTTTTGACGCTGCGTAAAGGTTCGTCTCATTTTTGAAATCCCATAGCGAGGCGATGGTGATCGCCACTCTGGAACAATTTTTGAAAGCGCGGTATCTGCCTGTACAAGCGTCGTAGGGGACTGAAATGAAAGTTCAACAATATCTTCATCACACAACGCAAACTGCAACACACTGTCCCCCAATTGAATATGGTCGGAACTTTTTAAGAGATGAGGGGATGTAATCTTTTGATGGTTCACATAGGTACCATTCATGCTGTTTAAATCTTCAAGTACATAGCCTTCTGCTTGAAGTAAAATTTTGGCATGTTCTCTCGAAATTTTGTCGTCATCCAAAAAAAGATCACAGGCAGCATCTCTGCCGATAACCATTTCCTTTCCTTGAAGATCGTAGCTGGTATGTGGACTCTTTCCTTCTAGAACCATCAATTTTGCTTTAATACGATGGCTTGAGATCATTGTTTCATCGGTACTTTTGGGAACAGCCTTTTTTTCATGCCCCATCGTTTCGTCTAAAATAATGGGAAAATCCTCAAGGGATTCCTCTGTCTCCGATTTTATGACTGGTACTGCCTCGCCAGCAGAAGTTTCTGGAATGCTTTTGTTTTCCAAAAGAATGGTAAAGGGAGGGATTTCAAAGGTAGCAGGTAACGTTAACGCCGTCTCTTTTTCAAGAGGAATGTTTTCAAAGAACACTTTTCCAGTTGCTGTTTTTTTGACTAACTTTAAACTATCTTCTTCCAATATAACAGCGGCATGTTCTCTCGAAATATGCTGTTCATCTAAAACAATTTCACAAGTCGCACCTCTTCCCAAAGTAATGGGAAGTTGCGTCAGGAGGCCCTCGGAAATTTTTTTCCCATTTTTTAAGAGCGTCCAGCGAATGTTCATGGTGCTTGGCCTCTTTCTTTTGATTTTGCTTCTTCAATTTTTTTCAAACTGTCACAATATTTTTCAAAATCTGGGTTCTCCAGCATCGATTGTTCCGCACGAATGTCACAATACCCTGTTGCAGGCGCACGTCTGGCCAAAAGGGCCATCACCTGTTGGAAGTGGTGGACCGCCAATGCATATTGAGCACTGTTAAAATAATTAATCCCTGATTTGTAATGTTGATTAACACTCTCTGTGATTTCTTGCTCCACTTTATCCAAATGAATCTTGGCCAAACGATGCTCTGGATAAAGTTCTAAAGCAGCTTTGAAATCGTCTAAGGCGCGCAAATAATTCTTGGAAAGCCATTCCCGATAACCAGAAAGATAGAGTTGATTCGCTTTTTCATAGTTAATGGCATAACTTTCTCGGCTAATGTCTGGCAAGGCCCCTTCGAGATTTAAATCAGAAGAAGGTTCAAATTCATTTTTTTTATCTCCCGCTGGTTTCCGCTGAGGAAGCGGCTGGAGCAGAATCCAAAGCAATGCTAAAACAAAAATCCCTCCCCCGCCATACCAAAATAAGTGCTTCATGGAGGAATGGCTCTGTGGTGGGGAACTGGCTGAAATAGGTTCCGTTTGCAGCCCCGTCGTTTCGTGGAATTCTGTCACTGGCTGTGCTGTAGAGGCTAGATCACAAAATCGAAATACGTGTTTTCCAATTTGAATCACATCTCCGTTGTTTAGTTTTTGATTTAAAATTTTTTGTTGGTTCACCAAGGTCCCATTCGGTGTGTTGAGATCCATCAAATAGTAGGCCCCTTCTTCATACGTAAGATGTGCATGATGACGCGAGACACGTTGATCCTCGAGAACAACTTCATTGTCTTGAGATCTTCCAAAATGAAGTGTTTCCAAGGAAAGCTCAATCTGAATTCCCTTTTCTGAAGGGGATAATCCTTCCAAAAATGGCTTGCGTAGATTGTGGTTACTCATACCCATTCCATCCTCTTTAACTGAACAATGTAATAATCAATAAGCCTGTCACTGTTTTGAGCGGCCGAAATTTTGATTTGGTACTTTTCCTTTTGGATTTCTAATTCTTCAACACTGCTTTGTCCGGAAGCAGCTTGTCCCAATCCATGGGAGAGATTACGTAACAAATCTTGGTTTTCAATCATGTCTAAAATATTTTTTTCCCGAATCTCTTCATTGTCTTTTAAATTTGCCAGGCGATAAAAGATGGGGTTGGCATAAACAACCTCATAGGTATCACTTAAGATGACCACCCCTTCTGGTAAGGAAGTTAGTAAGCTTCTCAAGATTTCGTCGCTGTTATGGGAAGAGCTTATCTCTTGGGAGGCTTGTTCGGAAGGTGTCATTTTTGAAACCAAATCTCTGGTCTTTTTGAGCACTTGATTAATGGATCCCACAATTTGAGACATGTCTTCAAATTTTGTTTTGAGCTCCAAAGGACGATACCCCTTTTGAAAAGAAGTTTTTATCTCCTGATACACTTGTCTAAAGATATGAGATGTAAAATGATGCAACAAAAAATAAAAAACACTCGCCAACAAAAAACTAATGATAAAGGTTTTTAAAATAAAACTTTGCTTCTCGCCTTTCAAAAATCCAATTTCTTCTGTATTAAACACTGCTTGAACAACAGCGGCCACCCTTTGAACATTGTTTTTTTCATCAAATTGAAAAATGGGATAAGAAATCAATGCTCGACGATCATTGAAAGGTTCAACGAGCAAAGATTGGGCTTCCACCCCTCTCAAAACGGCCCCCACCGCATCCACGCTCTGATCCAGTCGTTCAGCTGGAGACACAATTTTTTTGGTTTGTGGATTAACAATGTTTACAGATAAAATGCGTTCATCATAACGTCCAAAATCGGTGCTCAAATGAAACGTATCATATATTAGCACACCATTTTTGAGCTGGATAAATTTTCGATTTTCATCTGCAATTTTTTTGAGGATAAACTCACCCCGTTTGGTGGCTTCCAAATAAAGTTTTTGTTGCGCCGTATGCATCAGCCAGGGGGTGGTCAATAAAAAATTAAGAATGACAAACAGTCCAAACAAAAGAAGGGTAAAGTATTTCCATTCGATATGCCTGGATACAAATTCTAAAAAGGGTTCATACCAAATCATTCTTTTAGGTTCAGACACAATAGGGGTACGGCGTTCCAGATATTCTTGAGGCTCTATGAAATGGGGTAAGAGTTGAACAACCACATCATAAAAAGAAATCCGATCGCCCAATTTTAATTCCTTTTTTTCAATCTTTACACCATTCACATAAACACCATTACGACTGTCCAAGTCTTGAATCCAAATTTTGTTTGGCTCAACGGTCACCACAGCGTGTTTTTTAGAAATACCCTGAGAGTCCAATGGAATATCGCATTCGGATGCTCGTCCAATGGTATTGGGACCTTCTTTGAGTAAAAATTCTTTTTTCGAAGAAAGACCTTGCATTAAAACAAGTTTAACCATGCTTTTCCTCAATTCGTAATTGGGTTGCGACTTTCAATTTCCAAAAATCGATGGTTCCGGCCGGCCATTCAATGGCAGATCGTGCTTTAAAATGAGGCCACGTCATACGATAGGGCTGTAACGCAGGATACAACGCAACAATGATATTCTTGCTATCCATAAAGGCGACGTCAATCGGGTATTTCATAAAAAAGGTATCAATCATGAAACACCCCGGAGAAAGAATTAAAGCTTCCTGGGAACGCAAGGGAGGTTTTCCCAAAAGACCAAATATTCTCTCCCAAAGACTTTCGGTCCCTGTTGCTTGCGATGAAATGCACTGATCCCCGTAAAAAATGGAATAGCCTGTCTTACAAGAAACCGCCACCAATGTTAATGCCTCCTTTTAAAAATTGAACAATCAGTTTGGCAAGAATTGGCCCCAGAACCACAATGAAAACAGCTGGTACAATAAACAAAATGGTCGGTAGCAATATTTTTTGGGATGCTTTGGCGCCAGCTTTTTCAGCTGCAATAAACCGTTCCACCCTAATTTGATCGGATTGTTGTTTTAAAACAGTGCTGATATTAGCACCCATCTGATCTGCGGTCACCAGCACCGCCACCAAAGAGGAAATTTCAGACATGCTCAGACGATCGGCCATATTTCTAAGTGCTTGAGCACGGGTATTGCCAACTTGAAGTTCCTTGAGAACTTGTTGCAATTCTTCAATTAAAGGGCTGGGCATTGCTTTTTGGACCACACGCTGAAGTGCTTTCATAAAGTCTAATCCCGCTTCGGTACAAAGACTCATGAGATCAATCACAAAGGGAATGGCCAAACGAATGTGACGCTCACGATTTTTAATGATGTTTTGAATCCATAGATTTGGAAAAAGCCATCCCAGCGACGAAAAGATCAAAAGGATCCAAAGGGGATGGGTCAGTTTCAAAGTCAAATTATACGCCAATGCTGCTAACGGTAATAAGAAGGTTAGAAAAATTTTAAGCCCCAAAAATTCATCTGCTGTTAAGCTATCGGAAAGACCCGCCTGAACCAGAAGTTTCTTTTTATGTTTTCGAAAAGCATCTATTTTTAGGTTGCCAATGGAAGGCAGTAAATAAATTCGTATGATGGGGAGCGTCAGACGCAAAACCAAAGATTCAGAAATAACAGCCGTTTTAGCTTGGGTAGGGAGATTTGCTCCTTTTCCCATCCTAAAAAATTGATACGAAATGATAAATACGCTCAATCCTATTAAAATACTTGCCAAAATAAGCATACGGATATCCTCATGTTCCCTATCGGCATAAAAGATCAATAAGATGAGTCAAATAGGAATTTATCCTCATTTATGGTATTGAAATTTTAATGGACCTCGTAAAGCGTTTCTTCGAAAAAGATTTAAAAGCCTTAACCAAATTAATTTCATGGGTGGAAAATCAATCTCCGCAAGTCCTTGAAATCATGCCTAAAATTTACAAACACATTGGCAATGCCAAAATCATAGGGATTACCGGCCCTCCGGGAGCAGGTAAGAGTTCTTTGGTAGATCAACTTATTTTTGAGCTAAGGAATCAAAATTTGAAAGTGGCCGTTTTGGCAATTGACCCCTCCAGCCCCTTCAGTGGAGGAGCTGTTTTGGGGGATCGTATCCGAATGCAGTCTCATGCCAATGATGCTGGCGTTTTTATTAGAAGCGTTGGATCACGGGGATCTTTTGGAGGGCTCTCTCGAACCACGAAAGAAATTGTACGCGTTTTTGATGCCTTTGGATTCGATGTCATCTTAATAGAAACGGTGGGGGTTGGCCAAACCGAACTTTCCATTATGGAAGTTGCGCATACCACCGTTGTCATGCTGGTACCTGAATCTGGCGATACGGTACAAACCCTCAAAGCAGGACTTTTAGAAATCGCGGATATTTTTGTTGTGAATAAAGCCGATCGACCCGATGCCCAAATGATGGAACAGCAACTCAAAGAAATGGTTCAACTTCAACATGAATCTCGACTGTTTTGGGCGATTCCTGTTTTAAAAACACAAGCCCATAAAGGCATTGGCGTTGCAGAGCTGTGGCAAAAAATAATGGAGCACGAGAAAGTCTTGAACGATCAAAAAGGTCTCTTAGAAAAGAAAAAAGCACAAGAACGAAAATTAGAATTTATTGAAATACTCATTCATGAACTTAAGCGAAAACTCTTAAAACATCTTCCAACCCATGAGATAGAGCAGGGGACCAAAGATCCTTATTCTGCAGCACAAGAAGCACTAAACAACATTCAAATTAAGTAATAAAAAAGGCGCAAGAGTTTCAAATACTTTGCGCCTTTTTAATTCTATTTTAAATTTTAATCATGATTCATCTGGATATTCTTCAACATCTTCATCAGGAGAAGATGGTTGCTCAGCAGAATTTCCTTCATCTGCGGGCTCTTCTATCTTCCCAGATTCATCGGATGGAGCAGGATACTCTTCCACTGGAGGTTGCCCTTCCTGAGTTGTCCCTGGAGCAACTTCTTCCGTGGATACCCCGGCTTTTTCTTGTTGCTTTGTAAACAAATAATATCCAATACCAGCCAATCCCAAAAGAACTACAATTAAAATAACAATTGATTTTGTACTCATATCGTTTCCTTTCTAATGAAAAAACATTCATGAATGTATAACAGAAAACCCCTCCCATGGGAAGTATTTAGTAAGTCATTAAAAACCAGAATTCCTATGGTTGGGTTACCTTTTTTGAACAGCCCACCCACGGGATCAACAGTCTATGTCTCTCGTAGGCGTTGGGCGGCGACAGGTATAATGAGGTAATTTCCAGGTCTTAGCAGGCGTGCGGATTTAATTTTGTTAAGCTCCATAATAGGATCAATATTGGTTCCATATTTCCTAGCAATTCGATAGAGCGTATCTCCAGATGTAATTTTGTGAACATGAAAAATGGTCTTTTCTTTAGGAACAATGGCATCATAATGTGTCAAAAAAGTTTCTTTTTTCCCTTCTGGAATTCGAAGCGTATATTCTTCAACATCCGGAGGCGTGCACCATCTTTGCAATTCTGGATTCAGGTATTTAAGATCTTCGAAAGAAACATCTAATGCAGAAGCCGCTTTTCTTAAATCAACAGGGCGATTCACCACCACCAAATCAAAAGCCCAAGGATCTTTATATTCTACATCTATAAAACCATATTTTTCCGGATTTTTTGCGATCAGAACTGTCGCAATGAGTTTTGGAATGTATTGTTTCGTTTCTCGCTTTAAGTAGCGATAGCGTGTCATTTCCCAAAAATCTTGCGTTTTATGTCTTTGGATCGCACGTTTGATTTTATTTTCACCGGCGTTGTAGCCCGCAGCCGCCAAAAACCAAGAATCAAACATGTCATATAAATCTCTTAAGTATTGAGCCGCTGCAACGGTTGACTTAATCGGATCTCTTCGTTCATCTATCCACCAATTCGTTTTCAGACCATATCTTTTGGCTGTCCCACGGATGAATTGCCACGGGCCTACCGCATGGGCCCAAGATTGTGCTTGATGATTAAAACCACTTTCGATCATGGCCAAATAAACCAAATCGGTAGGAAGACCATGCTCTGAAAGAATCTCTTTCATCACCGGAATATACCGACTCGAACGACTTAACCATCTTACAAAATGTTTTCGATGTTGTTTTTGAAAATAACGGATAAAGTTGTCAACCTCTTGGTTGACAACAATCGGAATATCAAAAGAAGGATATTCTCGTTCCGAAAAAGCCATTGTTTCTGGCAATGAAACCTCAGGAGAAGTTTCTGGCTGTACTTGGGAAATGGGTAAACCTTCATATACCGCAGAAGGAGTCGTTGCGCATCCGACCAGAAATAACAAAAGCAACCCTTTGGAACAGTTCATGAGCATAGAATACATAGGATATAAATAGATTAGCCAATTCATCTTTGGGTTGTCAATGCAATCATCATTAAATTGCTTGATCTATCCATTTTGTATGCTAGTATCGCCTTTCGTTGAAGGTAAGGAGGTTTTGAATTATGGCTGAAACAACCGTCATCAGTGGCGAAATTCAAAAATTAGAAAATTCTAAATTAATTCCTCGAGAATCTTTCAAAGACGTTTCTTTAGAAGAATTGGTTCATACCAAATTAGAAAGTTTTATTGATCAAATTCAAGGATATGACGTAAACGATCTTTACCCCGTCATTATTGAAAGAGTTGAAAGACCCTTGATTCAACTGGTTTTAAAAAAAACGCGTGGAAATCAAGTCAAAGCCGCTTCTATTTTAGGGATTAATCGAAACACGCTCAGAAAAAAAATCAACCATCTCAAAATTAAGATCAAAAAGCCTTACGTAGAATAAAATAATAAATTTCTTACCTCGCTAGGGATTATTCAAAAAGATAATCCTTAAGTACAGTCTATACCCATATCGCAGATCTCTCCTTCTAGGAGTTGGAACGATGGCTCTATATATCCAACCCCAGAAGGAGAGATCTGCGATATGGGTAATAATTGAAAATGCCTTTGGAAGGCTATGTCTATGAGATATTATCTTCTTGCCCCTATGGGGCTTTATATTTCTGGATAACTTCGCGAAGATAATGCGCAATGGCTTGCCGTAAATCGTCTTCCGTCATGTGCTCTGGAGAGATGCCCAACGTTTTTAAAACCGTTTTTAATTCTTGTTCAATCAGTTCCGGGGGAAGACCACTTAATTCAATCACTTTTTTAAAAAGTGCTTTTTGACTCATGACATCATCTTTCGTTGAACCTACGTCCGTTTTGATATTGTAATGCAGCCATCAGCGTTTTCCCTTTATGGAGTGTTTCTTCAAATTCCTCTCGTGGATGGGAATCACTGACAATGCCACCTCCCATAGGGAAATAAAATTTCCCATTCATGGCCAATAATGTACGAATAGCAATATTCAAATCCCATTGTCCACGATAATCCATGTATCCCAAACTACCCGTATAAATCATTCTGGCATGAGGTTCTAGCTCATCAATAATTTGCATGGCCCTTAATTTGGGAGCACCCGTAATAGACCCCCCGGGAAAAGTTGCACAGACAATATCCGACAGGCGTTGCGTGCACAATTGGCCTTCAATGGTTGAAACCAAATGATGAACAGAGGGCAAGGATAAAAGTTCAATATCTTTGGTTACACGTACCGACCCTGTACGACAAATTTTGCCTAAATCATTCCTCTCTAAATCAACAATCATTCGATGTTCTGCCAAATTTTTTTCACTGTTACACAGTGTTTGCTTTAACCCTTCATCCTCTAAAGGATTTTTGGCCCTGGGAACTGTGCCTTTAATCGGTTGTGTTTGAATTCTACCACGATCTATTTTTAGAAATCGCTCCGGAGAAACACTTAAAATATGAACGTCGTTAAAGTGAATGTAAGCCGAAAAAGGAGCTGGATTTATTTTTCTGAGTTGTTCATATATACTCCAGGCATTTTCTGATTGGGTCAAATGAGTTGAAAAATCTGCAGAAAAACACTGTGACAAATTGACCTGATAAATCTCCCCCTGTCTGATATAAAATAAGGCTTGCTGTAACATCCGCTCATATTGTGCAAAGGTCATATTGGATTCAACATCGACTTCTAAAACGAACGGTTTTGGTTCAACGGGACGACTAGAACAACGATCCTGAAATAGATTGAATTTTTCTACATCATTCTCGCGCTCTTCCACAGAAATAAGATAGGTGGCTTTTTGCCGATGGTCATGAATAAAAAAAGTATCATACCTTCCAAAACAAATATTCTGTGGCAACTTCGGATTTTTTTTAACCCCTGAAAGCTTTGGTTCCCAAAGACGCACCGCATCATAACTGATCCAACCAACCCCTCCGCCCATAAAAGGAAATTCTTGAAATTCAGAAGGAAGATTTTTTTCTAAAGCCCCTCGGTTACACAATTCGGCTTCCATCTCCCCCAATGAATCATATAAAGCTTGGGGGCATGCGCTCCAGATGGAAAAACCATGATCATCAGAACTATCTAAAAAAAAACAATAGGGTAGATCAACAATGGTTCGAAAGAGTTCGCAGGGGGATCGATCGGTACGTAACCTAACCCATTTCATTGGAATGCGCTAAGTTTTCAAAGGTCGTATACTGCTGAAGGAAGGCCAATCGTACCACGCCCACAGGACCACTGCGTTGCTTGGCCAAAATAAACTCTGCCGTTCCTTTCCACTCAGAATCTTTGTTATAAAATTCATCTCGATAGATAAATCCAATCAAATCTGCATCCTGTTCGATCGCTCCCGATTCACGAAGATCGGCCATCATGGGCCGCTTGTCATTTCGATTTTCAACCGCACGATTTAATTGTGAAAGAGCAATCACTGGCACATTGAGTTCTTTGGCTAAAGATTTTAAGCTTCGAGAAATTTCTGAAATTTCCTTTTCTCGAGATTCTAAATAAGATCGATGACTTCTCATCAACTGTAAATAATCCACAATCACAAGCTGAATATCATGTTCAACTTTAAGTCGCCGACACTTCGCACGAATTTCTAAAGCAGATAACGAAGGAGAATCATCAATATAAATAGGTGCTTCGGACAATTGTCCTGCTGCTTTCGTTAGCTTCGGCCAATCACTGTCTTGAAGCCGGCCAATTCGAAGACGAGTGGCATCCACTTTTGCCAAAGAAGTTAACATCCTCATCACCAATTGCTCTTTAGACATTTCAAGAGAAAAAACCACCACAGGTGTTTTTGAAAAGATCGCAGCATGTTGTGCCATATTTAATACCAAAGACGTTTTTCCCATCGACGGACGCCCAGCCACCACAATAAAATCGGAACTTTGAAACCCAGAGGTCAATCGATCCAAATCTATAAATCCAGAGGCAATCCCCGTAATGGCTTCTTTTTTTTCGTAAAGCTTTTCAATGGTTTTAAAACTGGATTTAACAATATCACGAATAGGCGTAAAACTTTTTTCGAACCGTTGGTTCGATACTTCAAAAATAGCTTTTTCTGCAGAATCTAAAAATTCATCCAAATCCGCCGTATCTTCAAAACCCTTCGTGGCTATTTCAGAGGAAACCAAAATTAATTTTCTTAAAATTGCTTTTTCACGAACAATTTTGGCATAAAAAGGAACATTGGCCGATGTCGGAACATGGTTCATGATTTGAGCCAAATAACTGGCACCACCAATTTCTTCTATTTGACCGACTCTCTTAAGTTCTTGGGTTAAGGTAACCAAATCTGCGGGTTCGCCTTTTTCAGAAAGGGAAATAAAAGCCTTAAAAATTTTCTGATGGGCTGGCTTATAAAAATCTTGCTCTGTTAAATATTCAAGAGATTTATAGAGCGCATCGTTCTCAAGTAAAATGCCTCCCAAAATAGACTGTTCGGCTTCAATATTTTGAGGAGGAATACGGCTATCATAGGGGGAGGCCATACGATATTTTCAATAGACCATCTTTAACCAGCCACCACTTTAAGTTTAACGGTTGCTGTAACATCTTGACTCAATCGAATGTTCACCGGAAACTCACCTAATGACTTAATCGGTTCATGTAATTGAATACAATGCTTATCAATGTCGTATCCCTTTTCTTTAATAATGGCTTGCACATCTTTGGGGGTTACAGAACCGAATAGTTTTTCTTTTTCTCCAACCTTTTTGGGAATCACAAGTTCTAAACCAGATAGTTTTTCAGCCAATTCCTTGGCCAAGGTTTCTTGATGTGTCCGTTTTTTTAACAAAGAATTCTTTAATTGATCTAAATTCTTTAGATTCGCTTGGGTTGCAGGTAATGCTTTTTTTCTGGGAAACAAATAGTTCCTGGCATAACCATCTGAAACATTCACAACATCCCCTGGGCGCCCCAATGGAATGACTTCATCTTGCAGAATAATTTTCATGATTTTCCTCCTTTAAAATCGGAAATAAAATGATCTTATCGTCAGGCAAACGCATTAGCTACTTTCATGAAGGGTGTAAGGCAAAATCGCAATTTGCCTGGCCCGCTTAATGGCTCGTGTGAGTTCCCTCTGATGAAAGTGACACACAGATGAAACACGACCTGGCACAATTTTTGATCGCTCGGTAATATACCCTTCCAGTAATTTTTTATTTTTGTAATCAATATCTAAAGTAGAATCGACACAAAACTTACATGCTCTCTTTCGAATGCGCATATTCATTGTTTTTTTCTCCCCCTGTTCGTCGAATGGTTAAATGTTTCAAAATATCTTCGCTCAAATTAAGCATATTTTCGATTTCACGCACCACCTGTGGTTTTGCTTCATACAAAATATAAACATAATGTCCGGAAGTTTGCTTTTTGATTTTATAGCTCAATTTGCGACTTCCCCAATCATCCCATTTTGAGATGGTCCCTTCATATTTTTGAACCAATGTTTCTATTTTTTTTTGAATGGTTGAAATACCTGCATCAGGTAATTGTGGTTGAACAATCACGATCGTTTCGTAGTGATTCATACAAACTCCTTATGGTGTTTCATCCTATCTTTTTGGCCTATACCGCCTGTTGATGGAATGCCGCTTCGCTGGAAGCAAGGGTTATCAATTAAAAATTGCCTGAGACCTATACCATGCTTTCTGGGGCTGCTTCAAGCACTTTTTCCAACCGATCTATAGCCGTTTTAAAGAAGGTGGGCAATCCCTTTAATTCTTCTGAAGAAAAAGGCGATAACACATAGGTCGCAACATCCACCTTATTTTCCTGAGAAGGACGTCCAATTCCTAAGCGAAGACGTGTAAAAGCGTCTGTCTTTAAATGCTCGATGATCGAGCGAATGCCCTTATGCCCTGCATCCTGCCCTTTATGTTTTACGCGAAGCGTCCCAAAAGGAAGATCAATTTCATCGTGAAGCACAATGACGCAAGTCGAAGGCACTTTGTAGTAGTGGCAATAAGCCTGAACAGCTCTTCCAGATAAATTCATAAACGTCTGGGGTTGAATGAGGATAAAATCGTTATTTGCAAAATGTGCCTTTTTAGATCTTAAGGATTCAAATTGGGTGCTGTTCAGTTGAAGGCCCTGTTTTTTGGCAAATGCATCGGCCACCATAAATCCGATATTATGGCGTGTTGTATGATAAACCGTCTCAGGATTCCCAAGCCCAAAAATTAAATACACAAAAAATTAAAATAATTCCTTTACTTCTTTTCAGTCTTCTTCTCAGTTTCTTTTTTCGTATCTTTCTTAGCTTCTTCTTTCTTTCCTTCTTC